>CAZBZG010000059.1:0-19799 GCA_964496245.1 uncultured Planctomycetaceae bacterium | reverse complement strand
GCTCGAGCCTGGAGGTCCCGCGGGGCGTCATGTTCGGCATCGAACCGAGCTGGCTCCTCACCAAACAGCTCAAGGTGGGCCGGCATTTCACGCGCCGGGTGCTCGACCGCGCGCGGAAGGCCCTCGTGACCGAACGGGTGGTCATCCGCGGGCACCATCAGGAACGCGTGCTCGGCCGCGAGACACCGGTCTGGATCGCCGAGAGCCAGCGCGAGGGGACGACGCCGGTGGAGATGGTCTTCACCGAGGCCGGCGACATCGTCCGCCTGCGCGCAGCCAACATCGTCTTCCGCGTGGTCACCCGCGAGGAATCGGAGCAGGAACGGCCACCCGCAGCCATCGTCTCATCGGTCAAGACCGACTTCGAGCTGCCGGCGTGGGACACCTACTCCGAACTGACCTATGCGGTGCGACCGGCCGACGGCTGGCGACCGTATGCGCGCACCTCCGGCTACGCGAGCGTGGAGAGCGAGGGGGATCGGCTCATCCTCGTGCTGCGAAAGAAGGTCCTCACGCCCGTCCGCGTCTCGCTGCCCATGCAGGTCCCCCCGAACCTCAATGCCCATCTGGCCGCCGGCGAACGCATCCTGCCAGAGAACCGAGAGATCCGCGAGGCGGCCGACCGCATCCTGGAGGGCGAGAAGAGCGCCCTGCAGGCCGTGGCCCTGCTGGCGGGCTGGGTCCACGACCGCATCCGGTTCCAGTCGAGCGGCACCCTCAACGCTGGTCCGCTCGCCACGCTCCGGAACATGCGGGGCGATTGCACCGAACACGCGGATCTTTTCGCCAGCCTGGCCCGCTCACGGGGCATTCCCACGCGACACTGCCAGGGACTCATTCTCCAGCGTGACAAGGCGGTCTACCACACGTGGGTCGAGGCATGGCTCAAAGGAGAGTGGATCCCCGTGGACACCACGGTGAACCGTGTGGGGCTTCCGTCCGGGTACTTCCTGACGGCCCGCGGCACGGGAAAGGGCCTCGCCAAGGACGAGTTCGCCTGGCGTCTGCGGCAGGGGGACCTGTCCATGCACCTCGTCTCTGCCCGGCGCGACTTCACCGGTCACGGCGCCCACACCCTGCTGCCGAACCGAAAAAAGACCTACATCGCCCAGGAGGGCCGCTGGCTCGCGAATCTCTACTGGGGCTTCTCCCTCGAATTGCCGGCGGAGTGGGACGGCATGGTCAAGCTCGATTACGTCGAACTGACCAACCGCGATCCCCATCAGCCGGCCCGCGTGAAGTGCGAAGCCCTGGGCCATGCCTACCGCATGCGGCGCTCCACACTCGATCGCATCGTCAAAGGCCTCAAGGACAGCTTCGACGACTACAAGACGCTCGAGGCGCGCATCATGCGCCTGCCCACGGGCCCCGCGATTTCCGGTCGCCCCCGCCGCACGTCCAAGGCGCTGGTGGTGGACTTCACCTGCAAGACCGGCAAGACCCCCCTGCGGTGCCGACAGTACATCATCCCGAAGCGCGGGCGGAGCTACCGCATCTGGATCGCAGCTCCGGCCGACGGGTTCATGGATCTGATGGGGCAGTTCAAGTCCATCCTCAATAGCCTGGAGCTGTAGAGCCCCGCGGCGAACCTCCGGCCAGAGCGGGCGTGCTCCCAGAAGCGGACAGGGGCTGACCCGATCTCACATCACCGTGGACCGCTGCACATGCCGGCACAGCATCAGACCCTGACCCGGCCTCGGCCCTTCGCCCACAGTAGGAGCCTGCGGACCGCCCTGACGCTCTTTCTGGCCGGCGCGATCAGCGCCGCATACGCTGGCGATCCTTCCTCTGCCCTCTCCGTGCGTCTCCGGCCCGCCCTGGGCGCTTCGTACCGGCCCGGCGCATGGGTGCTGGTGCACGCCGAAGTCGACATGCCGCCGCGCGGCACGGGGGTCTTTGTGCCGGCTCTGGTCGTGCGCCCTTCCCATGCAGACGCTCCCCGTTTCATCTCCCGATTGCCCCCCGTCAAGCTCGCAGAAGGCCGCACCTATCCTTTCGCCTTCTGGATACTGGCCGGTGAAGCGCCCCCCGCGCTCCAGGTCCGGCTCGAATCCGAAGCCGGCCGCGCCTTGCTGACCAGTGAATCGTTCGAGGGCGTGCTCACGCCCCTGCCCGCCGGGCGTCGCCTCATCCTGAGCCCGGTACCGCTGGGGCCGACCGAGCGGTACCGACCGCGGGATCTGCCGCATCACCCCGCCTTGCTCGAGAGCTGCGACAGTCTGGTCCTGGGACGCCTTTCCAAAGACATGCGGCCCGAACGCCTGGAGCCCGCCCAGTTCGACGCCATCGTGCGCTGGATGGCCCTCGGCGGCGTGGTGCTGGCGCTCGGCCGCTCATGGGAAGAGAACCTGGCACAGGCCGCCCAACGTTGCGGCCTGACGCTCAGCCGGCCAGCGCCCTTCGTCCTGCCCGCGCCCAGGCGACTCCACGAACGGCAGCAGGCACCTGTTGCACGCCACCTGGGCCGCGGGCTGGTGGTCGTGCTCGCGCCCATGAGTGCGGGCGCGCGCGCGCGGCTGGGCGAAGCGGTGTGGGACCGCGTGGAGAGCGAAATCCTCTCCGCCCGGCTCAACGACCTGCGCCTGCAGGGGCGGCGCTATAGGGCCATGGGAACGGACTGGCCGCCACCGCCGCAGCCCGCCGTGGGCCGCGTGCTCCGCTGGCTCCTGGCCTGGGCGGCTCTCGCCTGCGCCGCCATATTCCTGCCGGCCGCGCGGCGGCGTCCATGGCTCGCGGCACTGGCAGTGACAGGCGTCTCTCTCCTTTTCGCACGCCTCTTTCTCGACGCATGCCCGGCCCGGGATGCGCACACGTTTCGCGCCCATGTGCGGGTGCTCGGCGAAACGGGCAGCCAGGGCCCTGCCCTGGAGGAGGAATTGTACATGGTCACCCCCTTTGGGGCTGCGGCTGGGCGCCGGCCAAAACTGCGCCTCGCCTTCTCGGGCCTTCTGCCCCCCCGCCTCCTGGCGGCCCACGCACACGAACTCGCGGCCGTGATGGTCGTGCTGGAGAAGGGGCCGACCGGCGGACGGCTCATTCTCCGCAACGCCTCTGCTGCGCAGGGTCCGATCCGGCGCGGAGTGCCGCTGCTCTTCAGCCGGACGGGCCTCGGACCGGGGGGCCGACCGCCCAGGCTCGTGCTGCGGGAAGACGGCGCCCAGCTGTCCGTGATCCTGCCAGATACCGACCTGCCCGTATTGCATGACGCCTTGCTGCGGACACGCGAACGCACACTCGCCCTCGACGTCTTCGCCGGCCGTAGCCTCGCCGAGGCATCACGTCCATCCGCCGACCGGGCGAACGCGCCCAGACATCGCCTCATGCGCCTGTTGGCTGGCGAGCACCGCCCCGGCCCTTATGCCACGCTCATGGGCTGGGAGGAACCGCGTCCCGACGAAGACGGAATGCTGGGCACGCTCTGCATCTACGGGCTCACGGCCGTGCTGCGTACGCAGCCGTAGACGTCCTGCGCTTCCCCTCCCCCCCGCAGGCCCCAGCTCTTGCCCCTCACCGCCTCTCCTGGTACAGTAAGGGCATGATGGCGGTCTCGATCACCCCTACGGCAACGCGATCCACCTTCCGCCGGCGTGCGGCGCGCGCCCGCCGCCTGTCCGCACTCGGCAGCCTGAGCGGCCATGCGCTCCTGCTCGCACTGCTCATCTCGGGGGCCGCGACCCTGGCCGGGCTCTCCCGCCTCGGATCCGTGGACGCGCGGCCCGGAAATGAGGACCGTTCCGTCTCCGAAGTGCCCCCCCCCTTCATGACCGTGGTCGATCCGCCTCAGCACGGCAGCGGCGTGAGCGATCCCGACCCGGCCCTGTATCGGAAGCTCCTCCGTCTGGGCGTGAAGGATCTCGAAGGCCTCTCGCCCGCCGAGGCGCGCCAACGGCTCGCCGAACTCACCGGCCAGGTCGACCATCTCGCCGACGAGGCCCTGGCCGACATCGGCCGGTTTCTCGGCACGGACCCGAACCGGTATAACGTCCGGACGTACTACAAAGACGAGCTCAATCCCAACATCAACTTCCTTCGCGCCCGCGTGGTCCGGGCCTTCCGGTTCGCGCCTCCGGAAGGAGAAGCCGGGTATACGATCACGCTGCAGGACAAGGAAATGGACGCGTTCACCTTCACACTGACTGGCGCCCCCGCACGCGAACTGGGCCGGCAGGGTCTGCGCTTCGGGGCCCGCCAGCTGCAGCCTGGCAGAGCCGCTTCGCTGGAGCTCAAGGGAGCGCGCATCCGAGACATCCGGCCGTGGCGATCCCAGGCGGACGGCCGGCGGCGGCGCGGGGTGATCGTGGTGATCGCGGATGCCGAGGGGCGCGCACGCGAGCTCCACATCCCGGGCGGCCGGCACACGCCTCTGGTGCGGGCAGAGACGGCCTATGCTCGCACGCCCGGCGGCGCGTTTCTGCACGATCCGGAGGACGAGACCACAGTGTTCACGAGCGAGATCGACATGCAAACCGCGACGCTGTGGAAGGTCACCGAGGCCGAGAGCCGGACGCCCGGCGTCACACGCGCGCGTGTAGTCATGCTCGACGCCAAAGGCAACCGCTTCATCTTCTTCTGCGAGGGACAGCAGGCCAAGGAGATGCTCGCGCGTGCACGTGTGCTGAACGAGAACCCCACGCTCCAGCGCATCTACGAGAAGACCGGCGCAGCCGGCTTTCTGCTCCAGCTGTTGCAGCAGAATCCCCGTGAGCAAGCTCCGCAGGGTCGGTCGTCCGGCGGCTCCGCCGAGCGCCCCGCCCGCCCATCCAAGGAGAATTGATGTCCGCCCCCCCCATCGCGCAGTTCCAGGAAGGCGAGTCCGTCAACGCCCTCCTCGCCCTGCAGGAAGCCCGCCTTCTCACAACCAGTCAGGGCAAACCCTACGTCCGGCTGACCCTTCGGGATGCGTCGGGATCCATCCAGGCCAACCTGTGGGATGCCGACCGCGACACGTTCGAAGCGCTGGCCGCCGCCCAGGCCGTGCGCGTGCGCGGAGCGGTTGAGAGCTTCCGCGGCACCCTCCAGCTCAAGCTCTCCGCGATCCGGCCGGCGACCGAGGACGAGTACGACGGAATCGCGTTCGTGCCGACGACCAGCGCGGATCTGAGGGCCTTGCGCACCGAGCTCGAGCGGTTCGTGACGTCCGTGGCCGACGAGGACTACGCGAGCGTTCTCCACGCGTTCTTCGACAACGCCGACTTCGTGGACCGGTTCGCCCGTGCGCCGGCCGCGCGCCAGAACCACCACGCGTACATCGGCGGCCTGCTCGAGCACACGATCAGCATCACGCGCATGGCCGAAGCCTTCGCCCGGACCAGCAACGCCCCGATCGATGCCGACCTCCTGGTGGCTGGCGCGCTGCTTCACGACGTCGGCAAGGTCGAGGAACTCGCTGTGGGTACGACCATCGAATACACGGACACCGGCCGTCTCGTGGGCCACCTGACGCTCGGCACCATCATGGTCAAAGACCGCTGCGATGCCCTCAAGGGATTTCCACGCGAGAAGCTCTGGTTGCTGCTGCATCTGATCCTCAGCCACCATGGGCGGCTGGAATTCGGCTCCCCCGTGCGTCCGGCCATCCCCGAAGCCCTCGCCCTCCATCATCTCGACAACCTCGATGCCAAGACCGTGGCCGCCTCGCGCACCATCTCCGAGGATGCGGACGTGGACCGGAACTGGACCGAGTACAGCCGCATGCTGGAGACGAGCCTCTACAAAGCAGGCCGCGCTCTTGAGCGGGCGCCCGCCCCCCGACCGGCGGACGCCGACACCCCACGGCCGCACAGCGGGACTCTCTTTTGAGGCGCCTTCCGTGGATGCTACGTCCCCGACGTTCCATGCTTACCCTGTAGTCTTTCGCAACGGCGCCCGCGGGCAGTGTGTCCGAACCTCGGACGACCGATTCGCCTGCCCCGTCTGCGGCTGGCTGCTGGACGTAGCGCCCTACGATCCGGTGTCCTCCGCACCGTCCTTCGCCTGGTGCCCGTCATGCGAGTTCCAGTTCGGGTGGGACGACATCATCCCCACGGATGCGCCGACCGGTACGCAAGAGACAAAATGGCGGGAACTGCGGGATGCGTGGCTGGCAAAAGGCGTGACGCCCGGAGCGGCGGATCAGCAGCTACGCCATCTGGAGACCGACACGCCGCAAACGCAGGTCTGAAGCCTTCAGTCCTTGCGCATCTCGCCCAGCCTCTCGGCTACTTCCTTCTTGCTGAACCCCTTGATGCCGCCGATGTTGATGTCCACGTCATCCCGGCGCGCCACCCGTTCGATGGCGCCGTCGCGAATCCAGACGATCCGGTCGGAAACATGATACATCTTGAGATCGTGCGTCACCGCGATGACGGTCGTTCGGTTCTCCTGCGAGAGCTGCTTGAGGAGGTTGATGATTTCTTCGCCGGTCACAAGGTCCAAGTTGCCCGTCGGTTCGTCTGCCAGCAGAATCGACGGCTTGTTTCCAAGGGCCCGCGCGATCGCCACACGCTGCTGCTGCCCCCCCGACAATTCCTCCGGCACGTGCGTCATGCGATCGCCCAACCCCACAGCCCGGAGCACTTCGACCGCGCGCGCCTCCGCCTCTTCATCCGGTACGCCCGAAAACGTCAGAGGCAGCATCACGTTCTCCATGGCCGTCAGCACATTGATCAGATTGAACGTCTGGAAAATGTAGCCCACTTTGTTGCACCGCAACCAGGCGAGCCGCCCCTTGTCCAGGGTGCTGATGTCCACCCCCTCGATCTCCAGGGTTCCGCGCGTAGGCGTATCCAGTCCACCCACCATGTTGAAGAACGTGCTCTTGCCGGACCCCGACGGCCCCATGATGCACAGATACTCCCCGCGGTACACCTCAACGTTCACGCCCGCCAGCGCATGCACGCGTTCCGCGCCCAATTCGTAGATCTTCTCGACGTCGTTCGCGCGGACGATGACTTCCTCTACGCCCATCCCTCACTCCTCCACGCGCATGGCATCGACCGGCTGCATCCGTGAGGCTACGTACGCCGGATAGATGGCAAACACCGTGCACAGCGCAACGCCGACGACCAGCGAGATCCCCGCTGAGACGACTACATTCAGCGGATCCAGGGCCGAGACCGCCAGGCTCCCGTAGGTAGCCGTGCCCGCCCCCATTCCGATCAGCAGCCCCATTACGATGCCGATAATCGTCCCGCAAGTTCCCTGGATAACGGCTTCGATGATGAAGAGCTTCACGATGAAGCCGTCCAGAGCGCCCAGGCACTTCATCGTGCCGATCTCCCGGAATCGCTCGGTCACGCTCATCAACATGGCGTTGACGATGCCGACGGAGCAAGTTGTCAGGGACAGGCAGATCAGCCAGAGCATCTTGTTGGAGATTCCGGTCGAGTCCATCTCGATCCCGTTGCGCTGCAAAAGGTAGACGACGTTGGGATGATCGGTCCGCACCGACTTCAGCGCCTCGGTCACGTTGTTGCCTACAAGAATCGACATCAAGAAGGCGATCGCCAAGATCACGCTGACCATGGTGATCATCGACCGCACGAAGCGCTTCTTCAAACTCTTGACCGCGATGTCCGCAGCCTTGCTCCACGGCAACCGCACCTGAGAAGAGATGATCTCCGCCATTTCGGCTCGACTCCCGTTTGCGACGCGATGCTTCGCGCCGCTCGTCTCAATTCCGGTTCAACCCGATTCCCATTCGTTGGTACCCCAAGAGGGCGATGACCGTCGCAAATCCGACGGCCAGGATTTCCCCCAGAATCAACCCGATGAAGAAGGCGCGGACGCTCTTGTATCCGTCGGCGTCGCAGTATCGCACGGCGGCGCGCTTGCAGAGCCACCCGACGAAGAAACTGAACCAGTAGGCGTCCGCCAGCGGACTGACGAACAAGACCAGTCCGATCGGGTGCGGCACCCAGAAGAGGAACTGCCGCAGATACACCATCCCCCCGCAGAGAATCGCCCCGACGCTGAACCACCCCACCATGGCCGGATCGAGCGTGCTCATGCCTTCTACGTTGCTTATCATATTTGCCTGTTTCCCGAATACCCCCTTGGGGAAGGCCTGGAAGAACCAACCGTGCATCGAGCCGACGCCCAAGTCGTAACACAGCACCACCGCCACTATCGACGCCATTACGAGCGTAATGCCGATGGCCAGGAAAACGCTGATCCCGAAACGGCCGCGGCTGATCTTCTGCCGCGCCGCCAGGTACCGCGCATTCATCATGGTCGGCGCGACAAAGGTCTTCAGGTCCAGGAAGGACCCCGACACCAACACCATGGCCGTTCCGATTCCGCGTACAGCAAAGAGGGAGGTGTACTTCAGCAAGCCGAACATCTTCATCACATGGAACGGCCCGAACCAGGCCTGAAACCCTACAATGCCGCATTCCGCCACGAGCCGCACCATGGCGATGGTCATCAGTAGGAGCGCGACGTACGTGACGGCGGCCATGCCCCACGGTACGTTTCCGCGGCGCAGAAAGTAGAAGATCCCGGCGGTCGCCGCGACGAACAGGATCGAAGGCACGGTGTAGTCCCGGATCTCCTCCTTCGAGAAGCTGGCGGTACCCTCCGGCCGGACAAGACGGTAGAGGACCGCCACCACCTGCCTGCGCACACGCCAGAGGTACAGGAACCCGAAGACCTGCATGGCGCCCCCGCCCTGCGCCTTCATGAAATTCGTGTCCTTAACCCAATCCGCCCGGAAGGAATTCCCGTCCACGCCATAGCCCGCATTCACCGCGATTAGCTGTTGCGCCATCATAAACAGGAAGAAGAACCAGACCGAGAAAGAGATCTCCACCGGCAACAGGAATGCGAGCCCAATGGCGGTGAAGAACACGTGGAACCGAAACCCGCTGCCGGTAATGCCATGCAGCACCGTATTCCGCAACTTCGCATCCATCGGCTTTGTGCTGCCGCCCAGATTGATCCCACTCAACCCTTCGATCCAGTGCGCACCGATCATCCCGTTGTAGAAGAGAATCGCAAAGGAGATGCCAAAGCCGACCCAGAAGGGGGCGCTGCGAAACACCCGCGGCAGAACACTCCCGCCCTTGTCTCCCTCCGTGTCGAGAACGATCTCGCTGATCTGCGCAATCGGGAAAACCAGCTTTTCGCGCTCGTACCACTGCTTGAAGATCAATTCGTTCAAGGAGAAGAAGAGCAGGTAGATGACCAACCCCAGGAGGATCCACCCGGCCAGCGGTTGGATCCAGCTCGCCCACGGCAGCTCGCCGAAGAACCTCGCGGTGTAGCGATGGAAGCTGCGCGGAAAGGCGGATTCCACGAGCAGCCGGTTCAGCGTCTGCATCTCGGTGTCCGTCAGCGCCTCCACACCGCGCCCCAGCAGACGATTTGCCTCTTCGTCGACCGTGGAGCGATCGAATGCTCGCGCGGCATACAGCTGCGGATCCACGATCACGCTGTTCAGCGCGGCGAGCACCTTTTCCCGGTTCACCTTTGACAGGGTATAGGCTTCCGCGGCCATGCGGACCGTTTCCTGGACCTCCTCGGGAAGCAGTTCTCGCAAGCGCGCCACCGATTCATCACCATCGTCCTTCCATGCCGCACGGAGATGCCGCGCCAGTTTCCGCCAATCCGAAAGCAGATCTTCCGGAATCGCCTCCCTCACCAGGGAGCGATTGAACTGCTCCAACTCCGTTGCTGAGAGGTACTCCACGGCGCTTCGACGCACAGCGGTCTTCTGAACGAGCGAGCCTGTATCCACGAAGGAAGACGTATCCACCCCGTCGATGGCCGCCAGCTCGCCCGTCGGCAGTCGTTCGATCGCTTTTTCCAGAAGCGCGGCGGCTCGTGCGGGCAGCGCCCGGTCCCCCCAGGACTCCGCTCGGAAGAGATCCCGTCGCTTCAACACAGCCCGCATTCCCTTGCTCAGGCTCGTGCTGTGCCGCGCGTCCCGGCGGTTGACCTTGGAGATCAGCGCGCCGACCCGTTCGATCAAAGCCCGCGACCGCCCGTCCATCAACGCCCACACGCGCGCTTGCCCGGGCGAAGCGCTCTCGTCTCCCGCCCCGGCCAGGGTGGGATAGAAACGCCACCACCGCTTGACCTCTTCTTCGGTCAGAGGCGGCTCGTTCGCGAAATACCGCTTGAGGCGTGCGGCGAACGCGCTCCAGTCCTCCTCGGGCTTCTTCAAGAAGACGGGCCATGCTTCGCGATTGCGCGCCTGCAGGCCACGCATGTAGTCGCGCAAGGCCCACTGGTCCTGGAGAAACTTGCTCGATCGAATCTGTTTTGGGAACGCAGCCTCCAGCACATAGCGATTCAGGCGCTTCACCTCGTCCTCGCTCAGCCGATCCCGCGCCTTGGCTGCGAGCGCTGTGGCTTCTGCAGGAAGCGCCAACTCGCCGAACGCCTCCGGATCGTAAAACTCCTTCCGCTGCAAAACGTTCTCGATGGCCCGCACGATGCGCGCCTCGTTTTCGCGCACAAGTTCGCGCATCGCCAGTGTCCGCTGCCAGGCGGGAACCAGACCTTCTTCGCCGCGCGCCTCCCTCCTTTGCCGCACATCCCTCAGAGCTTCCCGCTTTTGCTCGTCCGTGTAGGCGCGTCCCTCCGCCGCCATGCCCACAACTCGACGCGCGTCTCCGGGCATCATCTCCCACATCCGTTGTGCAGGACGGGGCCGTCCGTCTTCACCAGACTTCTGCAAGTGCGCGCAGAAGGCGCGCCAGTCGCGCACGTCGCGCTTCTGGAAGAGTGGGGCGCCAACGAAAAAGGTCGGATCCAGATGGGGTACGACCTTTTCGTTCCACTGCCCCTGTCGCGTATTCCATTCGGGGTGGTGCAGCCCGCCGATCAGCGGTACCACCTCGCAGATGTACCCGAACACCGGAATCCCGGCCGGTACGATCGACATGATGAGGATCAGGAACAATTCTCGCCGCGAGAACACCCGCAGCCGCACGAATCGAAGCAGCGGATTGACGAGCAGCACGAGCGCAACGCAGAACAGGATCGAAACGCTCGAAATCTGGGTGGACGGCAGCAGAGGGCCGCCGCGGTTGGCGGCCACGATGGCCACGTAGGAAAAGCAGAGCGCGAACAGAGCGCCGATCAGCACGGCGCGAACGGGGAAGCGCATGGGTCAGGTCCTCGATTCAAGACCGCCGGCCCGTCTTCGTTCCTGCAGGCCGATCTGTTCGTTCGGCGGCGTTGCATCGTCCAAACAGCCGCACAGGTTCAGTACTTCAACGGCGAGATGGCTGTCGCAATCAGCCGGAAGGCCACCGCCATCATGCCGATCAATCCCACACCGCATGCGAAGCCGGCGAAGATGGCCGGGGTATACCGGGTCCACATGTCGCCGAACTTCCGTTTGAAATAGAAGCGCCCGATGAGCGCTCCCAGCACCTCCGGAAAGAGCACGCCCGGGTTCGTCTGAGACAAGCCGCGCACCGCCCCGAAAATGAGCAGGATCGGCAACCCGAACGAGGACAGCACGAAGTACAGCCCGCCGGCGCCCAAGAACCCCCACAGAACATACCGCAGCCGAAGCGCTTCGAAGAACAGGCTGCGCTCGCCGGGCAGCGTGGAGCTCACCATGAGCGCGTAGTTCTTGGCCCGCAGGTCCCAGACCTGCTGCACGTAGGGATAGAGGTCGGAATCCAGATCGGCCTGCAGCCAAATAAAGCCCGAGAAGGCGATCAGCGAGAACACAATAATGGGCAGAGAAACCAGTTCCGTCTTGATGATGCTCTTGAGCTTGGTACCCGTCAACTCGATGATGCGGAAGTCCTGGACCACCGGGCCGTAATTGTGGTACGGAATGGGCGCGAACCAGATGGCCGCCCCTTTGTATCCGCTCAAGATGAACGTGGCCTCCCGGATAAGCGGAATGTTGACCGCCTGTCCCGCCAGCCCCATAAGCTTTGCGCTCGCGTAACTCACAAGCGGGGTGTAGATGAACCCGTACACGAAAAAGATGTACCAGGGGAACGTCGGAATGAGGTAGACGCAGATCCCGATGTACAGGAACGTCGTGACGACGTAGATCACCAGACCGGCCCACGCGGGGATGTCGCCGCGTATGGGGTTCCCCTCTTTGAGGATCTCCCATCCGCCCTTCTCGTGGTCTTCCCCGTCCGCCTTCCGCCGCCGCCACCAATCGGCCAGGATCGGCCGCAACGCCTGCCCAATTCCCAGGAATGCGATGAAGAACGTGATGCCGATCGTGAAGCTCAGGTAGAAGTCCACCCGGTTGTGGAAGAGCGTGTCCACCGTCTTCATCCCCGGCCGCCAGGAATGAAGCACACCCCCGGTGTAGTCGATCCCGAACCAATCCCGCAGGATGCCTCCGTCGTACAGAATCGGGTTCATGATGAACGTAAAGACGAGGCCGAAGAACCCGCCGATCACCGCCCAGAAGGGCAGAACCATCCCCATGATGAACTTGGCCATGTTCGGTACAAGGTTGACGGCGGTCGCCGGCAGCACGTTCTCGGTGGCCGGGGTCAGCTCGATCCAGGGAATCGGAATGATGTAAACCGGCTCGCGGAGGATCACGCTGGTCACCGCCGGGATCCCCAGGTAGACCACGCCGAACAGCAGACCGAGCACGCCGCCAATCGAGAAGCAGGCAGGCCGCCACTGGAGGCTTCGTTCCTTGGTCGCGGCCATGGCCAGGATGCCGCTGGCGCCGATGCCAGCCGTCGGAAAGGGGAGGCGTTCGACGTCCGACGTCACCCGGTACAAAAAGTACCCGAGGCCGAAGTGATCGATTTTCGCGATCGTCAGCGTAATGGCGACCAGGGCGAGCGCCGGGATCCAGTCGGTGGTAAACAGGTTCCGCCCGCCCGCCTCCAAGGCTTCGACCGGCACGATCCACGTATGGTCCCGGAGGTAGTCCGTAATCCCCATGGCCTGGAAGGCGTCGCTCTTGGCCACGTAGATGCGCCATAGCGGCGAGACATCGATCAGCGCCCGCGTCACCAGAACATGAGAAGTCATGTAGTACAGAACGAAGACTTCCTGTTGCTTCATTTCCTTGAGGCTGCGCCGCGCCACCTCGGAAAACAGGAAGATCGTCACCCATCGCGCGGCTGGCCCCACCCCTTCGCCTGCCACCAGCATGATGTAGATCGACCCCGGGGTGACCAGCAGCCCCACGAAGAGGGCGCCGACGATGGTCTTGATGTTAAACCCGTCCTCGAATTCCGAGGGAATTTCGATCAGATTGCGGTACGTGTTGAGCTCTTTGTCTTCCCGGAAGCTCATGCCTCGCCTTCAGTCGATGTCGCAGCAGACGCGGAAGCGTCCTCTGCGGCGTCCCCAGTCGCACCCAACCCGAACAACTCCATTCCGTGGTCCATGTGGGCCTCTTGTCCCTCGCGCGAAAGCACCCGCCAATGAAGCAGGTACTTTCGGATGCCGTTCAGGAAGACCTGATTGGTGGCCATCCAATTGGCCTCCTGGCCGCTCCGTCGCTCGCTCTCGGCTTCGACCATGAAGGCGCCTACGCGCGTGTTGGGCTTCGTCTCGATGGTCACGATCTGGGTCACCCCCAGATCATAGGGCGCCAGCGCCACATCGTAGCGCAAAGTCATCTTCAGGTCTTCGTCACCGCCCTCGTGGGTACAGGCGAGAAGCTCGGCCACGAAATCCCCGACCGATGAGTCCGCGTGCTTGTCAAAATAGTCCTTCAGGTAGGAGTTGACCGCAATGGCCATCTCTCGAGTGAAGGAGTACGGGAATTGCACCCGCAGCAGGTTCTCGCCCATCTTTTCGATCCGGCGCCGGCCGCTGGAGGAGCTCGCCGTGCGCATAGCCACGAGCGCCGGGTAGATGGTGGAGAGAATCACGATCAGCATCGTAAAGAGGATCACGTAAACCACGGTGATCGACGAGTAGTTTAGGTTGATCTCCGGGAGCCAGTTGAAATAAACGATGGCCTGGGCCAGCACCTGGCCGATCAGATACCCGCCCACGCCCCCTAGGATCCCGTACACCACGGCTTCCGCAACGAAGAACAGCGCGATGTGCAGCGGATTGAGGCCGATCGCGTTGAAGATATCGATCTCCCTGCGCCGCTCGTACACGGCACCGAGCATCGTGTTCAGCACGATGGTCGCCGACACCAAGAGCGGGATGATCAGGGAGCCGAGCCCGCCGAACGTCGTCTCAAAGCCAGTTCCGAGGTAGTACCGGCCCGGTTGCTCGTAGACGCCCTCCTCGTGCTCCTCCTTTTCCGAGTTGAGCAAGAACCGGTCCCGCGCCCCGAGGTAGACCTTGTTGTCCGAGTAGTGCGCGAACTCCAGCGTCCTGTCCCAGACTTCCTGGGCCGACGGCAGCCGAATCGAAACGCTCACAACCGGTACGCCGAGCATGTTGCGAATGCCGAAGGGGACGATCACGTAAAACCGCGGATTCACATTCTGGAAGGTCCCCTCCGGCACCTCTTCTTCTTCCAGGACGGATTCTTGCTCCATCGTGAAGCTCGTCTTCCCCGACAGGCCCTGGGGCACAATCGACACGCCCCGCAGGTCGCGCATGTTCTCCATCCGGTCGCTGCTCACCAGCCCCACCAGTCGCAGCCGGACCCCGTTGACCGTCAGCCACGTGTTCGGCGGGATCTTCATCTGGTCACCGGATTCGGTAAAGCCAAGCGTATCCCGCGCAAAGGCGTCCGTAACCAGCACCTCCATGGCTTCGTCCGAGGAAAAGAACCGCCCAGCCACCACCGGCATGGCGCTCAGCCAGCCGTCCTCCTTCTTCTGCAGCGCCAGGATCCCCCGCAACGGCACGGCTCGGTCCGACTCCTCCGTCAGCAGCGCGGCGGACTTCTCGGCATCCTGGTATGCGGCAAACCCCCGCTGTAGCGTATCGCAGCCCTGTCCGAGCACTTCCGTCAGGATGCTCACCGAACGCCGGTCCAGCTCCTTCCAGCTCTGCCGCGCGTAGTAGATCCCATTGTAGGGGGCCTCTTCCGCCTTCTTGATGCGCGTAGGAGAGACACTCTGCGACACGGACGTGAACGAAAGCATCGTGAAGGTGATCAGCACAATTGTGAAGCAAGTGAGCGTGGTGCGCAACCGGCGCCGCTTCATGTTTGTCACGCCGACCATCATCGCGGTGCCGGCCAGTTTCACAACGCCCACGTCCTCTTCGCTCTGGAAGCGCTCCTTGAAGTCCTCCATGTGGTAATCGAACTTGCCTTTGAGCGCCATGGCCACGAAGATCGCCAACGTCAGCATGGTGAAGGCGATCAAAACGATCTGTGGATTCCTGGCGATACGGAAGGCCGGATGCACGAAGTGGAATACCCCGTAGGTCACAAGAAACAGCGTCACAAAACTAGCGATCTGGACCTCGATCCGCACGAACGAAAAGAGGAGCCGTTGCAGGAAGAACGCGAAAGGAATCAGCACGGCCAGATAGAACACCACTGCCTTCATCATATCCGCGATCGTGTTGTTCACAATGGGATACGCGCCAAAGGCCGCCCCGTAGCTGCGCGTCGCCTGGCGAAATGTCTCGCAGTGGTCGCGTTTGGTCCGCAACTCGCGCAATGCGGCACGACGCGTGTCCCGCTCGGCCGGGAACCACTTCTTCGCCTTCTCCTGGAAGGCGTCCATCAGATTGTTCGTCACTGCATTTCTTTTCAGCAGACGGATCCGCGATTCGTTGATGTTCAGCGCGTCGCGCGCGGCGAGCAACGGCACGGAGGCCCCGTCCAATTCCTCCGCCAAGTACCCCATGCCCTTGAACTCCTTCGGGGTGTTGTTGAGTAGATTGACGTTACCTGAAAACAGCAGCTTCGCGCGAATGTCGTCCCGGAAGAAGACCGGGCCGAATCCGAGTTGCAGCTCTTCCATCCCCATATGCGAAAACCGCTGCACCTGTCCGCCCCCGGCCCGTTCGAACATGGGCTTCCCCACGCCCTCGAGAGACTGGGGGTGAAAGAGATCGTACAGATCCGCCTTCCGGCACCGGACCGCGGCAAGCAGAAAATGATCTTTGAAGTCCACGCTGGGCTGCCAGTCCACCGTATACTTCTGCAGAAGACGCCCCTTGTCCCTGGCGTAGTCGATCTCTCCCGCGTCATCCACATGGAACACCTCGAGCCGATAGGTGGCGCCTCGCGCGCCGTTGTAGAAGAAGGCATCCCCCGACGGATCGGATACGCTCACCCGATGTCCGAGCACGCCCCCCTTGATCGCGGACGCCGCGGCCATCTCCCGACTGAACTCGATCGTGGATCGCTCCAGCGGCATCACGGCCAAGGCGTCCGTCAGCACGGTCTTGGGCCGCCCCGTGCTGGATCCGTCGTTCACGCGCGTCTCCAGGTGCACGGATCCGGCCAGGCGCCACGGGATAACGCTCTCCAACCCTCCATCGTCCGCCCTCCTGGCGAGCGTACCCGTCTTCTCGTCTCGCAGTATCTCACGAATCATGCGCTCCATGAACGCACGTTTCCGCGACACAATCTCCGGATCCAGCGCCTCGAGGCGATCTCCGCTCCCGAGGAGGTTCCCGTTGCCACCGTACGGGGTGAGGAACGCATACGCCGGCACGCGCTGCATCATGTATTGGAGCGAGGCAAGGGGCGGCTTGTCCTTGTACAGAAAGCCCTCGCCGCGGCCCGACGCCCAACGTACTCCCGTGCGACGCTCGATGGGTTCGGCCAGCGTGGTCAGCCGGTTGCCGAAGAGACGCCCGTAATTTTTGCGCCTGCTGACGTGGGAGGACCCGTCGTCGAAGTCCTTCCCCGACGCACCGCCCTTGGTCACATTCAGCCAACGGTTGCCGTATGTGGCTGACAGCTCGAACGCGACCAGCGGGTGATACGGCTTCAGCGCCTGACGCGCCTCACGCACCTCGCGCAACCGTCCGAGGTGCAGTTCGGCCCGCTCACGCGCCACACGCGCCTCTTCCATCACTTGCCGGCGGTACTGCTCGAAGGTCGCGCGTTGCGCGGGCGTCAACTCCCTGAGCTCGGCATCCGCCTCGCGTTTCTTCATCGGCGTCAAATGGGATGGAAACGCCGCGTCCAGCAGCCGACGATTCAACTCCATCAGCTCCTCACCGGCGAGCGTTCCGGTCTTGCCCCGATCCTGCAGGGCCTTGCCGCCCCCTCCCAGCTTCACGTCGTTCCACGCAACGCCGTCGGCCAGTTTCGGGTTGCGCACCAGCCGATTGACGCCGACCAGAATCCGACGGCTGGCGTCGGCCGGCACCGCCTCCCCCGCCAGGAGCTTCTCGATAAGCCCCTGGATCTCCTCGCCCAGCAGGCGCCAGACACGGCGTGCAGGGGACGGGGCGCTGCTCGCTCCCCCCTCCTTGAGCTTTGTGAGCCACGCCTCCATCTCCGTGATGTCGGAGCCCCGGATCAACGCGTGGGCGTAGACCGCGGTCTGGCCGAAGCGATTCAACAACGACACCAGGTCTCCCAAACGCCTGCGCTCCTCCTCGATCTTCTCCTTGCGTTCCGGCGTGAGCTTCTCCTGCCGAAAGAGGCGGATCCGTTCTTCCGAAAGGCGGTGCCGCGCGACCTGGATTGCGTGCACAATCGGCTCGGCCAGAGGAAAGATGAAGCCCGCAGGCTTGTCGCGACGGTTCCGGAAATCCTCCAGGGTCGCCGGGCAGATGCGGTCCCGGCGGAGACGCGGGTATTGCTCCAACAGATATTCGTTCTCCATCTTTCGCCGCCAAGCGATGCGTTCCTCGCTCGAGCGGCTACGGTCGACGTTAAAGATGTCCTTCTCCGGACCAAAGAGGTGGTAGACCGCCTCCGATGCCCCCGTGTGAAACTGGTGGGCCATGTTGTGCACCTGAAACAACAGGGACCGACCGGGCGGGCGCTTCCGGTACGTCTTATAGAGGTCCATCAGCAGCTTGAGGTTCAATGCCTCGTGACCGCCGCTGGCCAGCCCCGGGCAGTAGTGCAGGCTGTCCAGGTGGGTATGCAGAATGACCAGTTCTTCCTTGGCCTCGGGGTCCGACCCCTCGACCAGCGCCCAGTGATTCTTGAACTCCCGCCGCTCCCAGCGGTTGGGCTCGATCTTGGCCTCGAACGGCGCGCCTTCCGGTCCGCTCGCATGCTGCTTGAGGAAGCGGCCGTCCGCCCGGGAAACCTGGAATCGCGGCACGTCCATCGGCAAGCCCAGCACTTTCTCGTAGGCAAGCGTGGGCCAGTATTCATCGGGTTCGATGAAAATGCATGCCCGCGCACCGCGCGGCACGGCATCGAGGTAGTTGTACCCGCAGTTGAACTCGAACAAGCAGAGCGAGTCCTCCAGGCTCCGCCCGTCCAGATCCACGAGACGCCCCTTGCCCACGTAGTACAGCGGGCCGGTAAACTCCTTCTCGTCCAAGCAGCAGGGATCGACCAGGTTGGGCAGCAGCGGATGCAGTTCGATGGTGCGCCCCGCCACCGTAATCTCCGCCTCGCCGGGCAGGAAGACCGCAGATTCGTAGCGCGTTATGCCGGAGGGGCCGCTGGATTCCCGAAAGATGCTCTCGATCTTGTCGGACATGCGCTGGTTGCCTGGCGCCCCGGGATACCTGTTCTCGCATCCGGCAACGAACCGCTGCGCGTCTTCGAGGATCTCACGCCCCTGGGCCGCGTGATCCGCTTCGCCGCTCTGCGCCGCCGCAGCCGCCCACGCCGTCACGACCAGCGTCAGCTCCAGGCACCTGCGAATCGGAGACCGCTTCCCTGCCATCCGTACACTCCCGGCCACCGCTACGACTCAAACGCGACCGATACGATCCGTCGCCTCATCAGGAGGTTGATAAACTGCACCACGCCTGCTTCCGCCTCCCGCCGGTGGAGCCCCCGCTCCTCCGCGAAGAGCCGGATGATGGCGCCCATGTCGCGTGTTCCGTCGATCTTCTGCCACACGCTGTTTCCCAGCTCGTCCAGGAGCAGCCGAGCGGGCGGAACCTCCGTCGGTCCGCCGAAGAACCGCACCACCGAGGGGAACGTCTGTTGACGCGGGATGAAGAGCATCCGCTCTCCGTCCGGCCCCTCGAGGCTGGTCACCCCTTTCGCGATCACGGGAATCCCCTGCATGGACTGCTGACGCGAGATCTCCGGCTTGCTTCCCGTAAACCATTTGTTCAGTTTTCCAAGCATGGCGCAACCGTCTTCTCACGCAACGACGCGGCCAGTCCGCCAAGCCAGCCGAGTTCCTCCGGCCGTTGGTATTGAAACAGGACCAACCCGAGCCGATTGCGCTCCCGGTTCGGAATTCCTTGCAACCAGACGCGACGATGTCCGAACAGAAGGTGACCGGGGTTCAGCATCCACCGCCGCTTGCGTCGCCCCCGCACCGCGAACTCCCCCGTCTCCGGCGTGGTTTCCGCCCGCTCCCTGAAGAACGTGAAGCGCTTCACGTACTCCTGCTGAGCCAGATCGCACGCGAACGCGACCAGGTCTCGTCCTTTCTCCACCTGATCGAGCATCGAAAAATCCCAGACGGTCAGCACCCGCCGCTTCCGTCCGAACTCCAGCCGCATGCACCCCACCTTCAGATCCCCCCGCATCAGCAGGAACCTCGGGGGCACCTCGAAGCGGCTGGAGAAGAACTGCCAGACCTGCGCAGCGTCCGGCTGGAGCGTGCCGAGTTCGCGCGTGAGCTTCTTGGAAAAGCCGGCCACGTTCTTCGGCGGACGGAAGAGGCGCAGCAACAGGTAGCGTTTCAGAGCGCGCTCCACGACCAGCACGACTCCGATGGGGCCCTTGGCTGTCTTGGCCAGAAACGCCGTCCGGTCCGCGGACAGGGGGTAGCGCTGCTCCACCTGCATGTGCTTGGAGCGCAGCACGAGCTTCTCTTCGAGCAAGCCGGCAT
>CAZBZG010000058.1:0-19834 GCA_964496245.1 uncultured Planctomycetaceae bacterium | reverse complement strand
GTCTGACCCAACGTGCTAAACCGGCGCGCCGCTCGCGTACCATTCCGCCACCGGGGCCCCGCGCGCAGCTAGCCGAGCAGTCGCCCCAGCATTCCCCTGCGCAGGCCGATCGCGTCGTGCGGACAGAGCTCGTGACAACAGTAGCAGCGGATGCAGGTTCGGGCGTCGATGGCCACGCCCGCGTCGGTTATGCGCATGGCCTGGGCGGGACAGACACGAACGCAGGTGCCGCAGCGCACGCAGTCGTCGTCTCGGACGACGGGACACGCAGCCGCGTTGCGCCGGATCCATTCTGCCACGCCGGGGAGATGCGTCACGAGTCCGCGGGGAAGCATGAGAGCGGGCTGGGTCTCGGCACGCGTCCAGCTGACGGGACGAAGACCATCGACGGGCGTGCCAACGGTCTCGACGTGCTCCCAGGCCGTGTCGCCGGCTTCGCGCGCAGCCACGAGCGTGGGAAGCTCCGTGCGCGCGATACCCACGATGTCGAGCAGCACGGCATCGATGGCGGAGGGATCAATGCCTGCGGCCAAGAGTCCCAGGGGATGGGGGGTGCCCGAGCGCGGACCGTCGCCGTCCATGGCCACGATGCCGTCGACCACGGTGAGATGGGGGCACACGGCCATGCAGATTTCGTAGAGCATACGGGCGAAGGTGCGCCGGTCGCGGCCGGCGCGCTGATGCCACTGGAACTTGCGGAGGCCAACGACCGCGCCGAACATGTTCTTGACGCTGAGCGTCATGAGCATTTGACCGTGCGTCTTGAGCTTGGGCAGGTTGATGATGACGTCGGCCTCGAGCAATTCCCGGGCTACGTTCAGTGTTTGGTAGACGCGCTGCTCGTCCGAGACGTCGGCTGGTGTGAAGCGGGCCCAAGCGAGCCCCAGATCGCGCATGACGTCCGCGATGCCGGCCTTGGCTGCCGCACGCTCGAGGGTGCCGATGCCGGGCGAGTCGCCCACGGAAACGCGGCCCCCGCAGTCGAGGGCGAGCTGGGCCACGGCGCGAACGACGGCCGGATGGGTGGTGACCGCGCGGGCCGGGGCCACGCCCGCCAAAAGGTTGGGTTTGAGCACGATCCGGTCGCCCGGTTGGACGAACGCGGCCATGCCGCCGAGGGGAGCGAGCAGTCGGTCCGTGGCCTCGGCCACACGGTCCGGGTGGTAGTCGGATTGGCCGATCAGGCTGACGAGAGGCGGCATGGACGTACAGCCCTTGCTGGTCGGGCTCATCCGGAGGGCGTATTGCCGTTGCCGGGAGACAACGCGTCGGGCGACTCCGGGGAAAAGAAGAGCGCCGGCGCCTCGCGCATGTATTCGACGAGGCTGAGCAGGTTGACGACGGCGATCACGACGCCCCCGACCGAAAGGGCGCGGTTGAGCACAGCTTCGCCGATGCGATGGAGTCCGAGGTCGCTTGCGGCGAGCGCGAGGAAGAAGGCGAGCATGAGCACGCTCTGCAGCACCATCTTGGCCTTCCCGCTCGCCTTGGCCGCGAGCACGCGGCCTCGCAGAGCGGCGTAGCGGCGGAGCACGTGCATGGCCACTTCCCGCCAGAGCACGATCATGGGGATCCAGATCGGGAATTCGAACCGGGGGCACGCTGCCAGGCCGAAGAGCAGGGTCATGAAGAAGGTGCTGTCTGCTACGGGATCCATGATCTTGCCGAAATCGCTCACCCGTTGCTGGGCGCGGGCCACCATGCCGTCGAGCAGGTCTGTGAGAAGAGTCGCGGCGAGCAGCGCGAACGCGGCGGCGCTCAACCATGGCACCGTCCCCTCCCCGGCGGGGGTGCGCAGGCGGAGCAGGAGCCCCAGCATGACGGGGGCTGCCGCGAAGCGGGAAAGCGTGAGGAGGTTGGCGGCGTGGATCAGGCGCTGTCGCATGGTTCGTCGTGGACCTCCACGCCCTCGGCATCCTTGGCGAAGGTGCTGGGCGAAAACGGCGTGTGCAGTTGTTGGATCTGAAAACGGCGGGCGAAGTAGCGCTTGAGGGGCGGGACGAGAAGGTGGCGATCGCCCGGCACCATGAGAAAGAGCCCGACGAGATCGGTGACCACGCCGGGCGTGACGAGCAGCGCTCCGCCCACGAGCACGAGCAGGCCCGAGATCACGTGATCCGTGGGCATCCGCCCCTGGGCGAGATCGGTCTGGATGGCGCGCAGCACCTTGACGCCTTGGCCCCGGGCCAGGGAGGCGCCGAACATGCCGGTCAGGATGACCAGGCCGAAGGTCGTCCATCCACCGCCCTCGCCGAGCAGATCGGCGATCGTGAAGAGGAGCCACAACTCGCCCAGCGGGACGAGGATGAAGAGTAGAAGCAGTACGGAGAGTCCCATGCCGGTCGCCTCCCGAAAAGTCGGTCGTCCACAGACACGCGGGACCGGCTTCTCCTGCTCTTATAGTCGCGCGGGGGGCGGCCGTCAACCGGTTGGCGACGGAAGCGGGATGCGGTGCGTGTAGTAGCGGGAGCCAGTGACCTGGCATCCTCCGGCATGACGGATTTGATCTTTCCGTGCTTTGCGCGATATGGGATAATGAGGCGTAGTGAGGACGTGGCAAATGGCTGACTGGGTCATGCGCCATCGAAGACCCCGGACGACGGATCAAGGCGGTCGCCTGGCGGTCCGGCTACGAAGGCCCGGCGCAGTTCAGCCGGACCTTCAAGAAGATGTCGGGCTCTCCCCGCAGCGTTGCCGCGAAGCCCTGGGGTGAGCGCCTGCGCCCGGCAGAAGGAAAGGGAAGCCAACGGATGGACGTCTCCTCCCTCTCGTCCGGACTCGTCTGCCTGCCCTTCGGTGCGCTGCTCTTCCTGACCGTGGCGTGCTACCGTCGGTGTGCTCCGGGATCGGCCCGATGGCGACGGGCCGTCCTGTGCGCTGCGCTGGTGTGGAGCAGTGCGCTGGTTGTTCTCACCGAGGTGTTGAGCCTCGCGCGCGGCCTCACCCCGGTGGGGGTGGGGACCGGATGGGGGATGGTGATTGTGGCCGCGTGGTTGTGGGGATGGCGCTGGCCGGAACGGACGGCGTCCGAAGGAAGCGGCGACGCGTGTGGGAACCCCGTGGCAGATGGTCCGGCATGCGGCTCGCGGCGGGCACGCCTTGGATGGATCGCGTTGCTCGTTGCGCTCGTGGTGCCGAGCGGCGTGGTCGCCTTGCTGGCGCCGCCCAACAATGGAGACGGCTACACCTATCACATGAGCCGGGTCATGCACTGGCAGCAGAACGCCTCGGTGGCGCACTATCCCACGCACATCGTGCGGCAGCTCCAGCTGGGGCCGGGGGCTGAGTTCGGGGTCTTGCACCTGCAGATCCTGAGCGGCGGGGACCGATTTACGAACCTCGTGCAGTGGTTGGCCATGGCAGGAAGCGTGGTCGCGGCCACGCTCATCGCGCGACGTCTCGGCGCGGGGTGGCGGGGGGAGCTCATGGCGGGGATCCTGGTCGCCACGCTGCCCATGGGCATCCTGCAGTCCTCGAGCACGCAGAACGATTATGTGCTGTCATTTTTTCTCATGGTGATGGTCTACGAGGTCCTGGTGTGGCGGGAACGGCCTGACTGGCGACCAGCGATCGGCGCGGGCGTTGCCCTGGGGCTTGCCGTTCTCACCAAGGCGCTGGCTGCGGTGTACGCGCCCGGAATGCTGCTGTGCCTGCTCGGGCCGGCATGGCGGTCGCTCGGGCGGCACTGGCGGCACGTGAGCGTTGCCGTACTCGTCGCCGTGGTGGTGACGGCCGGGTTCTTTCTCCGAAATCTGGCGCTGTTCGGATCGCCGCTCGGGCCCCTGGACTTCGGATCGCCCGGCGTGCCTGTCCTGACCAACGAACTCCATTCGCCGGCTGCGGTGGCGAGCAATCTGGTCCGCAACACGGTGCTCCACCTGTCCGTGAACTTCAATCCGCGGCTCAATCCGCCCCTGACGCAGGCTGTCCGTGCGTTGCACACGTGGCTGGGGCTTTCCATCATGGACCAGCGCACGACTTGGGGGGGCTTCATGGTCGTGGGCTTCTCCTGGATGCGGTGGAACGAGAACACGGCGGGCAATCCCGTGCATCTGATCCTGATCGCGGGCGCTTTCCTCGTGCTCTGGATCCGCGGGCGCCGTTCCTCCTGGAGATCGGCGGCCCAGCTGGCGCTTGGCATCGCGCTGGGCTATCTCCTCTTCTGCGCGATCTTCAAGGTGCAGCACTACAACAGCCGGTTTCACCTCCCGCTCTTCGTGCTCGCGGCTGCGTGCGTGGGGCGGGTTCTCGACGGGAGCCGGACATGGTGCCTGGTGGCTCTGGCCGCGGGCCTGGCCGCCTTGGCCGTGCCGGTGCACTTGTACAACCGCCTGAGCCCCCTTGCTGGTGCGGGCAGCGTTCTGGTCCAGCCGCGCCAGGCGTTGTACTGCCAGAACATGCCGAAGATAGGGCCGGCGACCAAAGCGCTGGCCGAACATCTACGGGCGCGCGGCGCGCGGCGCATCGGCTATCTGTGCGGTTGGGACGATCCGGAGTACCTGTACTGGGTATACCTGCGTCGGGTGGGGCCTGGCACATTCCGGCTGGTCCACGTCGCAGTCGACAACGTGTCCGGTGAGCTGGGGCGCAGGGATCCCTTCCGGTCGTTCCGCCCCGATGTAGTCCTGAGCACGCGCGCCAGGGGCGAGCGGGAGATCGTGGTCCGTGGGCAGCGGTATGTGGTGGACCGGACATTCCCGTTCGCACGCGTCTTTGGGCCGGCCCATTGACAGGCGCGAAACGCGCGGCATAATCGGCTGCTTCCGTGGGTGGGAGGCAGGGCGCATGCTCGCCAAACTGCATTCCGTGGCGATTTCAGGGATCGACGCCCGGGTCGTCGAGCTCGAACTCGACCTCGGGCCCGGCCTCGTGGGCCTTCGCATGGTGGGGCTGGCAGACAAGGCCGTGCAGGAGGCGGCCGACCGGGTCAAGTCGGCGCTGCGCAACGCCGGCTACCAGTACCCCAACCGCAGGATGGTGGTGAATTTCGCCCCCGCCGAGCTGCCCAAGGAAGGCGCGCTCTACGATCTGCCGCTGGCTCTGGCCATTCTCGCCGCGTCCGAGCAAATCCCGGGCGAACGCACCGGCGAACTGCTCGTCCTGGGCGAACTCTCGCTCGAGGGCACCCTGCGGCCCGTACACGGTGTGCTGGCGGCTGCGATCACGGCGCGCCAGCAGGGGTTTCGGGGCGTCATGGTGCCGCGGGCCAATGCGCGCGAGGCCCTGGTCATGGGCGAGGAGCTCGAGGTGATCCCGGTGCGCAGTCTCGAAGAGGCCGTGGGAGTGATGACGGGCGCAGCGACGCCGGAAATGCCTTCGGACGCGGTGCAGAAGACGCCCTCGGAGAGCGGGCTCTGCTTCTCCGATGTGCGCGGCCAGGAGCACGTCAAGCGCGCGCTCGAAGTCGCGGCTGCGGGCGGGCACAACATGGTGATGATGGGCCCCCCGGGGTCGGGCAAGACCATGTGCGCCCAGCGGCTGCCCTCGATCTTGCCCGCGCTCACCCACACCGAGTCCCTGGAGACCACCAAGATCTACTCGGTGGCCGGGCAGCTCAAGCACGGGCAGGGCCTGCTCACCGAACGCCCCTTCCGCAGCCCGCACCACTCGGTGTCGGGCGCGGGATTGATCGGCGGGGGCTCGTGGCCCCGGCCGGGCGAGGTGTCGCTGGCGCACAACGGCGTGCTGTTTCTCGACGAAGCGCCGGAGTTCCCGCGGACTCTGCTGGAGACCCTCCGCCAGCCGCTCGAGGACGGTGCTGTGAGCATCAGCCGGGCCGCGGGGACTCAGAGTTTTCCGGCGCAGATCATGCTGGTGCTCTCCATGAACATGTGCCCCTGCGGCCGGCGGGGCGATGCCAAGAAGGCCTGCAACTGCACGCCCCGGCAGATCAGCCAGTACGTGGGCCGGCTCTCCGGCCCGCTCATGGACCGGATCGACATCCAGGTGGAGGTGCCGGCCGTGGAGTACCGGGACCTGCGCGGCCCGCGGAACGGGGAACCGTCCTCCGCCATCCGCGAGCGGGTGCAGGCCGCGCGCAACGGGCAGGAAGCACGTTACCACGGCAGAAGTTCGCCGGTCAACGCCGCCATGACTCCTCGCGAGATCGAAGAGCACTGCGCGCTGGACGAAACCGGCGAGCAGTTGCTCAAGACGGCCATGACCGAGTTCGGGCTCTCTGCGCGTGCCCACACCCGCATTCTCAAGGTGAGCCGCACCATCGCGGATCTCGCGGGCAGCGAGAGGATCACGCCCGAGCACCTCTCGGAGGCCATCCAGTACCGCATGCTCGACCGGCGGGAGACGTACTGATGCCGTATACCCCGATCGTGGGGACGCTGGGATACGTCCTTGACGTGGAACGGCGGGAGGTGCTGCTCGTGCACCGCTCGGCGCGGCCCGAGGACGATCACTTCGGCAAGTACAACGGCCTCGGGGGCAAGATGCGGTCGGACGAGGGTGTGGTCACCTGCATGCGGCGGGAGATCCGGGAGGAGTCAGGGTTGGCGGTCGAAGCCATGCAGCTGCGGGGCACGGTCAACTGGACAGGGTTCGGCCCGCGCGGCGAAGACTGGCTCGGATTCATCTTCCTGATCGACCGTTTCCGCGGAACGCCGTACGAGCAGAACGAGGAAGGCACGCTCGCCTGGCACCCGGTCGATGGGGTGCTCGCGCTTCCCATGTGGGCCGGCGACCGGCATTTCCTCCCCCTCGTGTTCGACGGGGATGCGCGGCCGTTCCACGGCTACATGCCGTACGTCAACGATGCGCCGCAGGATTGGACGTACGTGCGTATGTGAGTCATGTGTCCGACGGTTCCGCGGCTTCGACCTCTACGCGCCAGCCCCGGCGGAGGCCGTCCAGCAAGCCCTGCAGGTCAGCCGGCAAAGGCGCGCGCACGGACATGGGCTCGTGCGTGCGCGGATGGCGGAAGGAGAGCTCGGCCGCATGGAGGGCGGTGCGGCCGAGTACAGCACGGGCGCCCGCGGGAGAGATCGCGGCAACCGGTTCAGGCCGGCCGTAGCGGGGGTCGCACACCAGGGCATGTCCCTGCGCAGCCATGTGCACGCGCAGCTGGTGCTGCCGGCCGGTTTTTGGCTCGAGGTGGACCAGCGTGTACCCGGGCGGGGCGGGCTCGCCCGGCGCACCGACTGCGGCGGGCGCATCGAACCGCTCCAGCACTGCGAACCGGGTGGACGAGGGCTTGCCCGCGCCGTCCGTGCGCACGACGATCTGACAGCGGTCGCCCTTGTCCACCGCGGGCCCGAGCGGCAGATCGATCTCGGCCGCGTCCGCCTCGACCAGCCCCACGCACAGGGCGAGGTAGGCTTTCTGCGGGGTGCGGGCCTCGAACTGCTCCTGGAGTACGCGTTTGGCTTGCGCGTGCTTGGTCGCGAGGATGACGCCCGATGTCTGTTCATCCAGGCGGTTGGCCAGACTCAGCTCTTGGTCTTCGGGAAGTTCGTCCTTGTAGCGCCAGTAGAGGGCATTCAGCAAAGTGTCGTGGCGGTGGAGGCTGACCGGGTGGACGACCAGGCCTGGCTGCTTGTTGACGACCACGATGTCGGCGTCCTCGTAGAGGATGGCGAGCGGGATGCGCTTGCCGGCGTCCGCACCCTCCTCGGGGACGTTGCAGCGAAGCAGTACGGTGTCGGCCGTGCGCACGCGCCAGTTGGCGCTGCGAGAAGTCTGGTTCACCTCCACGCGGCCGGCCTTGATGTACCGCTGGATCTTGGTCCGGCTCATGGCCGGGATCATGGCCTTGACGAAGTGGTCGAGGCGCAGGCCGTCCCAGCTGGGATCGACCGTGAAGGTGAGGTCGAACGGCTTGGCTGGATCGATGGGCATGGGCCCGGACCCCCAGGCAATGGAAGAGGGCTGGCACCCGTGCGGGGCCGCGGCCGTCGCCGCTACTCCACGAGGACTTCGTCCAGCGTGCGCTTGGGCACGTGGTGGATGCCGTCGGGCGTACGGTAGTAGGCGGTGTCGCCGCCGGGGGCGAGGTCCTCGATGACCACGGTCTCGCCGGGCCGGCCGAGGGCCACGAGCAGGTTCACGGCCCAGGCGTCGGGCAGGCCGAGCGCTTTGTGGATCTCGGGCCGCTTGATGGCGCCGAGCATGCAGGCGGCATAGCCGAGGTCTGTGGCCGCCAGCTGGATGGTCTGCGCGGCGATGCCCATGTCGGCGTGCGGAGGACTGTTGCGGTCTGCGCTGCTGAGGATGGCGATGTAGCCGGTGGGCCGCTCGCCTTCGGCCGGTCCCTCCCAGTCCTTGAGCGCGCCGGCCCAGGCGATGTACGGAAAGACGGCGGCGCATTCGTCGCCCGTCACAATGCGGTAGCGCAGAGGCTGCTGGTTGCCGCCGCAAGGCGCGAGGCGGGCGATGTCCACCAGCTCGCGCAGGGTCTCGGGTGGAATGGGGTCGGATTCCAAGAAGCGGCGGTGGCTGCGGGCTTTCTTGACGAGATCGACGAGCATGGGCATCTCCTCTGGGTCGTGCGGCGGCCGGCCGGATCGGGGCGCGGGGCGATGGTTTCCCGGCGTGCGCGGTGTCGCGGGCGTGCGCAAGCCTGATCTGCTTCAAGTATAGGGGGCACGCGACCCGTGCCAAAGAGAAATTCGCTCACGACGGTGGTTGTGCGACATGTCGCCGCGTATACTGACGGAAGAGGGGGCGAGGTTGAGGAGCGAAGATGCGTACGACACAGACCGGGACCGTGGAGCGGGTGGAGAGCGGGAGGGCCGTTGTTCGCCTGCCCCAGCCGTGTGCCCCGCAAGCCTGCCGCAGTTGTGGCCTGTGCGGGGCAGCGGCGCGGGAACGCGATTCCTTCGAGATCGAGGCGGAAGCGCCGCGCGCCCTGGCCCCGGGCGATCGCGTGCGCGTGCAGGTTGATGTGCCGCATGCGGGGCTGGTAAGCTTGATGGTATTCGGGATTCCGCTCGGAAGCGCCCTTCTGGGCGGCGTGGTTGCCAGCGTACTGGGCAACGGCGGTGAGGACCTGATGATCGTGATCGGTGGGGCAGGGGGCCTGGCCGCGGGGTTCGGGTTCGTGGCGGTCGTCGAACGCCTGCTGCCCGGGCTGCGCAGCCGGGCCCGGGTGCTCGATGCCGAGAGCGAAGGCGCCTGAGGGCGCCCGTCCGCTGGCTACGGGGTGCGGGCGACGTCCTCCATTCCCACGGCGAACATGTGCCGGAGAGGCTGGGGCTGACGGCAACGCGTCTGCGGGCGCCGTCAATCGAAGACGCGCTGGAGAAACCCCTTCTTCTGTGGGAGCACGTCCTTTTGGAGGGCGTCGAGATCGATTTCAGCCGATTTCAGCCGTCGGATGAAAGCGCCTGCTTCGCCATAACGGCGTGCCTTGTCGACCACGGGCATGGCAAGGTAGGCCTCCTTGTGTTGTTCGATGTGATCGACGTTGGGCTTGCATTCCTTGCCGTAGGTCTTGCCGAACCCCTTGCCGTCATCGAAGAGCGCCATGTCGGGGAGGTGTCCGCCGTCCGCGGCACGCTCGTTGGAGATGGGGATGATGCGGATGACGAAGGCCGAGCGCTTGCGCGTGATCCGCTTCTTGTCAGGATCGCGCTGGAAGACGTACTGCTCGAAAGAGAAGCTGCTGGCGGTCATGACTTCCTGCTTGCCCACGCGGACCGGTTGATAGTCTCCGGGAAGCTCGCGGTCGCCGATGTACTTCTTGCGGCCGTAGACGACCCCGCCAAGGAAGACGTCGGTGGCGAAGAGGTCCTGCACGATGGAATCCTTGTCCGAGAGGGTGCCGTAGACGATGACCCGTCGGTCGGTCGTGTAGGACATGCCCACCCGGTCGTCGGCGCGGATGGCCTTGAGCAGGCGGCCGAACGCTTCGCGGGAGACGGGGTTGGCGTAGGTCCAGGTATCGTTCAGCTCAAAGGTGTTCGCCTCGGCATCGTAGGCCACGCGCTCGATGTCGCCGAACGTCGCGCCCTCCCCTTCGAGCACAACGCCCTTGGGAATCGACCCGTATCGGTCGAGGAGGTGGCAGAAGGGATCGGAATCGGCCAGCCCGATGCAGGTGAGGAGGATGGATGCCGCAAAGATCGTCGCGAGGCGCTTCATGCGCAACTCCTTTCGGATTCGCCTTTCTGTACAAGAACCCCCGCCGCGAGGCGAGGGCTCTTGGAGATACGGCTTGCATCGTCGCGGCCTAGTCGGTGAGCACCGCGACCGCGCAGCAGGGGAAGCTCTCGTAGCGGTTCACCACCTCGGCTACGTTCCGGCACCGTGTGACGGAGACCTTCTTCCAGTACTTCTGCGTCGGCGTCTCGAGGACGGTCTTCTCGATGGTCGCGGTCTTGGCCGGAATCTCGATCTTGCGGGTGGAGGCCTTCTTCTTCAGCACAAGCCGCGTCACGGTGGTGAACTGGGCGGGGATGGTCTTGTACTCGGTCTTGGGTTCCTGGTCCACCACCATCTCTTCGACGGTGATGCTCTTGGCGGGGATCACGACTTTCTTGGTCTTTGCGGGTTCGATGAGCTTCCGCACGCGGATCTGGCGGGCCACGGGCGGAACCTTTTCGGTGACCGTGTGCGCGGGCTTGTCCACGATTTCCTTGGTGACCGTCTCCGTATGAGAGGGGCATTCGACCTGCAGGTAGCAATCTTTGCCCTCCGCGCATTTGACCTTGCCGATCTCGGTTCGGGTGGGCGCTGTTTCGACTTCTTCGGTGACGGTCTTGTACGTCGCGGGAACGACCTTTTTCACTTCATAGCCGTCGCGGACGACGACGTCCTGGGTCTCCCACTCGTACTTGGCGGGAATGACTTCAAAGGTGACGGTCTCCGGGCGGATCACGATCTTGCGGGTCCGGGTCTTGAAGGTGGCCTCCCCGTTGATGGGGATCTTCTTTTCGGGCGCGGTCTGGATGCGCACTTCCTTCTTTTCGTACTCGGCGGGGATGACCTCGATGTAATGGGTGGCCGGGCTGACCTCGACGGTCTCGGTGACCGTCTTGAAGACCGCGGGTTCCTCGACAAGGCAGTAGGCGGACCCGGTCTCGGCCAAGGGGGGCTTGCTCCCCTTCTTGAACGCCACGCGCTCAGGAGCCGGCTTTGCATCGCTCTTGGCCTCTCCAGCGCAGGCAGCGGGTCCCCATGTCCATGTGAAGAGCAGCGCGGAAGCTGCAATGCAGATGATCGCGTTTCGCATCAGTCCACCCCTTTTCCAGAAATGCGCCTAGTCCATCCCCAAAACATCACGACCTTTTCCCCTGTATTCAGGCAGGTCGCCCACAGTCTGACCTAGGGTACTGCACGGTCAGATTTTGTCAAGGTGAAAATTATCGGACACGAAAACCCGCAACCCGTTATTGGCAATAGGCTTGCGGGCGCAGCATTCTGGGGGGTGTCCGGATACAAACGCGAGTTGACGGCCGGGGCGGGGTACGATTTACGCAGGGGGGCCGTGGTCCCGGTCCGTACGATCCTCGCCATCCAGGGTGTCGGTGAGCTCCTCGCCCGAGAGGGTACGGAGGATCTCGCTCGCCACAGGAGGACAGCCGGGCACGAAGATGCCCTTGGCCTTGTGCTTGGCCGTGCAGTTGCCGATGCAGACCGTGCCGGCGGGGACGGTTTCGTTGCCGCGGCCGATGGCGAAGCGGAGGGGCGTGTCGCCGGGAAAGTAGTCGAAGATCTGGTCCCCGTATCTCTTCAGGAACAGGAGCAGGGTCGACTGGCAGGCGCTGCAGGAGGCCGCATCGTAGATGGTGACGTTCGGAAAAGCGACCGACAGATCGGCAGGGGGCGGAGCGAGGGGCTGGATCCGCGTTTCCCAGTCCGCCGGATGAACATCGATCGCCCCGAGCGTGCCTGCCCCGAGACCACGTTGGCCGGCCAGCCGCAGGTGGCCCACGGCGCGCGGGTCGAGCCCCATGAGGCAGGCGGCGATGGTGTCGGCGGCGAGCGGATCGGCAGAGACCACTGCCGTGTCCATCTTGCGCGGGCGGCCCGCACTCGGGCCCAGGCCCTCCATGGCCACCGCGCCGTCGAGCAAGGCCAGGTGGGGTCGCAGGGCGGAAAAGAGGTCGACGATCGCGATATCGAGGGATCGGTCGTCGCACCCGGCCACGGGCGGGAGCATGTGGAAGGTCACCTTGGTTCGCCGCCACAGGCAGCCTTTGAGATTCTTGATGGAGAGGGAGACACCGGTGTGCATGTGCATCTTCATGACAGGCAGGCTGACGAGCAGGTCGCACGCAAAGATGCGGGGACAGACCTGGATCTCGGTCACTGCGACGCCGTCGGCGATGGCGACGCGGACGGGGCGCCCCGCGTCGAGGTCGACGAGCGGACAGTCGCGGGCGCGCGCGACGTGGGCAATGCCCGTGGCCGCGAAGGCCTCCTGCGTATCCACGCCGGAGATGGGGCTCTCGCCCACGAGCACCGAAGCGCCCGCCTCCTGGAAGGCGTCGATGGCCGCGGCGACCGCCTGGGGATGGGTGGTGACCCCCCGGCCCGGCTTGGCCATGCGTCCGGCATTGGGCTTGAGGAGCACGGTCCTGCCGGCCGCCGGCGAGAGATCCAGGTGCGCGAGGACGGCGCGGATGTTTGCGTACGCTCCCTGGCCCGTGGAGACGAAGACCGGGGCGCGGCCGTCGGGGGAGACGAAGGGGCTGGGAGTGAGGGCCGCCCGGTGGGACTGCATGAAAGCCTCCGCCGGTCACAGCACGAGTTTGAGCGTGCGGATCTGAAAGGGCCGGAAGTTGAGGCGGACGCGCCCGCTGCGGATCGTGAGGCGGCGTTCCTCCTTCTCCATGAGGTCGGTCTCCACGACCCGTCGCACGGGAAGAGACGTGCGCAGGGTGCGTTGTCCCCTGCATCCGTGGGCCTCGTACAGCCGAACGATAAGCCCCCGGTCGTCCTCGGCCTTCTTCATGGTTTCGATCACCACATTGTCCCCGGTCACGGCGAGCAGGCTGTCCTCGGCGGGTTGCTTGCCGCGCGAGGCAGGCACCACGCCGGCGAGGAGCGGGACGTTGAGTTCGTAGCCGGCACGCACCACGCCGTTCCGATAGTCCCCACCATGCGGAAGGATCGAATAGGTGAAGCAATGCTGTTTGTTCACGTCCGCGGAAGGGTCCGGGCTCTTGGGCGCGCGGAGCAGCGAGATGCGCATGACGTTGTCGCGCACGTCATAGCCGTATTTGCAGTCGTTGAGCAGGGCCACGCCCGAGTCGCCCTCGGAGAGGTCCGCCCATTTGTGGGCGGCCACCTCGAACTGCGCGAAATCTTTCGGCGTATTCCAGTGGGTGGGGCGCTCCACGCTGCCGAACTGAATGTCGTACCGTGCGCGCTGACTGCGGATGTTCACGGGAAAGGCAGCCTTGAGGAGCACGTCCTTTTCCTCCCCCCAGTCCACGGTCGTCACGAAATCGAGCCGCGAGGAGTCCGCGTCCAAAACGATATCCTGCGTCACGGTGGAGTGGCTGATGGCGCGGCGGACGCGGATGACGCCGCGGACGGGCCCCTTCTCGATTGCGCGTACCGAGAGCAGTTCGCCGTCCACGCTCAGGGCCTTGTCGTTGTAGAAGATGTCGATGTCCCAGGCATCCCAGGCCGCGGGCTTGTCCTCGAAGAGGATGAGCTGGTTGCCCGTGGTGCGGGGCGCGAGGATCTCGCGCGCCTGGACCTTGTCATAGATGCTGCGCACACGCCCCCGGGCGTCGAGACGAATCCGCAGGCGGTCGTTCTCCATGCCGCGCTCGCTTACCTGGAGGCGCGCGGTCTCAGCCCGGCCCGGGACGATGTGATAGACGGCATGGCCGAGGGAGGGGAGGCGGGCGCGGAAGCGCGCGTACCCGTCAGAGCCCAGTTGGACCGGGATTTCCCCGCCGTCGGGCGCAACCGCCTTGTACGCGCGGCGGCGCTGGAGCCCCGGGATCTTGAGGGCGGCCACGTCCGTGCGCTCCCACCCGAGCGTATTGAAGAGCAGGACCGCGCGCCCCGGCCCCCGCGTGTCCACGCCCTTGGCGTATCGTGCGAGGCCCTTGTCCCGAAGCGGCTCGATATCCTGGAAGAGGGCGCGGAACTGATTGGCCGAGTCCTCGTATACGCGCGTGATCGAGCTCCCGGGGATGATGTCGTGGAACTGGTTCAGCAGGACTGTCTTCCATGCGTCGTTGATATTGTCCTGGGGGTAGCGCGCGCGCGCGGGCAGATTGCTCGCCCAGAGGATTTCGGTGTCACGGAGGAGGCATTCTGCCTTCCGGTTGTTGCGCTTGATGTGGGATTGGGTCGTGAGGGTGGCGCGGTGCAGCTCGAGATAGAGCTCGCCGACGTAGGTCCGCAGGTCGGTCGATTGGTTTTCGAGCCGTTGGAAGAAGCGCTCGGGAGGCATGGGCCGGAGCTTGGGCATGCCTTCGAGATCGTGGTAGCGCCTGCGCCGCTCGAGCATGGCCGGGGTCGGTCCGCCGCCGCCGTCCCCGAAGCCGAAGGGGATGGCCTGCAGCGGCGAGCGGTCCTTCTCCTGGTAATCGCGTTCGGCGCGTAGCATCTGGTCGGCGGCAAGGCGCGAATTGTAGTCCCCGGACGGGGGAAAGTGCGCGAGCACGCGCGAGCCGTCCAATCCTTCCCAGTAGAACGTGTTGTGGGGAAACTTGTTGAACTGGCTCCAGCTGATTTTGATGGTCAGGAAGTAGTCGATGCCGCTGCGCTTGAGGAGTTGGGGCAGGGAGGCGCAGTACCCGAAGACGTCTGGAAGCCAGAGGCAGGCGACCTGGTGGTTGAACTCCTTTCGGAAGAAGCGCGTGCCGAACAGGATCTGACGGACGAGACTCTCGCCGCCCGAGACGTTGCAGTCGGCCTCGACCCACATGCAGCCGGTGGGGATCCATTGCCCCTTGCGGGCGCGCTGCTTGATCTTGCGGTAGAGGGAAGGGTATCGGTCCCGCGTGAACTCGTACAGCTGGGGCTGGCTCTGGCAGAAGACGAACTCGGGGTAGCGATCCATGCAGGCGAGCACGTTGGAGAAGGTGCGGCCGCACTTGCGGACCGTCTCGGCCAGGGGCCAGAGCCACGCCACGTCGATGTGGGCGTGGCCCAGACAGGCGATCGTCTGTGCCGAGTCGTGGGCGCGGCAGGCATAGGCCGAGCGGAGCGCACGCCGCACACGACGCCCCGACCGCCGCAGGGCGTCCCGGGCCGTGTCGTGGTAGTCGAAGAGATCCACTGCCTTGTTGAGCGTAAAGATGAGGCGCGCCGAACGCGTGTCCCGCTGCGGCGGCGACCCTCTGGTCTTCCCAGACCAGGAGATCGGCACACCGGCCCGCGCCAGGTCGAAGAGGGCGCTCGCGTCGTGCCAGGCATCCCAGACATCCTCGTTGAAGACGGCCAGGCGCGGTTCGTGCATGGTTCGCTTACCATGACGGCCGAAGGCGCTGCTCGCGCCTGCCTCCACGTAGAGTTCCACGCGCTCCCCGCCGCGGGCACGCTTGTAGAGAAGCACGTCCTCGCGGTTCGGGTCCAGCCCCTGGACGGGCTCCCCGTTGTGAAAGACGACGCACTCGCCCTCAGGGTTGAAAAGGAGCGAGACGGGTTGGCCGCGGAAGGCGCGGGGCACGCGACCCCGCAGGCGGAACCAGGCCGTGCTCCATGGCTTGCCCCACTGGCGGCCGGGCCGGACCTGGCGGTACGGCAGACGGCGTGCCTCGGCCAGGGAGAGGTGCGCCTTGGTTTCGGCCATGGCCACGTCGTTGAACGGAACCGCGTCGGACCATGCGTGCGTGCCGATCTCGTCAATGCGCTTTTCGAGCTTGCGGATGTAGAGGTCTTCGAGGTTCTGCATGCCGTGACGGCTCATGGGGTTCTTCCTCGTGGTAGATTGCGCGTCTGTCGGGACGGAGTGCGGACTCTATCCGAAAGCAGGACAGGGATCAAGGGGAAAGCGCGGTATGGAACGGACGGAGAGCGGGTGGGGACCGGTCGGGCCACCCGCTGCCCGCCAGGGGGGAGCGAACGTCGAAATCCTGGCTGGCCGGGATGGGGAAAGTACCGCTATTGGGCGTCTTCAATGGCCTGCACGAGATCCGCTTCCGCCTGCACGCCCACGAAACGTTTGTGCTCAGCGCCGTCCTTGAAGAGGATCAACGTGGGAATGCTCTGGACGCCGAACTTCTGCGCGGCCTCGGTGTTCTCGTCCACATTGATCTTGGCGATGTTGGCCTTGTCCCCCACCTTGGCGCCCAGCCCTTCGATGACAGGGGCCTGCGCCAGGCAGGGCGCGCACCAGGGAGCCCAGAAGTCGACCAGCACCACGCCGCCTGCCGTGTATTCTTCGAAGTCGCCATCCGTGAGTTCTTTGACCGCGTCGCTCATGATCGTCTCCCTGAGTGAGCCGCCCGTACAACCAGCGGGTCGCACGCGCAAAAACGGAAGTGTATTGTGCAATGGAGTATAGCGCTCGCGTGTGAGGAACGCAACAGGTTTTCGCCGGCCGGGCGCGGGTAGGCAGGAGCGTAAGGAGGTGCGAACGCCCTGACAGTTGCGGAGTCCCAACGAACCGCAGTCAGAGGATGGCGATGCAGCCCATTGTTCATTGCTACGCAGAGGGACCGGAAGAGCCCATTGGAAGCGGAAACCGACAAAAAAGATTGGAGAATTCGCCTCCGGCTGCCGTTGACATGTGTAGAGGAAATTGCTTGGGAGGCATCATCATGAAAGTCGTGTGCTGTGTGTGCGAGCGGGTCAAACGCAAGGGGCAGTGGGTGGAGGGGCCCGCTGGAGAAGACGATCTGGTCTCTCACGGGTATTGCCCGGATTGCGCAGCTACAGCACGTATCGAGTTGCTGCTGTTGCGGTTGCGTCGGTTGGCCGCATCCCGCCCTCAGGCCGCTCAACCGCTCATGGGAAGCTGATGTGGCGTTCTCTGGGGCCCGCAGGCTGGCCATCCAGGGACTTCCACGCAGACCGAATACCTAATCTACTACACACCAAATGGATACGAATCAAGCCGCCCGGATTCCATATGGCTTCGTTGTGGCGGATGCTTGATTTCCCTCAATCACCTTGAAATAGATCTCCGTACGGACGTAACCTACGTGATGAGTGCGTGGGTCCGGCCGGTCCATCAGAGGGGTGGACGGGTTTGGCCACGCGTGTCCACAGGAGAACGGTCTTGACTTCGCCGGGGTGCGAGCCTATAAGTAGTGGGAGCTTAGGCAGATCGGTTGCCCCGTGGCCGATGTTGGAAGAGGATGCGCACGCGGAGGGGAGGGCGCGGCGAGCCGCAGCGCCCAGATCGCCGCTACGTTGGTGTGATGCCGTTTCTGGGCGGGGTGTGCCTGTACGCTTCCTGCCGGCGGCTGGTCGTGGGCGGAGGCCTTCGCGTGGCAGATGCCGAACTGATCGTGGAGAGCGGGCGGCTCAAGGGACAGCGCTTTCGGATTGAGGAGGGGCAGGTGGTCGCCGTTGGACGCAGCATCCGAAGCGACATCCAGATTCCCGATCAGGGGGTCAGCCGCCTCCATTGTCGCCTGACGAACACGGAGGAGGGGCCCCAGTTGATCGACCTCGGGTCCTCCAATGGGACGCTGGTGAACGGCGTGCCTGCCCAGACGGTGGGATTGCGCGAAGGGGACCGGATCGGCATTGGTTCGTCGGTGCTGCGTCTCACGCTCGTGCAGGAGCCCCTGGCAGGAGGGCATGCGGGACCTCGCAAACTCCCGGACACCACGGTCGACCTCGTGGGCGAGCAACTCGGTCAGCCCGCGGTCAAAAAGCAGTATGATACGCGCGGGGCCACGATCACGCCCGACAAGACGGATTCCCCGCAGCTTGCGCGTGCCCGTCGGCGTTTGGCCATCATCTGCGAGATGGGCAACACCATCTACGCCGAGGTGAACATGGATGCCATCCTCGACGCGGCGGCGGAAGCCATTCTCGCCATTTCGGGAGCCGAGCGCAGCGCCATCGTGCTGATCAACCAGGAGACGGGCGAGCCCGAGCCTGTGGCCACGCACACCCTGGATTGCCAGGCCGATCCGGGCGCCTTCCCGTTGAGCCGGACCATCCTGGACGAGGCTCTGCGGCAGGGGGTCAGCCTGATCTCGTCGAACGCGGCCGACGATGACCGGTTCAAAGCCGGGGTGTCGGTCGTCATGCAGAACATCCACGGCGTCATGTGTGTGCCCCTGCGCACCGATGAAAAGATCATTGGCGCGATCTACGTGGATTCGCGATCGGGTACCACGCAGTTCACGGAGGCCGAACTCTCCCTGTTGGCGGCCGTGGGACACCAGGTGGGCGTGGCCATCGAGCGGGCCCGCCTGATCGAAGATCTGGAAACCCTGTTCATCGGCGCCATGCATACGCTGGTGGCTACGATCGAGGCCAAAGATCCCTACACCCGCGGGCACTCCGAGCGTGTGACGGCCTACGCCCTCATGCTTGCCCGGGAGCTGAAGCTGAGCGGTCCCGAGCGGTACGCGATCGAGCTCGCCGGCGTGCTGCACGATGTCGGGAAGATCGGCGTGCCCGAAGCTGTCCTGCAGAAGCCGGGGCGGTTGAACGACGAGGAGTTCGCGAGTATCCGTCGCCATCCGGACGAAGGTGTACGCATCATCGAGAACATGCCGGAGATCGACCGGATCGTGCACATGGGCGACATCGTCGAATCCGTGCGCCACCACCACGAGCGGTTCGACGGTACGGGCTATCCGTCGGGCCTGGCCGGCACGGAGATCCCCTTGAGCGCGCGCATTCTGGCGGTGGCCGATACGTTCGACGCCATGACCAGCGACCGCCCGTACCGTGCGGCCCGCGATCCCCGAGAAGCCATGGAAACCATTGCCGAGTGTGCCGGCACGCAGTTCGACCCCGCGGTGGCGAAAGCCTTCCAGGCGGTTTACGGCCGGGGAGACACGGCCCGTCCGGAGGCGGTAGGCGGGCGCTTTCGCATCACTCGGGCGCTGTCGGCCGTACCCGAGGAGAACGCGAACTGATGGGACCGGTCCTGAGAAATGCCTTGGCGGCGCCGCGCATGTTCGCGCCACGCTCGAACGGACGGGTGCGAAAGGGATACTTGGGGACGAACTGCATCCTGGCTGCGTTCGTTCTCCTGGCCGCTTTTCCGTCGGTGCAGGCCGGCGAGGGGCTGGGTGGCATGCTGTTCGAAGATCTCCAGATCGACGGCGGCATCCTCGATTTCGTGAAAGAGAAGAAGGCGGTGGTCATCCGCAACTACGCGGTCCTGGCGGTGGGGGAGACCCGGATCCGGGCGCGGAACATGGTCTACCACTACGAGACCAAGGAGGTCTATGCCGAGGGAGATGTGGTCTTCGAGGATCCGGGTGGCAGTTCCTTCTACTGCGACCGGCTCTTCTTCCATACGGGCAAGTGGCGGGGCCTGGCCGAGAACGTACGACTCAAGGCGGAGCGCGAGGAAGTCGCGCTGCAAAAGGTGCCGTTCGTGCAAGGGGGGGGCGGACGGAGCGTGTACGGCGCGGACAAGACGGGCCGTACGGGGCCCGCGTCCACGCGCGAGATGGAAGGCTTGGTCAGCGGGGAGGTCAAGCGCCTGGCCGTCACGGCCAAGAGCGTGCGCTCCATCGATCGGGAGCACCAGGAAGGCATCGGGGTCAAGCTCTCCCCCAGCCAGTTCGCGGAGCCGCACTGGCACATCCACTCGACCGCGGTCAACTTCCGCAAGGACGAGAAGGTCGAGTCGTGGCACAACATCCTCAAGATCGGCAAGGTGCCGGTCTTCTACTTCCCGTACCTGATCAAGGACCTGAAGTACGACTGGCCGTGGGTGCGGATCGGGGGCGGGCATTCAGAGGAGTGGGGCACACAGGTCTACACCAAGTGG
>CAZBZG010000057.1:0-20009 GCA_964496245.1 uncultured Planctomycetaceae bacterium | reverse complement strand
TAGGGGCCGCGGGCCAGCATCTCGCGGTTGTGGTTGCTCTCCAAAATCACCGCGTCGAGCGTGGGCAGGAGTTCCTCGAGCGCGGCAAAGGGGTGCCCGAGGTCGGTCAGCACGGCCGCCCGGGCGTCGTAGCGCTCCAGCACTACGACCACCGGTTCCGTCCCGTCATGGGGCGTGGACAGGGCGGTGACCTGGAAGCCGGCGACCGAAAACGTGTCGCCGCCAGCGAAACAATGCGGCTCGACGACCTTGCCGAGGCGCGCATGCGTGCGGTCCCGCGTGCCGCCGCTCATCCAGAGCGGCCAGCCGTGGCGGCGGTGCACGATGCCGGCGCCCCGCACGTGGTCGGTGTGGTCGTGCGTGACGAGGAGGCCGTGGATACGGTCGACCGCGCCCCCGGCACGGGCGAGATTCTGCGCCAGGCGCTTGCCGCTCACGCCTGCGTCGATGAGGAGCGCCCCCTCCTCGCACGCGGCGTAGACCGCGTTGCCAGAGGACCCGCTGGCCAGGGTGCAGAGGGAAAAGGCGGGGGAGGCGGCCATGGCGTGGTTCCTCATGGGGGGCGCGAAGTCAGGGCTCCGCGCTCGCGTTGGCATCGCTGAGCGCCTGGTTCATCTTGGCCAGCGGCAGGGAGATGCTGAGAGCGACTAAGAGTCCGGCGATGAGCAGGCCGACGAACACGAGCGAGATCCAGGTCCAGGCGAGCGCGGGATGCCGTTTGTAGGCCAGGGTCAGCACGAGCGCGATGTCCAGGGCCAGGAAGACCATGAAGACCGGGACCGCGATGTACCAGTACTGCGTGAGGCCGTCGGAGAGCCCCAGGCTTACCCGCGTGGGCAGCGGCAGGTCCACGCCCATGTCCATGAAAAGGCGCTTGCACCGGGGCACGACCCAGACCAGTGCGATGCCGGTCGCAAGCAGCATGCCGCCGTGGACCAGGCAGCCGACCGCCCCCGGCGGCAGCACGCGCAGGGTCCAAGGGTGCTCGGCGTCTTGATTCATGGCGCGGCATCCTCCTGTGCGGCCGGTTGCGTGTCCGGCTGCGCGCGTTCCTGCATCAGGCGGTCCCGCAGCTCGCGGAAGAAGCCCTCGTACGCGCCCGACGCGTAGTCGGGATAGGTCCAGGGGAGCGTTTCCCAGTCGCCTTTGCGAAACAAGAGCGTGACCTCCGCGTATACGCCGTTCGCGAGGTAGATGCGGTGCGCGTAGTTCTTGCAGCTGGCGAGCACGACCTTGTCGGGCGCTACGTAGCCGGGGTCGAGGTTGACAGGCCGGGGCCAGGCGCTGGCGAGTTCGTGCGCGAGATCCATCTCCAGTTGGTTGGTCTCGCGCTTGCGGGCCGCCAGCGTCCCGGGGTCGGCCAGAGCGGCGAAGCCGAGAAAACAGCGGAGGATCGCGGGTCCGGTCTCCGGCGCGTAGTAGTCGGTATGCGCCCAGGGCTGCACGCCGCTGCGGCAGTCGGCCGGGCCCCAGGCGGCCTCGAGGCGCGCACTGGCGGTCTGGACCGCGGCTCGGTCGGCCGCCAGCACGCCCACGAAGAACTTGACCGGAGCGGGGGGCAGTGGCGTGGCCATGCGTGTGCTCCTTGGCGGACCGCTACGCCAGATCCAGCCACACCGGACTCGACCACTGGGCCTGGCCCTGGCCGTGCTCCACGCGCACGTAATAGACCGCGAACGGCTCCGGGTGGAACGGCGCCTCGCGGAGCGCGATCGCGTCGAGGGCTTCGGCATCCTCGAACACGATGGTGGGCTGCTCCGGCGTCCACGCCGCGCGGGCCAGCTCCTCGCCGTTGCGGACGAGGGTCACGGTGCGTCCGCCCGGCTCGGTGCCGGCGTAATGCACGCAGATCTCGCGCTTGGCGCGCAGCGGGTCGTCCCGGCCGATGGGCGCAGCCCCGCCCATGGGCACGTCGCCCACGTGCATGTCCACAAGCGATCGCACGTACGTGGTGGCGAAGCACTGCCGGGACGTGAAGCCTTCCCAGAGGCGTTCCCGGTCGAGCTCAGGCGCGCGCACGGCCGTGAGTCCGTGGTGGTGGTGCCAGGCCAAGTGCTTGTGCCCCAGCGGCAAGCGCCAGCCGGTCTCGCCGCCCACCATGGTGGTGTGGCTGTCGCTCGAGGCGATGACGCCGTAGCGGCAGCCCTGGCGGAGCGCGTCCTGGAGATAGCAGGGCCGGTCGCTGTTGCCCCCCCGCAGCGGATACCGCGTCCACCGGGCCTCGCTGCTGCCCCAGCCCGAGTAGATCTCAAAGAGCGGTTCGCGTTCGCCGTCGTAGACCGGGTCGGAGAAGTCCCGGTACTTGCCGGCCCGGCCCGTGTGATGGGGGACGGTGAAGTAGGGTTCGCCCGTGCCATCGAGGAAGTCCCAGAGCTGCTGGAGAGTGACGGCCGGGCCCGCGCCCTTCATGTCCTCCCGGTCGAGCCAGAAGTAGGGGGCGTCCGGGTCGCGGAAGTACGCGTTGATGTCGCCGCCGAACCCGGTCTTGTGCGAGGACTCGAAGGCGAGAAAGGGGACGAAGGCGCCGGCTTGTTCTTCGGAGCGCACGAGTTCCTGCAGGCGCGGCCAGCGGGTCGGGTCGGATGCGATGCCGCGCAGGTGGTCGGCGGCAGCGGCAAAATCGAGATGCGCCACGTCCCGGGCCAGGGCGTAGCAGAAGGCGGGATCCTTGCACGCCCAGGGACTGCAGTTGGAGTAGGTCGTGTGCACGTGCAGGTCGCCCCAGTAGATGCGGTAGGGCGGCTCGTCAAAGACCCACGCCGGGTTCGACAGGACCGGCGCCGGCGCCCCTTCGACCGTGGCCGCGACCCACGCAGTGCCGGGCGCGGTGGCGCGCAGGCCTTCGAGGGTCAGCTGACCCTCCGGCGGGATGCGCACCCGTTCGGGCAGGCCTTCGATCTGGGGGCTGTCGGTGAAGGTGATCTCCCGGTCGAAGTCTCCGGACGGCAGATCGTCGGGCCCGTAGGCTGTGATGCGCAGGGAACAGGTCTCACCGGTCGCGAGCACCGATGGGAGCACCATATGCAGGCGCCAGTTGGTGAGGAAGAGTGCGTTGCGGGCTTGGGCGAGGAGACGGGGGTCCATGGGAGATCCTCTGGGCAGGGGGCGTTCGGATCTCTTGAGCATAGGCAAGTTGAGGGGCGAGCGCAAGGCGAATCCGTTCGTCTGCCGACCGGAGCGGCTTCCGGCAAGCCATTTCCCGGTTGACGCGGGGCGTGGGCGGGCGCTATGGTTGAGACTGGAGACGCGCTGGAGGGAGAACGCGTGGCCTTGACGTGTGCCGTGTGCGGGAAATCGCTGCAACACCAGAACCCGTACCAGGATGAAGCCGGCAACGTGCGCTGTGCGGACTGCGCTCCCCAGGCGGCCGCGGAGTGCTGTGAAGGGTGCGGGCGAAATCTTCGCGGGGAGCGGAGCTACCTTCGCACCGACGGGGCGTTGCTCTGCGGGCGTTGTTTTGCGCCCGCGGAGGCTGCGGACGACGGGCGCCTGGCCGGTAGAGCCGAGCGCGCGTCCGCTACCGGTCGGTCAAAATCACCGGCTTCTGGAACATCGCAGATTGATGCGGGCGAAGAGGGCCCCACTCTGCGGGAAACCTCCGCGATCACAGATGTACCCGAGCCCGGCCTGGGCTGGGGGGCTGCGGCCGCCGCAGCGGTGGCCGGCATTGTGGCGGGGGTGTTCACCGAGAGCCTGGCGGTCGCGCTTGTCGTGGGCCCGCTCGTCTTCGGCGCGCACTGGCTGCTGATGCGGGTGAGCGACGAGTGATCGCTTCCCGCCTTGCAATGTTTGCGTGACGCTCTATAATCGCGCGGGTTCCGCGCCGCTCCGGCGACGGCCGCATGAGGATCTCCCGCCATGGCTGAGAACGTCGGCTTCGTCTCCACGCGCTTCGCCGGGACCGACGGCGTGAGCCTGGAGAGCGCCAAGTGGGCGCAGATCCTCTGGGACGACAAGCACATCTCCTACTGGTACGGCGGGATGCTCGACCGGCATCCGGACGTGAGCCTCTGCATCCCCGAGGCGCACTTCTGCCATCCGGAAAACGAGTGGATCAACGACCGCATCTGGGGCCACACCCACCGCCCTCCGTTGGTCAGCCGGCGCATCCGGGACGTGGCCGAGTACCTCAAGGCCACGCTCTACACGTTCGTGAACCGATTCGGCATTGACATGTTGATTTTCGAGAACACCCTGACCATCCCCATGCACGTGCCGCTGGGCGTGGCCATCACCGAGTTTCTGGCCGAGACCCGCATCCCCTCCATCGCGCATCACCACGATTTCTACTGGGAGCGGAGCCGGTTCCTGGTGAATGCCGTGCCCGACTATCTGGAGATGGCCTTCCCGCCGCGCGATCCGGACCTGCAACACGCGGTGATCAACCAGACGGCGCAGGAGGAAATCTCCTGGCGCAAGGGCGTGCCCTCCATCCTGGTGCCGAACGTCTTTGATTTCGCCAATCCCCCGCCCTCGGTCGACGGCTACGCCTCGGACGTGCGCAGCGAGATCGGACTCGCCCCTGACGACATCATGATCCTCCAGCCCACGCGGATCGTGCCGCGCAAGGGCATCGAGCACGCGATCAAGCTCGTGCAGAGCCTGGAGAATCCCAAGTGCAAGCTGGTCGTCAGCCACGAGGCCGGCGACGAAGGCCTGGAGTACATGCACGCCCTGCGCCAGCTCGCGCACGAGAGTGGCGTGGACGTGCGCTTCATCTCGACCCGCATCAGCGACGTGCGCCAGCGCGACCACGAGGGCAAGAAGGTCTATACCCTCTGGGACCTGTATCCCCATGCGGATCTCGTGACCTATCCGAGCCTGTACGAAGGCTTCGGCAACGCCTTTCTGGAAGCCATTTACTTCCGCGTGCCCATGGTGGTCAACCGCTACGCCATCTTCAGCCGCGACATCGAGCCCAAGGGCTTTCGCCTGATCGTGATGGAAGGCCTCGTGACGCGGCGCGTCGTAGAGGAGGTGCGGCAGGTGCTGGAAGACCGCGCGTTTTGGGAGGAGCTCGTCGAACACAACTACCAGACCGCGGCGCGCTATTTCAGCTATCAGGTCCTGCGCCGCAAGCTGCGGGCCATGATCGCGAACGTGCGCGGCATGGCCGGCGAGAGCGGGGCGTAGCGCCGGCCCGCGGCCCCGGACGGGAGACCGTATGCAACCCTTTGTGCCCGCCGATATCATGCAGCGTCTGCGCAAGCGTTTCTACCGGCTGTACGGGGATGCGTCCGAGCCGTGCATGGACCGTCTCCGCACGTTGATCGGCCGGTACGGTGTGGGCATGGAGCCTGAGCCGGTAGACGAACACTGGAACCAGACCGACAGCGTTCTCATCACGTACGCCGATATGGTGCGCACGACGGACGAGAAACCACTCGCCACGCTCAAGCGCTTCCTGGACAAACGCCTGGCCGGCCTGATTCGCACGGTCCACGTGCTGCCGTTCTTCCCCTACTCCTCGGACGAGGGGTTCTCGGTGATCGACTACCGCGAGGTGCACCACGGGTTCGGTTCCTGGAAGGACATCGAGGCCCTGGGCGAGCGCTTCGACCTCATGTTCGACCTGGTGCTCAACCATGTCTCGCGGCGCAGCGACTGGTTCCGGCAGTTCTGCAACGGCATCCTTCCGGCGTCCAAGTACTTCATCGAGGCCGATCCGGAGACCGATCTCTCCGCGGTCACGCGCCCTCGCGCCAGCCCCCTGCTCACGCAGGTCAATACACGCGACGGGGAGAAGCACGTCTGGACCACGTTCAGCGAGGACCAGATCGATCTCGACTTTTCCAATCCCGACGTGCTCTTCGAGTTCCTGGATCTCCTGGTCTTCTACATCGCCAGGGGCGTACGCATCCTGCGGCTCGATGCGATCGCCTATCTCTGGAAGAAGATCGGCACGAGCTGCATCCACTTGCCGGAAACCCACGAGGTGGTCAAGCTCCTCCGCGACGTCGTGGAGCTGGTCGCCCCCCGGGTGCTGCTCCTGACGGAGACCAACGTACCGAACGAGGAGAACATCTCCTACTTCGGCGACGGGGACGAGGCCCATATGGTCTACCAGTTCAGCCTGCCGCCGCTCCTGCTGCACGCCTTGCACACGGGCAATGCGCGATACCTCAACGAGTGGGCCATGAGCCTGCCCGTGCTCCAGCCGGGCACCACCTTCTTCAACTTCACGGCCTCTCACGACGGCGTGGGCGTTCGGCCGCTGGAGGGGCTGATCCCGGACGAGGAGTTCGCCGGGCTGCTCGCGGCCGTGCAGAAGCGCGGCGGGCACGTCTCCACCAAGCGGAACACGGACGGTTCCGAGAGCCCCTATGAGCTGAACATCTCCTACTTCGACGCCCTGAGCAGCCCGGGCAAGCGGGTGAACCCGCTGGACATCAGCCGCTTCCTCTGCAGCCAGACCGTGGCGCTCTCGCTCAAGGGCATCCCCGGCATCTACTTCCACAGTCTGATGGGGACCCGCAACGACTACGACGGCGTGGAGCGCTATGGATACCCCCGGGCGATCAACCGCCACCGCTGGGACGCGGATGCCCTCAGCAAGCGCCTCAGCCAGCGCGCGCGCTCCAAGAGCCGCGTGTTCCAGCAGTACACGCACCTGCTCCGCGTGCGCCGTGAGGAGGACGCCTTCCATCCGGACGGTCTGCAAAGCGTGCTGAATCTCGGCCCCGAGCTCTTCGCCGTGGCCCGCGTCGCCCCCGACGGCGGCGAGACCATTGTAGCCGTGCACAACCTGCAGGCCGCCGAGGTCCGGGTGGCGCGCAAGGATGTCTCCCGCTTAGGTGACGGTACCTGGCACGACCTGATCGCGGATGCGCCCCTGCCCGCGGACGCGGACACGCTCGTGTTCGAGCCCTACCAGTGCGTCTGGCTCAAACAGCAGCAGGCATAGGCCCCGACGGTACGTCGGGCTCTCGGTTTCCGGCCCTTCTTTGCGGGGACGCTCACCACGGCAGGAATGGTTCCGCGGGATCGAATCCGGCGAACCGCCATTCGCCCTGCACGCACTGCATGCGTGCATCCACATCGAGGTTCGCCCCGCCGGGCATGATCCGGGCGGGACTTGTGATCGTAACGTAGGTCGGTCGGTCTCGGCGGGGAACGGTCTGCAAGGGCACGCGTATGCGGCCGCGGCCCGACGCGAGTTTCCCGGCCAGCCACGCCTCCCACGTTGCCTTGGGGTCGGGCTCGAACTCGCGGGTCCTATGCACCATGGGTTCGATCAGCTTGAACTCGAAGGTTTCGCCGGAGATGCTCTCCATGCGCGTACGCCAGATCATGTGCGATGTAATCAGCTTCCGGATGCGGCCCTTGTCGCCCTGCCGGCAGGCCTCGCGCAGGCGTTCGTAGGCGATGACCGGCCCGACGCTGCCAAGGATCCGCGCCGCGCGGTCAGCGTCGTAGTCCTTGGGCCAGCAGAGCGCCGGGCCGAACCAGCCCTCATAGTTGAAGAGCGCCAGGAGCACCACCGCGAGCACGGTGGCGATCATGGCCAACACCGTGTGAAGCGCGGTGCGCGTAGAGGGTCGTTGTGGGACCCCGGGGGCGGGCGGCCGCTGCCGTGCAGGTGGGGGGAAGGCTTCCGACACCGAGGCTCCTTCCGGCGGTTGCGTGCGGTGAGCGCGTTTTCGCTTCGCGCCTCAGCCGATGCGGGCGTGCACGGTCTGCACGAGCCCGATGATCCGGTCGCCCGCGCCAAGGTGGACGGCCTTGTCCGTGGGCGAGGGATTGTCCGGCACGCCCACGAAACCGCCGCGTTCGGTGCGTTGGAGCCTGCGCAGTGCCACGCTGCCGCCGGCCAGCGCAATGGCCACCACCTTGCCCACCAGATGATGCTCGTCCGGATCGGTCTGGGCGCGGTCGACCGTCACGATGGAGCCGGGGGGCAGGGTGGGCTCCATGCTGTGGCCGGTGGTCCGTACGCGCACGTAATCGGTCTCGGCCGGGTGAGGGCACCACGCGCGGTGGAGGATGGCCGGCCCTTCGATCTCGGCTTCGCGGCGGTCGGGCGGTGTGGCCACGGCCGATTCGTCGGCATAGAGCGGCAGCGCGTAGAACTCGGCCAGCTGCCGGTCATCCGCGGGTGCCCCGCCAGCGTTGACGACGCGCACGCCTTGCGAGCGCAAGGCTTCGCCCGCGGGCGTCCCCATGCGCATCTCGCCTTCGCCGAAGAGCAGCCAGAACGGATTCGCGCCCATGGCCACCATGCTGGCGATCACCGAGTGCGGCACCCGGGTCCCGTTCTCATAGCCCGACAACCGCTGTTGGTCGATGCCGAGCGCTGCGGCGAACGACTTCTGCGTGTCGCAGCCGGCCATGGACCGGCGGAAGCGGCGGATGCGCACCGCAATGGGTTCCGGTTGATCGGCCATGACGCGTTCTCCTGCAAAGCGGGTGGAGCTGCCCGCACATCATTTGCGCATACGTGGACGGACACGAATCCAGGATAGCGCGGCCGCACCTTGGCGTCAAGCGGATGCGCGCGGCAACGCGCGCGCGGGCGGATCTACAAGTTGCTCGGGCAGCGCGGAAATCTGGAGCGCGACTTCTTCGAGGGCCCGCATGCCTGGAGCAACCGCAAGACCGTGTCGTTCCTGGAGCGGCACCTCGGGTGAGTGGGCGGGTGCCATGCCCACCCTCAGGTGGGCATGATCTGCAGTGGCGCATGCCCATCCGAGGATGGGCATGGCACCCCGGTAGCGCCGGGGCAGGTCTGGGCGCGGCCTAGCGGAAGAATTTGGTCATCAGGACGACGTTGCCCTTCTCCGAGTAGACGACTTCGTCCATGAGGTTGTGCACCAGAAAGACCCCGAATCCCCCCGGCCGCTTGCCCGAGGCCACCCGGTTCTGCACCAGGCCGGCCGGGTCCTGCGACGGATCGGGCAGGGTGTCGGGGTGGAATCCTTCGCCCTCGTCTTCGAACTTGAGCACCACCCGGTCGTTGAAGAAGCAGTAGGAGATGCTGAACTGCTTCTCGGGGTCGAGGCGGTTGCCCCATTCGATGGCGTTCCGGCCGATCTCCTCCATGGCCATGCGCAGATCTTCGCAGTCTTCGTGCGAGAGGCGGCTGCCGAAGAGGATGTTGGTGAACCGCTCCAGTCGGCTGAGATAGTCGAACTCGGAGGGCGCCGTGAGCTCGACCCAGCCGGCGGCCGGGCTCATGGCGCGGATCGTGGTGGTGGGCATGCGGCGCGTTCCGAGCCTGCGCCGCGACCGCCGCCGGAGCGCCCGGTGGACCACCCGTCGCAGCGTATCGGCCTGCACGGGTTTCTCCAGAAAATCGCTGGCCCCCCGGGCGAGGCAGTGGATCACGTCTTTCTCGCTGCGCGATTCGCTGATCACGATCACCGAGACGTCGGGGTGATGCGCCTGCGCCCATTCGAGAAAGCCTTCGGTCGTCTCAGCGTCGCAAGCCGGCAGGTCGAGGAGCACGGCCTGGACCGAGGTCTCCGGTTCCTCCATCCGCTGCCGTGTTTCGGCCACGCTCTCGCTCTCCACGGTCTGGTACCCTTCGAGCATCTTCCGGAACGCGCGGCGGGCGTTCGCGGCGGCCGCTGTGATGAGGAGCGAGGGCGTGGGGATGGACAGGGAGCCGGCGCTCTTGCCTCCATTGGTTGAGGGATGGGGCTGGGAGGGTTCCTGGGGTTGGTCGTTCATGAACAGGAGCTCCGGGCGCAAAGATTACAACGATTATACCACAACAGCCGTGCAGGCTGTCAAGCCGCTTCCCAAAAAGGCGTTGCCAGGTGCAGAGCGTGTTTTACAATGAGCAGGCACGCAGGGCCCAGCAGACGGGGCCGGGTCTCCTGACCGTCTGCGGCCCGGGATTGCCGGAAGCGCGCGCACAGGGAGGACCACGCCATGGACGTCTTCGAAGCGATTGCCAAGCGGCATAGTTACCGCGGTTCCTTCAAGCCCGATCCGGTTCCGCGGGCCGATCTCACCCGCATCGTCCAGGCCGGGATCCAGGCGCCCTCGGGTTGCAACGCGCAATCCACCACCTTTGTCATCGTCGATGAAGAGCCGCTGCTGCACCAGATTGGCGAGATCGTGGGCAAGCCCTTTGTACGGGACGCCCGGGCGCTGATCCTGTGCATTGCGGATCCGGCGCCGGTCTTCAAAGACGTTTCCTTTGAGAAGGAGGACTGCGCGGCGGCCGTGGAGAACATGTTGCTGGCCATTACGGCCTTGGGATACGCCACCGTCTGGATCGACGGCTATCTGCGGACCGAAGGACGGGCCGAGGCCATCGGACAGTTGGTGGGGGTGCCTGAGGGCCGGCGGGTGCAGGTGCTTCTGCCCGTCGGCCGGCCGGCCGAGATGCACCAGCAGAAGGAAAAGAAGCCCTTTGCCGAGCGCGCCTGGTTCGACCGATACGACGGATGATGTAGGGGGTTCGTATGCGTCTCTGGTTCTGGGCATGCTGCTGGGGTATCGTGCTGTCGGTTCGCGCCTCCAGCGGGGAGACGGCTGGCGCAGGACCCGAGCTTCCTCCCGTTCCCGACGCGGGCCTTGCGGACAAGACGAAGACCCGGCCCCCGGCTTCGGACCTGCGCTTCGCTGCCGAAGTGGGCCAGGGCAAGATTCGGGTCGACCAGGTCTTCGAGGTGTGGGGGCCGGCCTGGTACGAGAGCATGGCCAAGGTGCGCAGAGGCGAGCTCCCCGAAGACGCGTGCGACGAGCGCCTCCAGAAGGAGTGGGAGCGCGCCCTGGAGACGGTGATCCGCGAGGAGGTCTTCTACCAGGAGGCCGTGCGTACGCACGAAGAGAGACTCGCCCAGTACATCGATCAGGTCTACGCGCAGCAGCAGAGCCGCCGCCGGCCGGGCGAGACCGGACCCAGCCGCAAAGCGGTCGCTCGCGCCGTACGCGACCGGGAACGGCGTCACATCGCCCGCGCCGTGAACGACCTGCTGGACCGGTACCTGCGCGCGTCGGGCGGCGTGGCCCGCTTGAAGAAGATGCTGACCGAACGGGGCTTGACCTGGGACAAGTGGCGCGAACGGCTCCAGAAAAAGGGCTTCGTCAATCGCCACCTGCACATGGTTCTCGGGCCGCTGGTCTCCCGCCATGTCGCGCCGCGCGACGTGCGGACCATGTACCGCGAGCACAAGCAGGACTTCGTCAAGCCCGGCCGGGTCGTCTTCCGGCACATTCTTTTCTCCTATGAGGCCCGCGGCGGCGAGGCGGCCGCGCGCGTGGCCGCGCGGAACGTCTACGATGCGATTGCCATGAAACGGATCACGTTCGAGGCGGCCGCGCGCAAACATTCCGACGACCTTGTCAGCCGGGCCCGCGGCGGCCTGGAAGAGGATCTGGCGGAAGATCCCGAACGCGAGGCGTGGCTGGCGGAAATCCGGCAGGCGGTGCGCAAGGAGAAGCCCGGCGCGCTCGGCCCCATTCTGGTGAGCGGAAAAGGCTGCCACCTGATCGAGTTGATTCGGGCCGAGCCCGGGACGCCCATCCCCTTCCGCGAGGCCCAGCGCGAGATCCGCGAGCGCATCTATGCCGAACGCTGGGAGGCGGCGACGGACAAATACTACGATGAGCTCAAAGAGCTCGTGCGCATCCAGGTGCTCATGCCCGCCTTTCCCCAGGAGCTTTCCTGGGCCGCGCGCGCCGAACAGAAGCGTCCCCCGATCGTGCCGCTGGGACCCGGATCCGTGCCAAGCGTGGAGCAGGACGAGGCGACTCCCGCCGAATAGCGCGCGGTCTCTGGCCAGAAGCGGGCACATTCTGCCGGGGCAGATCTGCAGGCCGTTGCGTCCCCGCGCGTCTGCGGCTATACTCACGCGCATGGATCGCTTCTTCGATACGCACTGCCACCTCAGCCGGCCCGAATTCGACAGCGACCGCACAGAGGTGATCCAGCGGGCCCGGGACCGGCACGTGCAGATGCTGACCGTGGGCACGTGTGTGGAGACGTCCCGCCGGGCCGTCCAGATCGCCGAAGCGAACCCGGGCGTCTATGCCACAGTGGGCATCCATCCGAACGACACGGCCGCGGCGGGCGCCGACGACCTGGATGCGCTGCGGGAACTGGCCCGGGCGCACGCGCGGGTCAAGGCCATCGGCGAGATCGGGCTCGACTACTACCGGGACCGTTCGCCCCGCGAGACCCAACAGCAGTTCTTCGACGACCAGCTCGACCTGGCGGCCGAGCTCGGCCTGCCCGTGGTCCTCCACGCGCGCGACAGCGGCGAAGAGCTGCTGGAGCGCGTGGCGCCGTTCCTCGAACAGGGCGGCCGCGCGGTCTGGCACTGCTTCGTGGCCGGCAAAAAGAGGCTGGGACGCCTGCTCGAGCGGGCCGTGGCCCTGGGGCTGTATCTGGGGATGAGCGGGCTCGTCACGTTTCCCGACCAGAAGCCGCTTCGGGCGATCGTCCCGTCCATTCCCGACCGGTGCCTGCTGCTGGACACCGACAGCCCGTTTCTCATCCCCCGGCCGCGCACGGTCGATCGGAACGAACCGGCCCAGGCCGTCCGCATCGCCGAGGAACTGGCGTTCCTGCGCGAGGTGTCGCTGCAAGACGTGGCCCGCATCACCACGCGCAACGCGTACGAATTCCTCGCCCTCCCCGTTCCGGCGGACGGAGACGTCCCGACCGGCATCGCTTACGTGATCCGCAACTCGCTCTACCTCAGCCTCACCAATCAGTGTACGAACGCGTGCGTCTTCTGTGCGCGGAACCAGAGCTACGTGGTCAAGGGGCACGACATCCGTCTCGAACGCGACCCGAGCGCCGACGAGGTGCTCCAGGCCATGGGCGATACGTCGCCCTACGACGAAGTGGTCTTCTGCGGGTTCGGGGAGCCCACGATTCGTCTGAACGTGCTCACGACCGTGGCCCAACAAATCAAGGCGCAGGAAAAGACCGTGCGCCTCAACACGAACGGGCTCGGCAGCCTCTACCACGGCCGGGACATCGTGCCCGAGCTTGCGGGATTGGTCGACGTGGTGAGCGTGAGCCTCAACACGGCCGACGCCGACCAGTACGAACGACTCTGCCGGCCGCAGTTCGGGCACGCGGCGTACGACGCGGTCTGCGCCTTCGTCCGGAGTTGCGTGGCCGCCGGCATGGAGACGATCTGCACGGCCGTGGACATGCCCGGGGTCGATGTGGAGGCGGTGCGCCGGCGCGCGGCCGGGCTGGGGGCCGCGTTCCGGTCGCGCAGCTACGTGGACGTAGGGTGAGACGACACGGCCTGGAAGGGGGAACGACCATGCCCACAGCCGTAGTGACCGGCGGTGCCGGATTTCTGGGCAGCCATCTCTGCGAGTTCCTGCTCGACCAGGACATGGAGGTATGGTGCCTCGACAATCTCTGCACCGGCCGCATCGCCAACATCGAGCACCTCGGCGCGTACGAACAGTTCCATTTCCTGAAGGACAACGTAAGCAATCACATTCTCGTGCCCGGGCCGGTTGATTTCGTCCTGCACTTCGCCTCGCCGGCCAGCCCCATCGATTACCTGCAGATGCCGATCCAGACGCTCAAGGTGGGCGCGCTCGGCACGCACAACGCCCTGGGCCTGGCCAAGGCGAAGCAGGCGCGCTTCCTGCTCGCGTCCACGAGCGAGGTCTACGGCGACCCGCAGGTTCATCCCCAGACCGAGGACTACTGGGGCAACGTCAATCCCATCGGGCCGCGGGGCGTGTACGACGAGGCCAAGCGTTTCGCCGAAGCCATTACCATGGCCTACCACCGCACGCACGGGGTCCAGACCCGCATCGCCCGGATTTTCAACACCTACGGCCCCCGCATGCGCATCAGCGACGGCCGCGCGTTGCCGAACTTCATGCGCCAGGCGCTCCGGAACGAACCCGTGACCGTGTACGGCGACGGGTCGCAGACGCGCAGCTTCCAGTACGTCAGCGATTTGATCGACGGGATCCACAAGCTGCTCCTTTCCGACGAAACGAACCCGGTCAACCTGGGCAACCCGGCCGAGATCTCGCTGCTCGCCCTGGCCCGCGAAATCATCGCCCTCACGGGCTCCGCGAGCGAGATCGTGTTCCAGGATCTGCCCGAGGACGATCCCAAGGTGCGGCGGCCTGACATCACCCGCGCGCGCGAGATCCTGGGCTACGCCCCCACCGTCCAGCGCGAAGAAGGCCTGCGGATCACGCTGGAGTACTTCCGACAGGAGCTCGGGACGGGAACGTGAATCCTCGCCCGGGCTCGGCCCGGGCCGGGCCTGCAGAAGGAGACCGCCATGCCTGCCAACGCCGACCGCCTGCGCGACACCTTCCTGGAGCTCGTGCGGATTCCGTCCCCGTCGCGTCGCGAACGCGCGGTCGTCGACTGGCTCGACGACCGGCTCGCGTCGCTAGGGTACGAGCCGAGCGAAGACCGCGTGGGAGAACTGATCGGGGGGGACGCCGGCAATCTCTTCGTGCGGGTGCCCGCGACCGGTGCGGGCCCCAATCTCTTCCTCAGCGCGCATGTCGACACGGTGGAGACGGGCGAGACCGCGATCGAACCCGCGGTCGACGGTGAGACCGTGACGAGCCGGGGGGATACGATCCTCGGCGCGGACGACAAGGCGGGGGTCTCGGTCCTCGTGGAGTTCCTGACCCGGTTGCAGGAGGAGCCGGTCGAGCACGGAGAGCTGCTCGTCGCCTTCACCGTGGCCGAGGAGATCGAGCTGCTGGGGGCGTCGGCCATGAATCCCGAGTGGATCAAGGATTGCGAGGCCGGCATCGCGCTCGATCACTCCGCACCCGAAACGTTCGTGACGGGCGCGCCGAGCAAGGTATCGCTGCGCATCAAAGTGCGCGGCGTGGGCGGACACGCGGCCGCTCCCGAGGGGCGCGTGAACGCCGCGCACGTGCTCGCCACTGCCATGAGCCGTCTGCCTTCGGGCCGGCTGGACGACACATCCACGAGCAACCTGGGCGTGCTGCGCGCCGGCAGCCGCATCAATGTCATTCCGGACGGTGCCTATGCCGCGTATGAGATCCGGAGCCACCACAAGGGACGCCTCGACTTCCATCTCAAGCGGGCTCTGGGAATTCTCGAGGGCGCGGTGCGCGAAGGGCGCGTCTACGTGCGGAGAGCGGGTGCGGCCGACGCGGCGAATCCGTCCGCCCAAGAGGCCGACGCCGTGCAGAAGGCTTCCGTGGAGGTCGAAGTCGAGGCGTGCTACGGGGCCTACCGCCTGGCGGACGATGCCCTGCCGGTGCAGCTGATGAACCGCGCGATCCAGGCCGGCGGCCTCGTGCCGTGCGCCAAGATCGCCCAGGGCGGGTCGGACGCGAACGTGCTGAACGGCCTCGGGCTTCCCACCGTGGTCATGGGGTGCGGCATGCACGGCGCGCATTCCGCGCGCGAGTCGGCCGACCTGGGGCAGATGCAGAAGAGTGTGGACATCCTGCGCCAGGTCGTGGCCGGCGCCTAGAGGATGCAGCGCGGTTTGTGGGCGCCGTCCGGCGGTCTCCCCCGTGTGCGCCGCGCTGTTGTCTGACGTCTGGCATCGGTCCCCGTGTTCTGATCGAAATTGACGGTCCGCCGTTGACAGGTCGGCCGGGTCTGGTATCGTGGGCCAAGGGAAGGGGAGGAGGCCAGGGACCGTCGGGAGAAGGGCCCGCCATGGAAAACACCATCGCAGTCATACTCGGGGGCGGCAAGGGTACGCGCCTCTTTCCCCTCACCCGCGAACGCTCCAAACCAGCCGTGCCGCTCGCGGGCAAGTACCGGCTGATCGACATCCCCGTTTCCAACTGCATCAACTCGGGCTGCCGACGCATCTTCGTGCTGACCATGTACCAGTCGGCCAGCCTCAACAACCACGTGGCCAACGCCTACCGCTTCGATGCGTTCAGCCACGGGTTCGTGCAGGTGCTGGCTGCCGAGCAGACGAGCACGGACGAGACCTGGTTCCGGGGCACGGCTGATGCGGTGCGGCAGAACCTCAACCACCTGCGGGACGAGCCGTGCAAGCGGACGCTGGTGCTGTCGGGCGATCATCTCTACCGCATGGACTACGCCCGGTTTCTCGAGGGCCACAACAAGGCCAAAGCCGATCTCTCCATCGCCGTCAAGCCCGTGTCGCGGGAGGCCGCGCCCGAACTGGGCCTGCTCAAGGTCGACGACACCGGTCGCATCGTGCGGTTCGTGGAGAAGCCCTCCACGGAGGCGGAACTGGACGAGATGGTTGTGGATACGAAGGCCTTCGGCCTCACCGAACAGGAGGCGGCCCAGTATCCCTTCCTGGCGAGCATGGGAGTCTACCTCTTCAACAACAAGGTGCTGGACGACCTCTTGCTCGCCGATCTCAGTCAGACCGATTTCGGCAAGGAGATCATTCCCGGCGCGATCGAAACCCGGAACGCGCAGGCCTTCTGCCACAACGACTATTGGGCGGACATCGGGACGGTCGGGGCCTTTTACCAGGCCAACATGGAGCTGATCAATCCCCTGCCCGGATTCAATCTCTTCGACCCGAACATGCCGATCTACACGAACGCCCGCTTTCTGCCCGGCGCGAAGCTGAACCGGGCTTCGGTCGAGGGGGCCGTCCTCTGCGACGGCTCCATCGTCGAGGGCGCCATGGTCCGGGAATCCATTCTCGGCGTACGCACGCGGGTCCGGCCCGGCGCCATCCTCGAGCGGTCGCTCGTCATGGGCGCGGACTACTACCAGCCCGGCACCGAGCCCGGCCATGCGCCCAAGCCGTTCCTCGGCATCGGAGAGGGCGCCTACCTGCGCAAGGTCATCGTGGACAAGAACGCCTGCATCGGCGAGGGCGTGCAGCTCGTCAACCGCGGAGAGGCCGACCACTACGACGATCCCGAAGGCCGCTTCTACGTGCGCGACGGCATCATCGTGGTGGCCAAGAAGGCCGTACTGCCCGACGGCTTCGTCTTCTGAAGACCCGTGCGCGTTGCAGGCCTGGCCGGCGGCGCGTGTCACGCATCTGCGATGCGTTCCCGGATTGCTGGATTCGCGTAGAAGGGAAGCGACGCCACTGTCGCGTCCGCGGGCTTGCCGCGGATCTCGACCGCGACCGGTGTGCCGGCTTCGGATGCGTCGTGGCGGAGGTAGGCGAGGGCCAGGGTCGCGCCCACGCTTGGACCGATGGCGCCCGAGGTCACCCGTCCAATGGATTGGCTGTCCTTGAGCACGGCGAAACCGGTACGCGGCGTACGCCGGGAGGCCATGCGCAGGCCGGCGAGCACCTCCAGGTCGATTGTCCCCGCGTCGAGCGCCTCCCGGGCCTCGGCCAGGGCCTGCTTGCCCGGAAAGTCCTCCGGCTTGTCCAGGCGCACGAACTTGCCGAAGCCCGCCTGCACGGGGTTGAGTTCGGGCGTGAGCTCGTGCCCGTAGAGGGGCAGGCCCGCTTCGAGCCGCAGGGTGTCGCGCGCGCCAAGTCCGCAGGGCCCGAGGCCGTGCGGTTTGCCCGCCTCGAGGAGCGCGTCCCACAGGGCGCCCACGTGGTCGGCGTGGATGTAGAGCTCCACCCCGGGTTCCCCCGTGTAGCCCGAACGGCTGAGCACCACGGGCTGGCCCTGCCATTCGGTCTCCCCGAACGAGTAGAACGGCATGGTGCGGAACTCGTGCCCGAGCACGGCCCGGACGACCTCGTGGGCCTTGGGGCCCTGCACGTCCAGCTTGCCCGTGGCGTCCGACCGGTTGGTCGCGGTGATGCGGTCGGGCAGATGGCGGCAGATGGCCTCGAAGTCGCCCTCGATATCGCCGGCGTTCACGACCATCCAGGCTTTGGTGTCGGAGAAGATCATGACCACGGCGTCGTCGATTACCCCGCCCTGTTCGTTCGTGATGAACGTGTAGCGTTCGCGGTTGTCCTTGAGCTTGCGGAAGTCGCCGGCGAGCGCCTGGTTGAGGCCCTGGCGCACGTCCTCGCCTTCGAAGAGGAACTCGCCCATGTGGCACGTGTCGAAGAGTCCCACGGCCTCGCGGGTAGTCGTGTGCTCCTGCAGGATGCCGGTGGAGTACTGGACCGGCATGTCCCAGCCCGAGAAGTCCACGATGCGCGCGTCCAGCTGCTGGTGCCGGTCGTAGAGCGGGGTGCGCTTGTTGGCCATGGGGATCCTTTCGGTCGGTCTTCGGGCGAGTCGCTACGCGTCCATCCTAGCCGCGAACGCCGAACAACGCAACCCCGAAAGCTTGAGCCTGGGAGTCGTATCCCGGGAAGGACCCCTGCATCGGCGGCAGCCACAGGGACGCTTTGCTTCCGGCGATCCGTTCGGACCCGCCAGTCGCAAGCGGACGGCGGAAAATCGCCGCGTTTTCATGAACCTTCCCCTCTGCCAAACGTTTGAGGGAATTGGAGGGCACACCTGTGCGGCGAAGAGAGCTGATGGAACGATGTCTGTCCGACAGCGGCCACTGCCGGCACGGTGGAGGATCCTCCCATGTCTGTGCAACCCCAAGCCCGCGACGACACGCCCCCCGAGGCTGACGGCACGCCCTACGGATTCGACGATTCGCTGACCGCGGCGCTTGCCCGCGAGTGGAACGCTGCGCCCTGGTACATGACGAGCCTGTCCGTGCACAGCGTGTTGTTTCTGCTGCTGTTGCTGATGCCGGTGGAACAGACAGCGCCTCCGCCCACCGGCCCGCTGTTGATCGAATGGGAGCCGCCGAAGACGGAGCCGCCCGAGCCGCCGAAGGAGTTCTACCGAGAGCCGGTCGACAACCCCATCCCCGTGGAAGACCCCACCCACGAACTCGTTCCGCCTGTGATCCTGGAAAACATCGAGCTCGACACGACATTCGAAACGCCCGACGACGACCCGGCCCGCGAAGCACACGGAGACCTGGAGTCCATCTCAACCTTCGAGGCGGCAAGCAAGGGCGCGCCGGCCATTGTGGGGCTGGGCGCAAACGGCGGATCGGGCGGTGGCAATCCCTTCGGCCGACCGGGCCCGGGCGGCCAGAAGCTGCGCATCGCCCGGATCGGCCAGCCGCCCCAGAAAGTCATCACGCATATCAACAGGGCCCTCGCGTGGCTGGCCGCACACCAGGAGCCGGATGGGCACTGGAATTGCAAACAATACGGCGGCCGCCCCCACGACGTGGCGGTCACCTCGCTCGCCCTGCTCGCGTTCCTGGCCAACGGCAACACCGTGCGGGAGGGGCGGTATCGCAGGAACGTGCACAAGGCGGTCTACTGGCTCACGTCTCAGCAGCAGCCGAACGGGCGCATCGGTCCGCACCGGTACGAAGCGGGCATCGCGCTCATGGCCATGGCCGAGGCCTATGGCATGAGCGGGGGGGGCGATCTGCGGCGTGTCGCGCAGAAGTGCGTGGACTATGCGGCAAAGGCCCAGTGCCCGGCCGGCGCGTTCGACTACGCGCCCGCCTCGCAGCGGAACGACACCTCGGTCTTCGGCTGGTGGGTCATGGGGATCAAGTCGGCCAAGGTGGCCAAGCTGCACGTCCCCTACGAGGTCATCGAGAAGGCCATCCGCTATATCCAGACTGCGACCGCGACCAAGGATACCTACGGCGCTTCGGTCAGCTACGCCAGCAAGACCGCGACCGTGGACGGGGTCAAGCGCGGGGGCGGGTCGAGCCGGCTCACGGCCGTGGCGCTCACGTGCCTCCAGTTCCTGGGCCGGCCCCGCGCGGACGAGCAGGTCGTGGCCTGCGCCCACCAGGCGGTGCAGGATGGGGTGCCCACCCCGGAACGGAGCGACTTCTACCGCTGGTACTACGGTTCTCTGGGACTGCTCCAGTTCGGCATCAAGACCCCGCAGTGGCGCGCGTACGGCGACGCGCTCTACGAGACACTCATGGCCACCCAGGTCAAGGCAGGGACGGTCCAGGAACGCAAGGGCTCCTGGAACTACGAGACCGAGCACTTCGGCGACCGCTGGGGCCGGGTCGGCCAGACCGCGCTCGGCGCGCTCATGCTCGAAGTCTGCTTCCGCTACAGCAATGTGCACAGCCGGACGGCCCGGCGCTAGGAAATAAGAGACTGTTCACTCGTCCTTGCCGCAACGCGCAGGCAGAACCACGAAGGACACGA
>CAZBZG010000056.1:0-20354 GCA_964496245.1 uncultured Planctomycetaceae bacterium | reverse complement strand
CTTCGGGCAGAGCACCGCAGTTGACGGGCACGAACAGCTTGCTCGCGCGCGACCCCTCGTTGTGGATGGCTGCAGCCACGAGCTCCTTGCCCGTGCCGCTGTCGCCCTGGATCAGCACGGGGACATTGGCCTCGGCTACGCGTCGGATCAGGTCGAAGATCTCGAGCATCTTCTTGTCGCGGCCGAGGATACCGCGAAAGCTCTCCTTCTCGCCGAGCCGCCGGGCCAGATCGTGCTCGCGGGTCAGGTCGCGGAAGGAGGCGAGCACGCCCACCATCCGGTCCTCGGACCGGATGGCCCGCACGGTCATCTCCAGGTCCTTCTTCTCCCCGGTCTTGGTGGTGAAGGACACCGGATACGCGCGCGATTCGAATTGGGGAAGCGGCTTGTTCTCGTCGAAGCTGCACTCTTCGCCGCAGAACGGCGCGCCAAAGGCTTCGTGGCAGTCCCGTCCCACCACCTCCTGGCGGGAGTAGCCGGTCATGGCCTCGGCCGCGCCGTTGAAGTAGATGACGCGACGGTCCATGTCGTGGGCGATGATGCCTTCCGTCAGCGTATCCAGGATCAGGTCGGTGGTGCCCTTGCTCCAGGCGAGCGCCTTGAGATACCCCCTGTCGAGCAGATCCTCCACGAGTTGGCCGATCTTGTCGCGCGCGCAGCGAAAGGCGTCCAACCGCGTCTGGGCGTTCCCCCGCACGGCCGTGGGATCGGGAAGATCCCAGTCGACCTGGGCGGGCTGGCCGGGCAAGAGCAGCGAGCAGGCCTCGGCCGCCTGGTGGCAGAGGCTCACCACCACGTCCACGTTGCGCCAGTTGATGTCGCAGAAGGCCTTGGGGGTATGGCCGGAGAGGTCGATGCCGACCTCCTGCATGACCTCGACCGCCTCGGGCGTGACCTCGACCGCCGGGTGGATGCCCGCGCTCATGATCTGGACCCCGTCGGGCGCATGTGCATGTGCAAACCCCTCGGCCATCTGGCTGCGCGAGGCATTGGCGCTGCACAGGAAGAGGAGGTGGATCATGGCCGGCCCCTCGGATTCCGCGGCCCGGGCGTTCTCGCATCGTTTGCCATTCTCCGGGAGGTCCCCGGAAACGCAAGGGAAAACCGTGGTGCGACAAGGGTTGTCCTGCCGCGACCAACCCGACAGCCAGGGGATTCGGGCCGCCGAGGTCCAGCCTCTCGCTCGGCTCGACTTGACGAGGGGCCATCTATGGTTTAGGCTCCTTGGAGATCTGCTGCGCCGCCTGGAGAACCACCCGCCGCCCCCCTCCCTCCCCTAGGAGGCTCCCATGCTGCTCGAACACACATCCATCCATGATCTGGCCCGCATGCTCGAACGCCACATGGACCGGGCCGTATGGCCAAGCCTCACCCGGAAGCGGGCGTCGGCGCGGTTGAAGCAGCGCGCAAAACGCATGGGCGCGTGGCAGGCTCTGAGCAAGGCTTTGGCCGAACGCGACCCCATCCCCGCGCTCACGCGCTCGCTCTACCGCGAGTTCCAGCGCACCGGCGTGCGGGCCAACTGCGACCGGTTCATGGGAGCGTTCGTCGGCCGCATCCAGCAGGAAGCTTTGGCCGTCTGGCTCGAACACCCCAAGGCGGATCTGGACGCTCTGCAGGACCGGATCTGCGCGGTCTGCGACTGGCCCACCTGGATCATGACCGCCCACGAATACTGCGCCGTGGACCTGGGATCTTCCGCCATCGGCCGCCTGCTCGCCGAACTCGGCTGGATGCTGGGACGCCGGCTGGAGCCGGAAGTGATGGACCGCATGGATGCGCGCATCCGGGAGCGGATCCTGGAGCCGGCCTGGGACTACCGCCAGCTGGACTGGTGGGCCACGGGCGAGAACAACTGGAACCACGTGTGCAACGCCAACCTCATCACCACCGCCCTCTATCAGATCCGCGACGCGCGGACGCTCGCCGCCTACCTCCATCCCGTGATCCAGCGCATGGACTACGCGCTCCAGGGATTCGCGGACGACGGCGGCTGCCGAGAGGGGCCGAGCTACTGGAATTACGGCTTCGGGCATTACCTGGACGCGGCCGTGGTCCTCCACCAGCGCACGGGCGGGCGTCTGAACCTCATGGCCGACGCCAAGGTCGAGCGCATCTGCCGCTATCCACTAGCCGCGCACTTCGACGGCCGGATGCGAACAACGTTCGCCGATGCGGGCCACGGATATCTGGCCCTGATCAATGCGCTCAAGATCAACCGGTTCTACGACATCCCCGAACTCTACGATCTGACGCCCCTGGCCGCGCGTCAGAGCGCCACAGCCCAGGACCACCGCGGCCGGCTCGACTGGCGCACGCTCTGCCTGTACAACGGCGAAAAGGCGAGCGGGCGGATAAGCCAGACCGACCACTTCCTGCCCGACCTCGGCCAGGCCACTCTGCGCGCAGCGCGATGCAAGACCGTGCTCGCCGTACTCGCGGGCGACAACGGCGTGCCGCACAACCACAACGACATCGGCTCCTTCATCCTCTACCGCAGGGGGACGTGCCCGCTCACCGACCCCGGTGCGCCCAAGTACACCCGCAAGACCTTCTCGCCCGAACGCTACGAGATCGTGTTCTGCAACTCCTTCGGCCACTCGGTGCCGATCATCAACGGCCGCGGCCAGCCCGCTGGCGCCCGTTCTCGCGGCGCCCTCTCGGTGGAGGGCTTCCGCTCGAACCGCGAGAAGAAGGCCGTGATCGACATGACCCGGGCCTACAGGGAACCGCTCCTGAAGAGCCTGGTGCGCACTTTCGTCCTCGCCCCGAACGGCGCGCTCACCCTCACCGACGCCTATGCGTTCAAACGTGCGCCCCGCAGCCTCGAGGAGGCGTTCGTCACGTTCGAGCCCATGCGCGTGCAGGCCGGGGGCAAGCGCGTGCGCATCGGCAAGGGCCAGAGCGCGCTCACCCTGCGCTGCGCGCAGGGAGCAGGCCGGTTCTCCGCCAAGGCGCTCAAGGAGGCCTCCAAGGAAGGCCGCACCGACCAGGTGCTCACCCGCATCGTCTTCACCCCCAAACCGCTCCGCCGCACGCTCGAGCTGGCGTTCGTGATGGAGTGAGGCGGGCGCCCCGAAGCGCGTCACGCCCGTACGCAGCGCGCGAACGCCGGGTGGATCCCCTTCTGTCGGGGCCGCGCGTGTTCAGCCCCTCTCCATCTGCGGGACAAGCCGTAAGCAGTTTTCCCTGGCATCGGTGCCTCCGTTTGCGAATAATGGGAGGGCGTTTGCGGGAACGCGTAGGACTGCCTGCAGGGAGAACGGCATGAACCTCTTCGCCGAACTGTACGACAAGGGCGGGCCGGTCATCTACCTGATCCTGGCGGCGTCCATCGTGGGGCTGGGCTACATCCTCTACTGTCTGCTGGTGTTGCGGCGGTCGGTGGTCATGAGCAAGCCGCTCGTGGAACTGGCGAATTCGCTCGCCCAGGAGGCCGGCTGCGCAAATGCGGAAACGCTCTGCCGCCAGGAAGGCGGGCCGTTCGCCGAGATCCTGCTGGCTGTGCTGACCACGCGGCGTGCGGGACGCGAGGAGGCCGAGACCCTGGTCGAGAGCGCGGGCCGCCGCGCCGCCCACGACCTCTCCCACGGCATTCTGGCGCTGGAAGTCATTGCCGCCATCAGCCCGTTGCTCGGGCTTCTCGGCACGGTGCTCGGCATGCACCGGGCCTTCCAGAACCTCCAGGCCGCGGGCGTCAAGAATTTCGGCATGCTCTCGGGCGCGATCTCCGAGGCGCTCATCACCACCATCTGCGGCCTGGTCGTGGCCATCCCCGCGTTCGTGGCGTTCACCTGGTTCCGGCGCCGGGTCGACGACATCGTGCTCGAAATGGAACGGCTCGCCATGGGGCTCATGGCGCGGCTGCGGACCTGACCCGGGGCGCAGCATCCGCAAAGCAGAAAGGATCGCGCGTGCGTTTCTCCGAACAGGTCCGATCCCGCGCACCCGTGATCAACGTCACGTCGCTGATCGACGTGATGTTCCTGCTCGTCATCTTCGTGCTGGTCACCGCCAAGTACGAACCCGAGGGCGGCATCGCCGTGGACCTGCCCAAGGGGGCCTCCGAGGACGTCCCGCAGACGCCGGAGATCTTCCGCGTGACCATTATGCACGAGGGCACGATCTTCCTCGACAAGGACGAGATCCTGCTGGGCGAGCTGCCGGCGGCCATCAAGAAGAAGCGCCAAGCCCTGCGCGATCCGGTGCTCGTCATCCGCTCGGACCAGGAGGCGCCCGCAGGCCTGCTCGTCTCGGTGACCGAGATCGCCAAGCAATGCGGGCAGCAGAAGCTCAACTTCAAGACCAAACGGTGACCGCACAACCGGCAAGGAGACCATCGATGCGCAGACGAGGACTGGCCGCCTTGTTGATCGTTCTGACCGCTCTGGCCAGTGGGTGCTGGCCTTTCCAGTCTGGAAGACCCGAGAGCAAGGCCATCCGCTTGGAAGGGGACGAACCGAGAGTCGTGCGGAAAGATGGCACGACCGTTCCCTTCTCGGAGTACAAGTGAATGCGGAGATTTCCTGGACAAGGCTTGTGGTGGCGCAGGCAGAGCGTATAATCGCGGATGATTCGGAGAACGGCGACGCTGGATGGAGACCGCCCATGAGCGGGTGCGAGATGGTCCTCCCCCTGGCCTGGATGCCCGGCCCGATCGAGTGGGGCATCATCATCATCGTGGCCGTGCTGCTTTTCGGCCGCAAGCTGCCCGAACTCGGCCGGTCCCTGGGCCGGAGCCTGGTGGAATTCCGCAAAGGCCTGCGCGACGTGCAAGACGAGATCGATTCGGCCGGCGACAAAGACACCGCGCCCAGGAACGCAAACCAGAAGGATGCGTCCGCAGAGACCGGCGGTTCTCCGTCCGAAGACGAGCCGGCCCACAAACGGGAGTAGCCCCCCCGGATTGCCCTCCCCTTGCTTGTTGCGGGGGCGCCTCATTCCCCCGCACCCTCCCTCTCGCAAAGGCGCCAAGAGCGCCAGGATGACAGGCGGATAGAGGTTCTTCGCGCCCTTTGCGCCTTGGCGAGAGGACCCTTCACAGAGACGTGCAGACTGCGTTCGCCCCGGGGCGAGGTGCCTCCTATCCGGCTACGCCTTGCGCTACCGCATGCAAGCGGTCCGCTGTCGTTCGGATGCGGTCGCAGCCCTGGAGCTGCCCTTGCCAGCGGTCGGGAATGGCTTCCTCGCCGTCCCGCGCGCCGAGCAGGGCGCCAGCCACGGCCCCGCAGGTGTCCGCGTCATACCCGAGGTTGACGATGGAAACGATCCCCTCCTCCAGGGGCAAGCCGCGCTCGACCGGCCAGAGCGCAGCCTGGAGAGTGTGCAGCGTGTAGCCTGAGGAAGGCACGTCGCCCGCATCCAGATCGAAGACCCCGAGCACGGCGTCGGCAGTCTCCGGAGAGAGGGCGCGGACCGCGTCGGCCAGGTCCATGAGACAGAGGGCATCCGGCGTCTCGGACTGGAGCAGCGCCTGGAGGGCCAGGCAGAAGACCACGCAGCTGGCCCGGCAGCGGGGGTCGTAGTGCGTGATGGCCGACGTGTCGGCCGCCGCCTGCATCAGCCGGTCCCGGTCGTGCACGAACCGGAGGGCCGCAGGCGCCACGCGCATGAGCCCGCCATTGCCGGCCGCCTCCATGTCCGTGGCGAGCCACACTTGCTCACCCGCTTCGCGCGGATCCCGGCCCTCTTCCAGGTACGCTCGGGCCAGCAGCAACCCGTCCCGCGTCAGGTTGCCCACATCCGGCGGATCCGCATCCAGCCAGGCGAGCCAGCGCCGGGTGAGGTCCACGAGATCGAGCGCGGGATGCGCGATCAGGCTGTCTGCCAGCGCCAGCGCCATCTGGGTGTCGTCCGTGTACGCGCCCGCCGGCCAGCCGAACGGGCCGCCGCCCGCGAAATCGGTCACAATGCCGAAGCGGGTCGTGATCTCGGTGGGGGTCATGAACTCGATCCCCGCGCCCAGCGCATCCCCGCAGGCCATGCCCAACAGGCACCCGCGGAAGCGGCTCTGCATGCGCGTGGATTCCGTGTCGTCGGTCGTCACTGCCCCATCCTCGCCTTGCCCCCTGAGAAGAACTCTACCCTACCGATTGGCTGAAGGCAACCCGAAAGCGTGTCCGACGTGCAGAGGCACGCGGAGCGCGGGTCTGTCTTCAGCGGATGCCGCACGAGCCGCCCCACGCCTCCACCTTGACCCCATCCCCAGCATCCGCTAGAGTGGGGCGGACGTACACGCGAACGGAGCCGCCCCATGATCTCCAGCGACGCGCTGGTCCTCGGTATCGAGACCTCCTGCGACGAGACCGCGGCCGCGGTCGTGCAGGGCGGCCGCAAGATCGTGTCCGCGTTCGTAGCCAGTCAGGTGGACCTGCACCGCCGGTTCGGCGGAGTGGTGCCCGAGGTGGCCTGCCGGGCCCACATGGAGTGCCTGCTCCCAGGCATCCGGGAAGCGCTCCAGGACGCGGGCATTCGTCCCCACGACCTCGCGGGCATTGCCGTGACCCATCAGCCCGGCCTGATCGGCGCCCTGCTCGTGGGCGTGTCCGCAGCCAAATCCCTGGCCCTGGCGTGGGGGATTCCCCTGGTGGGCGTGGACCACGTCCAGGCCCATGTCACTGCCTGCCGACTGGCCGAAGCCGAACTCACCCATCCCTTTGTGGCGCTCGTGGCCTCAGGCGGACACACCCACGTCTTCCGGGTCTCCGGGCCCGACGACTACCAGTGCCTCCACCAGACGCGCGACGATGCCGCGGGCGAAGCATTCGACAAGGCGGCCAAGATCCTGGAGCTTGGCTTCCCCGGCGGCCCGGCCATCGAGCGAGCGGCCCAGGGCGGCACCCCCACGGCCCATGCCTGGAAGAATGCGTGCCTGCCCGACGGCGGCCGGGATTTCTCCTTCAGCGGCATCAAGACAGGGCTGCTCTATGCGGCCCGGGGCCAGAACCGCGGCCGCAATGCTCCGCTTCAACTCGGGCCCGGGGCTGTGCGCGACGCAGCCGCCAGCTTCCAACACGCGGTGGTGCACGCGCTCGTGGCCCGCACGGTCGACGCCGCATCCGCCAGCGGGGTCTCCTGGATCGCCCTGGGCGGAGGCGTGGCCGCCAACACCTGCCTGCGCCAAACCATGGCCGAGGCCGCCCGGGCCCGCGACTGCCGGCTGGCTGTGCCGTCCATGGATCTCTGCACGGACAACGCGGTCATGGTGGCTGCGCGCGGGTACGAACGGCTCCGCGACGGGCCTCCCGACGGCCTCGAGCTCGCCGCGCGCGCACGGCGCGCGTGAAGGAGAGCCCGCATGGACAAGCAACTCAAGTTCCTGTTCGACGCCGTGGCAGCCGGCCGGATGAGCCCGAAGGAAGCGGCCAGCCAGGCCGAGCAGGCCCTGGCGAATCGGTCGGTGGAAGACCTGGGCTTCGCGCACGTGGACCACGACCGCACGGCGCGCTGCGGGTTCGCAGAGGTGATCTTCGCTCAGGGAAAGACCCCCGAGCAGGTCGTCCGGATCACGCACGCGCTCTTCCAGAGCAATCCCGTGGTGCTCATCACGCGGGCGTCCGAGGCCACCGCGCAGGCAGTGCTGTCCGAATGGCCGAACGCCGATCACAACCCGACTGCGCGGACCGTGGTCGTGGGCCCCCCGCCGCCACCCGCGGATGGGACCGGCACCGTGCTCGTGGTGGCGGCCGGCACCTCGGATCTTCCCGTAGCGGAGGAGGCCCGGGTCACGATCGCGGCCATGGGCTGCCGCGTGGAGCTCGTCTGCGACGTGGGCGTGGCCGGCCTCCACCGGCTGCTCGCCCACCAGGACCAACTGCAGGCCGCTGCCGCGCTGGTGGTGGTGGCCGGCATGGAGGGGGCGCTGCCGAGCGTGGTGGGCGGTCTCGTGGCCGCACCGGTCGTGGCCGTGCCCACGAGCGTGGGCTACGGGGCGAGCTTCCAGGGGATCGCCGCCCTGCTCGGCATGTTAAATTCTTGCGCTGCTGGCGTATCTGTGGTAAACATCGACAACGGGTTTGGCGGCGGGTACGTGGCCGCGCGCATCGCCCTGGCCCATGTGGGGCCGGATGCCGGAGCCTGACCGCCTGCCGCAGGAGCCTCCTCATGGCCGATGCATCTCTCCCCCCTCTTCCGGGACGCAGCACGGACGCGCACAAGGGCGACTGCGGACGGGTACTCGTGGTGGCCGGGTCCACCGGCATGACCGGTGCGGGCGCCATGGCGAGCCTGGCGGCGCTCCGCAGCGGCGCCGGACTCGTGACCTGGGCCGTGCCCAAGAGCCTCAACATGATCGCCGAACTCATGGCCCTCGAAGTGATGACGCTGCCCGTCCCCGAAACCCAGGGCCAGGCGCCGTCCGTGGCTTCGCGCGAGTACCTGACCGAAGCCGCCCACGAGGTGAACGCCATGGTGCTGGGACCCGGCCTGCCCGTGGCCGGCGAGACAGGCGAACTCATCCGCCTGGTCGTACCCGAGCTGCACGCGCCGCTCGTGCTCGACGCCGGTGGGCTGACGGCTCTGGACACGGACTGGAAGCTGCTGCGCAAACGCAAGGCCGCGAGCATCATCACCCCGCACCCCGGGGAGATGGCCCGGCTCGTCAACAAGACCGTGGACAAGGTCCAGGCCGATCGCGAGGGATTCGCCAAGAAGTACGCCGAGACTGCGGGCACCGTGGTCGTGCTCAAGGGCGCGAACACCGTGGTCACGGACGGCAAGGAGGTCTGGATCAACCCGAGCGGCAATCCGGGCATGGCCACGGCCGGGGCGGGCGACGTGCTCGCCGGCATGCTGGCCGCGCTCGTGGCCCAGGGACTCGCAGCGTTTGACGCAGCGCGCCTGGGCGTGTATCTCCACGGCAAGGCCGGCGACCTCGCAGCCGAGGATCTTGGCGAGCACGGGGTGATCGCTGGCGACATCCTGGAGCGCGTGCCCGCAGCGTTCCAGGCCTATTCGAAAGAGACGGCCGGCACGTGAAGTGGACGACGTCCGGGGCACGCCCGGATTCCCGCCCGCTCCAGTCAGCCCATACGATCGCGCGCCGCAACACAAAGGAGTCCGATCCACCATGGCCAAGAAGAAGGCGAAGAAGAAGATGAAGAAGAAGAACGCCCAGAAAAAGGAGGGCAAGAAGGCCAAAAAGAAGGCCAAAAAGAAGGGCCGGAAGAAGGCGCAGGGGCGCGGGGCCGGCAGCTGCCGGGCCGAAGGGATGGCGCCCTGCGGGGTCGTGCCGCGCAAGTCCGACACGCCCGCGGGCCGGGGCAAGCACTTCATCCAGGAACTGCCCTGCAACGTCTGCGGCGTGACCCAGTGGCCCACCGACTGGACGGACGTGGCCCCCGACGACGCCGAGCACTACATGCGCAGCATGATGCGCATCCGGGCGTTCGAGGAGAAGGTCTTCGAGCTCTTGGCCCGCGACGTGCTCAAGGGCGCAAGCCACGTGTACGCCGGGTCCGAAGCCGTGGCCGTGGGCGCGTGCGCCAGCATCGGACCGGACGACTTCATCACGAGCACCCACCGCGGCCACGGCCACTGCGTGGCCCGGGGCGGGGTGATCAAAACCATGCTCGCCGAGCTCTGCGGCAAGGCCACCGGCTACTGCCGCGGCCGGGGCGGGTCCATGCACATCGCAGACGTGGAAGCCGGCAACCTCGGCGCCACGGGGATCGTAGGCGGCAACATCCCGGTGGGCACGGGCGCAAGCCTCGCCTGCAAGCTGAACGACCAGCAACAGGTCACCCTCTGCTTCTTCGGCGACGGCGCATCCAACAACGGCGTCTTCCACGAATCCCTCAACATGGCCGGCGCCTGGAAGCTGCCCGTGGTCTACATCTGCGAGAACAACCTCTACGGCATGAGCGTGTCCGTGGACCGGGCCTGCTCGATCCGCGACATCGCCCTGCGCGCGGACGGCTACGACATGCCGGGCGTGATCGTGGACGGCATGCGCGTGCTCGACGTACGCAGCGCCGTAGCGGACGCGGTCGAGCGCGCGCGCGCGGGCGAAGGCCCGACCCTGATCGAGGCCAAGTGCTACCGCTACCGCGGCCACTCGCGGTCGGATCCCCGCAAGTACCGGACCAAGGAGGAGGAGCAGTTCTGGCACGACCAGGACCCGATTGAACAGTTCACGCGCTTGGTGACCGGGGAAAAGACGCTGGCCAAGCAGCGCGTGGACGAGATCCAGGACGAGGTCGACCGGGAGATGATGGAGGCCGAGCAATTCGCGCTCGAGGAATCGCCCTACCCCGACCCGTCCGAGGTCTACGAGGACGTGTACGCCGGCTGGACGCAGGGGGAGATGGGGCTCGTGCGGTGCTGAGGCGCTACAGCTGACCGAGGAGAACCGCCCATGTCCGCCATGCTGGGTCTCGCCGCGCTCGCGGCGCTGGTCGTCGTGCTCGTGATCGTGGCCATTGTGGCCGGCAGCCGCATCGCGGTCCTGCTGCTCCTGCTGCTCGTGCTGGGGGCCGGCGCCGTTCTCTATCTCATGATCCCCGTGGCGCCACCGCCGAAGCAACCCAAGCGCCTGATCGTGACCACCGAGTTGGTAGAGGCCCCCGAACCTGACCCCGCTGACGAACAACCGGCTGACGAACAACCAGCCGAATAGCCCGCACCACCGCTCGAAGGAGACAACCGACATGCCCGCGATACCCTACTGGCAGGCCGTGCGCGACGCGCTGCGCGAGGAGATGCTCCGCGACGACAAGGTGATCCTCATGGGCGAGGACATCGGCATCTACGGCGGCGCCTACGGCGCCACGCGCGACCTGTACGACGAATTCGGCCCCGAACGCGTACGCGACACGGCCATCAGCGAAGAGGCCATCCCCGGCGCCGCCTGCGGCGCGGCCATGTGCGGCTGGCGGCCCGTGGCCGAGATCATGTACTTCGACTTCATGACGCTCGCCACCGACCAGTTCGTCAACCAGGCAGCCAAGAACCGCTACATGTTCGGCGGCAAGACCACGGTGCCCATGGTGCTGCGCACCGAAGGCGGCACCGGCCGGTGCATCGCCGCCCAGCACTCCCAGAGCCTGGAGGCCTGGTTCACGCATGCGCCCGGCGTGCTCGTGGTCGCGCCCGCCACGCCCTACGACGTGAAGGGGCTGCTCAAGAGCGCCATCCGCGACGACAACCCCGTGCTCTTCATCGAGCACAAGATGCTCTACAAGACCGAGGGCGAGGTGCCCGACGAAGACTATCACGTTCCGCTGGGCGAGGCCGTGGTGCGCCGCCAGGGCACGGATGTCACCTTGGTGAGCTACAGCCGGTGCGCGCTCCACTGCGAGGCTGCGGCCGCGGCGCTTGCCGAAGACGGGATCGAGGCCGAGGTAATCGACATCCGCAGCCTCAAGCCGCTGGACATGCCCTGCATCCTGCACTCCGTGCAGAAGACCGGCCGCGTGGTGCTCGTGAGCGAAGGCTACAACAACACCAACTTCGTGTGCGAGATCGCCATGCGCATCAACGAACACGGTTTCGACTTCCTGGACGCCCCGCCCGCGCGCGTGTGCGGCGCGGATGCGCCCATCCCCATGGCCCCGACGCTCGAAGACGCGTGCGTGCCCACGCCCGAGAAGATCGCGGCCCAGGTCAAGCAGACACTGGAGTACTGACCCATGAACATCGTCCTCTTCGTCATCGACACGCTCCGCTACGACTACATCGGCGCACACGGCAACGACTGGATCGAGACGCCCAACCTCGACCGGCTGGCCGAGGGATCCATGCTCTTCGACCGCGCCTTCAGCGCGAGCTTTCCCACCATCCCGCACCGCACCGACGTGCTGACCGGCAAGTACGGAAGCCCGTTCCACACGTGGATGCCGCTGCCGTTCGACTGGCCGACCGCACCGCGCATGCTGGCCGACGCAGGCTTTTGCACCCAGCTCATCCACGACACCCCGCACCTGGTGAACGGCGGGCACAACTTCGACTGGCCTTTCCACGCCTGGACCTTCGTGCGCGGGGCCGAGGTCGACCGGCCGTGGATCGACGACGCCACGCACTGGCCCGAGAACTGGTGCCGCGATCCGCTCTGCGACGGGCTTGCGCCCGAGGAGAAGTCCCACTGGGGCAACCTCCCCACGTACGTCCGCGCCAACCGCAAGCGCAAGACGGCCGAAGACTGGAACTGCGCCAGGCTCTTCTCCACGGTCGCGGACTTCTTCCAGGATAACAAGTCGCGCGACAACTTCTTCCTCTGGGTCGACTGCTTCGACCCGCACGAGCCCTGGGACGCGCCGGCCGACCTGGTCTGCAAGTACGACCGGACCGAGGGCTACGACGGGCGCATCGACCCGCGCTTCTTCGGCCTGCGCAACCACGAAAACCTGCCCGAGGCCGGCCGCAAGCGCGTGGCCGCGCACTATGCAGCCAAGGTCAGCCTGGTGGACCGCGAGATCGGCAAGGCGCTGGACGCGCTCGAAAGCACCGGCCTCGCAAAGCATACGGCCGTCATCTTCACAGCCGACCACGGCACCAACGTGGGCGAACGCGGGCGGTTCGGCAAGGGCGTGCCCGTCCGCCAGCAGGAGGCGCACGTGCCCCTGCTCGTACGCGTGCCCGGCGGCCCCACGGGCCGCAGCCAGGCCCTCGTCCAGCCCCAGGACATCTTCGCCACCATCCTCAGCCTCGCGGATGTGCCCCGCCCGGCCGCGCTCGACTGCCGCGATGCGCTCGCGCTCGCACGGGACCAAGCCGAGCCCCGCGAGGTCGCGCTCGCGAGCACAGCAGCCGCTGCCTGGCAGAACCAGGGCATCCTCTTCACGGTCTTTGACGCGGAGTGGTACCTGCAGGCTGCGATCAAGCCCGAGGACTCGATTCTCACGCGCCTGGGATCGCTCGACGAGGTCCAGGCCGACCACGCCGACGTGGTCGAGCGCCTCCACAAGGCAGGCCTGGCCGAACTCGATCGCCGCGGGGCCGACCCGCAGCTCATGCGCTGGTTGCGCAGCCGGGGCGACAAACCCTTCCCCGCCCGCTGCCGCCTGTTCGACGGCTGGCCCGCGCCCGCAGCGTACACGCAGTACTTCAACCGGGTGTATCTGGGGAAATGATGCGGCGCGCCGCCGCAGTGAACTTGTAGCGAGGAGTCCGGTCCCATGATTCAGAAAGTCTTGCTCCCCAAGCTCGGCCAGACCATGGAAGAGGCGACCATCGCCTCGTGGCGCGTGCAGGAAGGCGATTCCGTGGGCAAGGGCGACGTGCTCTGCGAGATCACCACGGACAAGGCCACGCTCGAGGTGGAGAGCTACGCCAAGGGGACCCTGCGCCACATTCTCGCCAAGGAAGGCGAGGTCGTGCCGGTAAACGACTTGATCGCCGTGGTGGCCGACCCCGACGAGGAGATTCCACCCGAGACGCTCAAGCGCGGCGTGGCCAAACCCAAACCCAAACCCAAACCCAAACCCGAGCCCAAGGCCGAGGGCCCGACGCAGGCCCACTCGTCTGCTCCAGCGGCGAAAGCGCCCGCGTCCGGCCGGGCGCCCGCCTCCGCACCCGGGCCAGCCACCGCTCCCGCGGCCGCCCCGGTCGAAGAACCGGTCGCGCTCGAACAGGGCCTGATCGCGCCCGGCCGCAAGGCGGCCACGCCCCGCGCACGCGCACGCGCGCGCGCGCTCGGCATCCCGATTCTCGCGGTCGACGGCACCGGCCCCAACGCCCGCGTGCGCGAACGCGACGTGGAGGCCTACCAGGAGGAGATCGCGTCCCTCACATTCACGCCCATGGCGCGCAAGATCTGCCTCGAGCGCAACGTGGATTTGCGCGTCTTTCTCGGAAACGGCGGCGAGCGCGTGACCAAGGAGCAGGCCGCGGCCGCGCCCGCGCTTTCGGGCGGCGTGCCCGCGCCCCTGGGGTCCATGCGCGCGGTCATCGCCAAGCGCATGGCCCAGAGCACGCGCACCGCGCCCCACTTCTTCCTGACCACGGTCGTGGACATGACTGCCCCCCTGGACTTCCGGCGCCAGTGCAAGAAGGACAAGATCCGCTTCTCCCTGAACGACCTCCTGATCAAGGCCTGCGGCGTGGCCCTGCGCCGGTTTCCGCGCGTGGCCAGCATCTACTCGTCGGAAGGCTACGTGCCCCGCGACCGCATGCACGTGGGGTTCGCCGTGGCCGTGGGCGAAGAGGGTCTGGTCGTGCCGGTCGTGCGCGACGCGGACCGCAAGCCGCTCGCTACGATCGCCGAAGACACGCGCTCGCTCATCAACAAATCGCGGTCGAACAAGCTCACCACCGACGACTACACGGGCGGCGTGTTTACGCTCAGCAACCTGGGCAGCTTCGAGGTCGACCAGTTCACGGCCATCATCAACCCCGGCGAGTCCGCCATCCTCGCCGTGGGCAAGACCACGGATACGCCGTGCGTGCGCGACAAGGACGTCGTGATCCGGCCCCTCATGAAGATCACCCTCTCCAGCGACCACCGCACCATCGACGGCGTGCTCGCCGCGCGCTTCAACGCGTGCGTCAAGGACCTCCTCGAAGCGCCTGCGCAGCTGCTGTAAGACGTGGGGTGCCATGCCCACCCTTGGGTGGGCATGCGCGGCACGACCCAGGCCCACCCTGGGGGTGGCACGCCACCCACGCTTCAGCAAACGTCGCACGCGTCTCGTTCGACGGTCGATTGGTGCGGGCGGGCGCGGTCTCGTGTTTTCTCTGCTCGCCCGGAGAAAGAACGCAACCGCAGCATGCCCTCGCCACCCCAGCGCCCTTGTCTCACACCCGCCAGATCGTATAAAGGAAGGTGGGAATCCTTCCGCGCGTGGACCAGGAGCGGGGCATGGGCCTCGATGATGTGACCCTCCAGGCGACCGACGAAGCGGACGCGCGCCGCAAAGCGTCCCGCATGCTGGATACCGCTCCTGAGAACGTGGTCCTGCAACCCCTGGCGGAGAACCAATGGCGCGCCATGCTGCGGGACAGGAACGCCGCCATCGAGATCACGATCTCGTCCGACGAACTGGGGGCCACGGTCGCGTCCTACGCTCCACCGCTCGGCAGCGGACAGCCGCTCTCGGCCGCGCAGGTGGAGCAATGCGCGCGCGAGGCGGGCGTGACCGTCGAGCTCGATGCAGGGTCGGTCGCCACCGTGATTGACCGGATCCAGTCCGATCAGGACCCCACGGGCCTGGTCGTGGCCCGGGGAGAGGAAGGCTCACCCGGCGAACCGGGGATGTGCAAGGCTCTCGGCAATCTAAACGCTCCGGTCGCACCAGGCGACGTCTTCGCACGCCTCCTTCCGCCCAAGGAACCCCAGCCCACGCGAACCGTGACCGGCAAAGAGGAGCTGCCGCCCGGCAGCGACAAGGCCAAGCCGGTGGAGCCCGTGCTCAAGGAAGGGTGCCGTCTGGCCGAATCCGGTGACGGGATCTGCGCCGACCTCTATGGCCTTGCCAGCGTGGCCGGCGACCGGGCTACCGTGGATCCGCTCACCACCGTCTCGGCCGACAGGATGGCGTTCTACGCCACGCTCTACGCCTACACCTTTGACGGCCGCGAATGCTCGATGGATCTCCTGAGGCAGATTCTCGAAGGCGCCGGCGTCACAGCCGAACTGGAGACCGAACCGCTCGGCCCCATTTTCGAAGCCCTTCAGGACACCGGTGAGGTGCAGGAAGACGTGCTCCTCTGCCGCGGCACGCCGCCCCAGGACGGCGAGGACGGCCGGCTCGAGCGCTACGTGCAGACCGTCCAGGCCGTGGGTACGCTCCAGGAAGACGGGCGCATGGATTTCCGCGAGCGCGGCACCGTGCACAATGTGGAAGCCGGCACGCTCCTCGCGCGGCTCATCCCCCCGACGGACGGCATTCCGGGACAGGATGTGTTCGGCACCCCCGTGCCCGCGGCAGACGGCGAACCCGCGAGCGTGACCGCGGGCGAAAACGTGGCGGTCTCTGCCGACGGAGCCGAGTTCCGCGCGACCGTGGACGGCATGGTGCTGTACGTGGGCGGCACGCTCTCGGTCACCGACGTCTTCGCCGTTCCGGGCGACGTGGATCTTTCCACCGGCAACATCCATACGGACAAAGGTTCGGTCCAGATCGGCGGCACCGTGCACGGCAGCTTTGCGGTCACCTCCAAGGGCAACGTGGTGGTCCAGCAGACGGTCGAAGACGCGACCCTCGACGCCGCCGGCGACGTCACCGTGGGCGGTGGCATTGTCATGCACGCAGAGGGATCCGTCCACGCGGGCGGCACGGTCGCCGCGCGATTCGCACAGAACGCCCGCATCGAGGCGGGCGGCGACGTAATCGTGGAACACCACCTCACCAACTGCGAGGTGCTGGCCAAGGGGCGGATCGTGGCCGTGCAGGGCAAGGGGCGCATCCAGGGCGGGTCGCTCCGCTGCGGCCGCGGCCTGGAAGCCAACGAGCTCGGGTCGGACCTCGGGGTGGAAACCGAGGTGATCGTGGGACTCGCAACCCAGGAACACGCCGAAACCGTGGCCGAGCGCAGGAGACTCGAGGAGACCGTGCGCAAGATCGACATCGCCCTGGGCACGGGCGACCCGCGCACCATTCTCGAACGCACGCCCCGGCCCAAGCGCTGCGGCGTGGCCGCGCTGCTCAAGGCGCGTCTGGCCGCGCGCGACCGCATCGCCCACATCGACGGGCTGCTCGCCGCGGAGTGGGAGGAGCGCAAGGCCCAGGCGCAGGCCCGGGTCCGCGTCAACCAGACCGCACACCCCGGCGTCAGCGTGACCATCGCCGGCTGCCGCCTCGACGTCACCCGGGAGCTGCATGCCTGCGAGTTCTACTACGACGCGGAGGAGGACGAGGTGCGCATGCGGCCCGTGTGAGGAATCCTCCTCCACCAGCACGAATCCGGGGTGCCACGACCGGCTACAGCCGGCCGTATTGATCGAGGATCGGTCCATGCGCATCGCTTGCCTGGTCGGCCGCTTCCCCAGCTGGAGCGAGCGTTTCATCGCGCGCGAGGCGCGCGCCCTTTCTGCCCGCGGCCATGAGGTCCGGCTCTGGCCGGGCGAGCTGCCCGCGCACGAGGCGCGATGGTGTACGCCCGACGCCAGGCCGGAGCCGCCGCTCGAGAGCGCGCGGGCGCGCTGCGCCTGGCGACCGGTCCTGCGCATGCTCGCGGGCTGCGGTCTTCTCCAGGTGCGCCGCCTGCCGCGCGTGCTGCGCGCAGCCGCCCTACTGCAGCAGACGCCGGACGTGATCCTCGCGCACTTCGCCGGCCTGCCGGCTGTGCTGGGCGCCGGCCTGGCCGCCGGCCTCGGACGGCCGCTCGTGGTCTCGGTGCACGCGCGCGACGTATGGGTGCCGTGGGGACCGGGCCTCCGGGCTCTGGCGCGCGCGCGCGCCGTGCTCGGCTGCAACCGGGCCGCCCTGGACGCGCTTCGCGCGCATTTCCCAGCACACGCGGACATTGCTCTGCCAGCCGTGCATCTCGTGCATCACGGCATCGACTGGGACGCGCGTGCGCACGGACCGCCGCTCGCGAGCCGCGGCGGCAACCGCATCCTGGCCTGCGGCCGATTCGTGCCGAAGAAGGGGTTCAGCGTGCTGCTTCAGGCGCTGGTCCGCGCCCGGGAGACGCGTGCGGACCTCTGCCTGCGGCTCATCGGCGAGGGCCCCGAGCATCTCACGCTCGGCCGCGAGCGCGTGCGACTGGGGCTTCCCTCGGACGCGGTCGAGATCCGCCCCCGCCAGCCGCCGGAGGTGATCGAAGAGGAGATGCGCGCGGCCGACGTGCTGGCCGTGCCGTCGGTCGTGGGCCCGGACGGCGACCGGGACGGCATCCCCAACGTACTCCTCGAAGCGTGGGCCGCAGGCACGCCCGTGGTCGCGAGCCGGGTCGGCGGCATCCCCGAGGCCCTGGAAGACGGCCAGACGGGCTGGCTCGTGCCGCCGAACGATACGGATGCGCTGGCCCAGGCGCTCCTGGCCGTGCTGGCTGACCCGACGGAGGCTGCCCGCCGCGCGGACCAGGCCCGCGCATGCGGCCGTGCGCGTTTCAGCCTTGGGCGCAACGCAACACAGCTGGAGACGGTCCTGCAGGAGACCTGCGCCTGAAATGGGTTCACGCCGAAAAAAGATCCGCAACCCGGGGCCGGGTTGCGGATGCGAAGAGGCTGGTACCCGCTGTAGGATTCGAACCTACGACCTACGGATTAAGAATCCGGGATGCAAACCCCGTAACCGCTTCCTCCCCAAGAACCTCCGCAAAATCGAAAAACCAATCGACTGCCGAATCGACTGAAATCGCCAGCGCGATCCAGCGCGATCTAGCGCGAATCTGTCGGAAGTGGCCGGCATTACCGGCGCGTGTGCGGCAGGCAATTCTCGTTCTGATTGGAGACAACGATTGATTTTGACCCGTTGTCGGCCGGAGGAAGGGAGAGCAGCCGGAGGAAGACGAAAAACAGGGCTTTGCCGGGCCGCGGTTGGGTCCGGATTCGAGAAAGGTCCAACGCTATAGACGAAGGGATTTGAGCCCAGGAGAGGGGCGGGAAACGGGAGAAAAGAAGTGCCGGGTTGGCCTTGGGGGCGAGCCGGGTTGTAGTCCGTTTGTGTTGAGAGGAAGAAGAGAAGAGGGGACGAAATGAGCGACACGATGAAAGGGAAAGAGATTGTGCTGCTGAGTGGTGACTATGAAACGCGGATGCGCGCGCGGGCGGACATGCAGGAGGCGGGGGTGCCGGTCGGTGAAATCGACGTTGAGCACCAGACCACGGCCGTCTACGACGCCCTGGTGCTGGCCTCGCCTGGTGACCGGATCAACGTGGCCACGTTCGCCGACTTCGGTCTGAGCGCGCGGGATCTGGCCGCTGTTCTCATTTTCTGTGGTCGGCGGGGCGTTCGGGTGCGGTGCGCTTCCGAACCCATCGAAGCGGCCGACAGCGCGCGCCCGTATGAGCAGGACGCACCGTGGCTGAAGGTCCTGGAGATGTTGGTTGGGATCGGCAGCTAACAACAACCCGGCGGGGGGATAGGGCGTGCACCCCGACACGGACAGTGGCTCCTGCTGTCCTTCCCCCCGCTTTTTTTGAACCCGACAGGAGGTGCAAAGGAGCCACCGTGGCTAGCAAACGAGACATTCAAGCGCGTCTGCGAAGTATCGTAGCCGATGCTCTTCAACTTGCCGAAGATGAGGGGACGGTGTGCGAGAACGGCCGCTTCACCACGCACGCATGGCCCTTGGCCTTGGCGGTCAAATCGGTGTTTTCGCATTGGAAAGCCCAAACTGCTTGGGACCGCACCAACAACGTCGTCCAGTCCCTCGGCGGCTGGGCGCGCTGGACGTTCGAGGGCAACGTATCTGGTGATCCGCAGGTCGTATCGATCCAGGAGCTTTCCATTGAGGACATTGCAACAGACTTCACCAGAGCCTGGCAGGCCATCGATTTGGAACGCAACGGAGCCGCGGTTGAAAGTCTCATCGGGCTGGCACTCCACTTCGCCGAGCGGTTCCCGCTGAAGCCGAGACCGGGGCGGACGCTCCCCGGGTTCGATCGATTTGCGTCAATGCTGGGATATCTGGCCGTGATGCTTGGCCGCGAGCAGCTCGAGATCGGACAGGCCTTTTTCGCTCAGCAGCTCAGTGTGAGGAAGCAGACGGTGGGCCGCTGGATCAAAGACGCGATGAAAATGAACCTGCTCCGATTGGCCAAAGAGTATTCACACAGACCCGGGGGCAAGTCACGGGCGCGCACGTACTACATTCAAGCGGCACTTTTGAGCCCGGCGCGGAAAAGCCTGATGGAGATCAGCAAAGAGGAGAAGGGGACCCAAAAGAGGCTGGGAACCGATATACCCTAGTACTCCATATACTTCAATACTCAAGTACGTGCTTGCGCACGTATGTTTACACACTTCGTTGGATTGATTCCGGCAAGAGAGATCTACCATAGAAAGACACACACGCGGAATCAGACAATAAAGAAAGGAGCAATGATGAGACAGAGACAGAAGCGGGAATTTGTGAAGTGGTCTCGCCTAGCAAAGCACTCCGCGGGTTACCGGGCTTTCCTGCGCTACTGTGAGCTAGCCTTCTCTGTTGATCCGGGACCAGTCCCGGTAAACCGGAAGTGGGTTGGTGAGTTGATCCGCCTGCGCGCGGCCACAGTCGGACACTATCTATCCTGGGCAGTGGAGGAGGATCTGTTGATCAGAACCGGGCGCGGCCCGGCAACCAAGTATGAGGCGGCTGAAGAAGACGATGACGAAGAGGAGGAGGAGGAGGAAGAGTAGACGGCGTCCAATGGTCGGACAATCCAATTAAATGGAATGGAATGGAACCGCCTGGTTTTTGCGTTATTGATATTGGTGGAGTTTCGCACATTCAAGCCGCCCACGCGAGCGCTTTGAACAGGACATTGA
>CAZBZG010000055.1:9691-20487 GCA_964496245.1 uncultured Planctomycetaceae bacterium | reverse complement strand
CATCAAGGTCTACGGCGGCGGCCGCTGGGGCGAGCGGCCCTACTACGCCATGGAGGTGCTCGCGAACGTCGTTCCGCCTGATCGCATCGCCGAGGACTTCACCCTCCGCCAGAAGCTGGAGATCGTCATCCAGGCCGGTAAGGGACTTGGCTACCTCCACCGCAACGGCATCGTCCACCGGGACGTGAAGCCCGACAACATGGTGACCTGCGAGACCGCCTCCGGCGCCTTCGAGACCAAGATCACGGACCTCGGCATCGCCAAGAACCTCGACGCCTCCCTCGCCTTGACCATGACGCGGACCGTGCTGGGCACGCCGTACTTCATGTCGCCCGAGCAGGTGGAATCAGCCAAGCACGTGGACGCCCGGGCCGACATCTACTCCCTGGGTGCATCCCTCTACCAGCTGCTCACAGGCAAACCGCCGTACCACGACAAGACGAGCGTGTACGAGATCGTGCACGCGCTCACCTCAGGCGAGCCGCCCATCGGGCCGGAGGAGCACAACCCGCTCCTGCCCGACCCGGTCCACGGCATGATCGCCTGTGCCATGGCCCGGAACCCCGACTACCGGTACCAGAGCATGGACGAACTGGTGCAGGACCTCACCGCCTATGTCTGGGCCGAGAGCTCGGATCTCATGGCCACGACCATCGAGGTGGCCGACACCGCGCCCGCCGACCTGGATGCCCCCGAAGGCGGCGGCTACATCTATGCCCGCCGCCAGGCCGCAGAACGCGCTGCAGGCAGGACCGTGTGGGGAACGCTGGCGATCCAGCGCCTGATCTTTACGGCCCGGGCAGCGAGCCGGTCGCTTGCCGGTACCTGGAGCGCTCTGCTGGGCAAGGGCTCCAAGGCCCCCGAGGGCACGCCCGCAGCACCCGCCCGCCTGCCGCGCAAGGCGCTGCTAACCGGCGTTGGCGTGGCGGTCCTCGGAATCGTGGCCCTCGTGGCCTTCCTCGGCTCCGGGGAAAGCGATCCTCTCGAACAGACGGACGGCCCGGAGGCTCCAGCCGCTGCGGGCCCCGACTCCCCCAAGGCTCCCCCGCCCCCCGCCGCAACGCCCGAACTCGCTACGGTCGATGCGGAAACGATCGAACGCACGACCCGTCCGGCCGCGACCGGTCCGGACGAGGACGAAGCGCCCGGTCCTGCGCCCGTACCAGCGCCCTCGCCGGAAGAACAGCGCGCAGCAGCGTTCCGGAAGTCCCTGGCGGCAGCGCAAGAGCACCTGGCCGACGGCAGCGACGCCGCCCTGGCCGAGGCGCTGGTGCACGCGAGCCAGGCGCTGCGCACAGCCGAGACCGATGCCGAAGAGGTGCGGGCCCGGGCGTTGGTCGAGCGGGCGCAGGAAGCCAAGAAGCAACGGGCCGTGCAGAAGGAATACAGCCAGTGGCTGTCCCGCGGACGTCAAGCCCTGCAGAAACGCGACTGGCGCGAAGCCATCCGCGCCTTCGGCCTGGCCATCAAGCTTCAAAAGACCGACGCGGCGCAGAGCCTGCTCGCCCAGGCCGAAACGGGCAAGGCCCGCGAAGAGGCCGAGCATGCGTACACCCGCCTGCTCGAGACCGGGACCCAGGCCCTCGCTCGCGACCGATGCAAGGAAGCCATCGCCGCCTATCAGGGCGCAGCCAAACTCAAGGATACCCCCGAAGTCCGGCGGCTCCTGGGCGAAGCGCGCAAGCGGCAGGCCCAGCTCGCACGGGAACGCGAGCAGCGAGAGGCCTATGCCGCCTGGATCGACAAGGGCAAGAAGGCGCTCGAAGAAGAGGCATTCGACCAGGCGCTCGACGCGTTCGCGCGCGCCGAACAGGTGCGGCAGACCCAGGAAGTCGGCAAGCTCAAGGAACTCACGCACACGCGCAAGAAGCTCTGGGAGGCGCGCCAGGCAACGGCCCGGGCCCAGGCGGCCGAGACCAAGCAGCCGCACGTCAAACCCGAGGAGCGCAAAAGCATCGCCGAGGCGAACCGCGTCTTCGACCAGGCCGAGCACGAACGGGAGGTCGGCATCCGCAGCCTCTTCCGCAAGCGAAGCCAGTACATGACCGCCGCGCGGCTCTACCAGAAGGTGATCGACACGTGGCCCCAAAGCGACAAAGTAGAGGCCTGCCACTACTGGCGGGGCGTGATCTTTCAGACGCTCATGGAGTACGACAAGGCGGTCCCCGAGTACAAGCGTGTGCTGGCCATCAACCCCCGGACACCGCGCAAGGACGTCTACTTCCGGCTGGCCCAGATCCTCGACAAGCAGCTCAAACAATACCCCCAGGCACGGAAGTACTACGAACAGGCCGCTGCCAAAGGGCAGCACGGCAAATTCCGGGCCGAGGCCGAAGCGCGTGCCAAGGAACTCGCCGAAGCGGGGTACTGATCCGGCGTGCCCCTCCGACGTCTGCGCCGCCGTTCTGCCGTTCCGCAGCCCCCCGCAATCGAGAATTCGCGTCTCCGTCTTGACACAGCTCAGCCGATCCGCAGGATTGGGAGGTTTGCGCGCCAGCCAGATGCCACGGGCCAGCGCTCTGCCCGACGAGGCAGCCAGCGAGGAGACGCCCCCATGCAAGCGACCTACACCTTGCGCAAGACCGACACCCCGCCGGCGCTCACAGGCGCGTGGGACAGCCCCGTGTGGACCCAGGCGCCGACGCTCGCAATCGACTGGTTTCATCCAAAGAGCACGGATCACCGTCCCCGCACGGAAGCCCGCCTGCTCTACGACGAAGAGGGCCTGTACGTCATCTTTCGCGTGCAGGACCGCTATGTGCGCAGCACCTGTCAGGACTACAACGGCCCGGTCTGCCGGGATTCGTGCGTGGAGTGCTTCCTGCAGCCGCACCCCGAAAACGGCCACTTCAATTTCGAAATCAATGCCGGCGGCACGCTGCACGCCTCCTACGTGGAGGATCCCACGCGCCTGCCCGACGAGCAGGGCTTCGTCAAGTGCACGCCCCTGTCCCGCGAATTGGGCGCGCAAGTGCGCATCTTCCATTCGCTCCCCGAGCAGGTGGAACCCGAACGCACCGGCCCCACCGAATGGACGATCGAATACGCCGTCCCGTTCCGCCTCTTCGAGCCGTTCCTGGGGCGCGTCGGACCGGTAAACGGCCAGATATGGCGCGGAAACCTGTACAAGTGCGGCGACCAGACTTCGCATCCGCATTGGGCCACATGGGCCCCCCTCGGCGACACGCTAGACTTCCATACACCCCAGCACTTCGCGCCGCTTCGATTCGCGTGATGCCCGGCCCGACTGCCGCCCTCACCATCCGGATCCGTGCCGTGCCTGCTCAGCCCAGGGCCTCGTTTCCCGCCTTGACCTCTCTAGAGGCTGCGCTATACTCGGAATCTTCGTCAATCGATGCGCGGCGTGTCGATAACGCTCATTCTGAACCCCCGCGGCACAGGAGGACGACCCATGGTAGAGATGTATTACGAGAAGGATGCGGACAAGTCGGTGCTCGAGAGCAAGACGATCGCCGTGATCGGCTACGGCTCCCAGGGCCACGCCCAGGCCCAGAACCTGCGCGACAGCGGATGCAACGTGATCGTGGCCGAAGTGCCCGGCACGCCCAATGCCAAGCTGGCCGAAGAGCATGGCTTCTCGATCCTTTCAGCGGCCGAGGCGGCCGAGCAGGCGCAGGTCATCCAGATCCTGGTGCCCGACCCCGTGCAGGCCGCGATCTACAAGAAGGAGATCGCGCCCCACATGCAGGAAGACGACGCCCTCGTCTTCAGCCACGGCTTCAACATCCACTACGAGCAGATCCTGCCGCCTGACAACGTCGACGTCATCATGGTCGCGCCCAAAGGCCCCGGTCACCTCGTGCGCAGCGAGTACGAGAAAGGCGGGGGCGTGCCCTGCCTCATCGCCGTGGAGCAGGACCATTCCGGGCAGGCCAAGCAGGTCGCCCTCGCCTACGCGCTCGGCATCGGGGGCACGCGCGCCGGCGTGATCGAGACCACCTTCGGGGAGGAGACCGAGACCGACCTCTTCGGCGAGCAGGCCGTGCTCTGCGGCGGCGTCTCGGAGCTCGTGCGCGCCGCGTTCGAGACCATGGTCGGCGCCGGCTACCAGCCCGAGATCGCGTACTTCGAGGTCATGCACGAACTCAAGCTGATCGTGGACCTCTTCTACCAGGGGGGCTTGAGCTACATGAACTACTCGGTCTCCGACACGGCCGAGTACGGCGGCCACACGCGCGGGCCGCGGGTACTCAACGAGACCTCGCGCGAAGCCATGCAGGAGATTCTGGAGGAGGTACAGAACGGAACCTTCGCCCGCGAGTGGCTCTGCGAGAACCTGGTCAATCGCCCGGTGCTCGCCAAGATGCGGGGCCGCGACCACGAGCACCCCATCGAGGTCGTGGGCCGGAAGCTGCGCAAGATGATGCCGTTCGTCAATCCCAAGGAGGTCTGAGAGCGGCGGTACGTCAAACCACAGGAAGGGGCTCGTCCCGTTGGGGCGGGCCCCTCTTCTATGGCGTCTCCGGCGCGCCTGCGTCTCTCTCCGGTGGAGCCGCGATCTCCGCGCGCTGGCGGATCACCGACAGGTCGATCTCGCGGATGTACTCGAGCAGGTTCTGGTAGATGCGGTGGAAGCCGTACCCGCCCTCGGTCATCTCTTCCACCGCCTCGGCCTTGCTCCACCCCTGTACGCCCATGCGGTAGAACGCGCAGACCGTGCCCGTACGGTCGGCGCCGTGCGCGCAATGCACGAAGACCGGCTGCCGGCTCTTGTCGGTCAAGATCTGGAGCGCGCGCACGATCTCCCCCTTTTCGGGGTTGAGCGGGTTGAACCGGATGTGCTCGTAGGCCAGGCCGGTGTCGCCGATCTCGTCGCGGTCCGAGTGCAGAGTGCGCAGGTTGAGGACGGTCTTCACACCCATGCGCTTGAGGGTCTGCATGCCCTCGGTCGTGGGCTGGGCCCCGCGGTAGAGCCCGGCGGTCACCTTGTAGGCGTTCGTGAGTCCGGGCGCCTCGAGCGGCGTCGCCCATGCCGGATTGCGGTCGGGCACGTCCTTGGTGCGCACATGGGCGGCCACCCACGCCTCGGAAGCGTCACCCGCTTCGGGCAATTCCTTTGGTCGATCCGTGGGGGCTTCCTCGGCCGCAACCGTACGCTTGACGGATGCCTCTGCTGCGCGCGGCGCCTCATCAGGTTCGGCCACCGGCAGAAACGCCGCAGCCCGGCGCCGGTCGACCGAACCGGTCCGACCGGCCCAGGCAAAGATCACGAGACCGAATCCCAACCCGGCCAGTACGCCGAAGAGGCGAAGCTTGTTCCGTACCATGGTCAATCCTCCGTCAGATCGCCCGTCTTCTCCTGCACGACCGCCCGCAGGCGGCCCCGGTCCACCCTGCCGTCCGGCAGGCGCGGCAGGGCGTCCAGCACCAACACATCCTCAGGCACTTGGCTGGCCTCCAGACGCTCCCACAAGTACTCCATCAGCTGGGAAGAGGTGATCTCGCGTCCGTCAATCGGCTCCAGAACGGCGGCCACGAACAGGACCAGCTCTCCCCCGCCCTGGTCCAGCACGATGGCCTCGGCTTCGCGCACGCCTTCGGCGGTCTCGAGTACATCCGCCACCTCGCGCAGGTAGACGCGGACCCGATCCCGCAGCAAAACGTCGAAGCGGGACCCCAGCAGTACGAGCTCCCCGGACGACTGCCGCCGCGCGAGCGTTCCCGTGTGGAACCAGCCGTCCGGGTCGCACACGAGCCGCTGCTCGTTCTCGGAGTCCATGGTCTTCTCGGCCAGCACGTCCGACGCGAGGCAGAGCTCGCCCACCTCCTTCTCGGGCAGTTCGCGGCCGCTGCCGGACACGATCTTCTCGCGAAAGCCGGGGTACGGCTGGAGCGGCGCGGCCGGCGCACCGAAACCGGTCGGGACAGCCCCCAGAGCCGGCGCCAGCGTTTCGGCCCACGCCCGCGTGGGCAACAGCTCCCGGCCCACCCCGTCGCGGGCCCGCCGGGCCAGATTCTGTGGCACGCGCCCGCGGGCCTCGAGTACACGCATGTCGGCGAGCGACCCCCCGCTCTCGGCCAGCCAGTCGCAGAGGTTGTGATACGTGCAGGCGGGCGCCACCAGCACGTTGGCGCGGTGCCGTACCGCAGCCGCGTAGGCTGCGGCGGGCTGCGTCTCCCGGCACACGACCAAGGTACCGGACATGTGCACCGTGCGCAAGATCATCTCGTGGGCCAGCACACCGGCGGGGAACAGGTCCAGGAAGCAGTCACCCTGTCGCAGCTTGAGTCCCCGGTCTGCAAACGCGGCCGCGGTCCACACCCGCCCCAGGGTGCCCAGGGCCGCGTAGACCCCGCCCTCCACGTCGAGCCCGTAGTTGTGAAGCACAACGGTGTCAGCGTCGAGCAGCGGGAATCGCGCCCCCTCGATGTCGGTCTCTTCGAGCTGGCTCCACGGGATCTCGTCCGGCCCGGCCCCGGCCCCGATGCGCACGATGCCGCGCAGCTCGTGCCGCGACCTGATCTCGGCGGCGAGCTCGGCCAGCTCTGCGTCGTAGACCAGGAGTTGCGGCCGGCTGGCATCGGCCATGGCCAGCACCACCTCCCGCCCGAACGAGGGCGCCAGGGGCACGGCCACTCCTCCCCCGCGCATGACGGCGAGCAGGGCCAGCGAGAGGTGGCGGCGCCGGCCGATCAGCACGGCGACCCCCTTGCGCCGCCGCATACCCGCGTGTGCCAGGCCCAAGCAGATCCGGTCGACCTGATCCGGCAGCTCTTTCCACGGGATCGTGGCTTCGTCGTCGATCAGCACGGGCTGATCCGCCACCTCCACCGCATAGTTCTCGATGGCGTTGAAGACTTCCATGGTGGCCGTCTCCGCTGCAGGCATCGGATACCGCTCGCCTGCGCGCTCCGCCTGCCGTACGGCAGACGCTTCAGAACTTGACTTCGCGCAGGTGCTCCCGCGCCGTCGCGAACCACGCCACGGTCTTGGCGAGGCCCGCGTCCAAATCGTGGGCCGCCCGGAAGCCGAAGCGTTCTTCTGCGCGGTGCGTATCCAGGCAGCGCCGCGGCTGGCCGTTGGGCCGCGAGGTGTCCCACGCGAAGCGCCCCGTGTAGCCGGTGGCTTCTGCGACGCGGCCAGCGAGGTCCCGCATGGCGATCTCCTCCCCGGAGCCCAGATTGACCGGCGCGGGCGCGTCGTACCGCTCGGTCGCCAGCAGCAGGGCCTCGGCCGCGTCCTCGACGTACAGGAACTCCCGCGTCGGGGTCCCGTCGCCCCAGAGGGTGATGGTGTCCGCTCCGCTCGCCTTGGCCTCCATGCACTTGCGGATCATGGCGGGGATCACGTGGGACGTTTCGAGATCGAAGTTGTCCCGCGGCCCGTACAGGTTCACCGGGAGCAGGTAGACGGCGTTGAAGCCGTACTCCTGCCGGTAGGCCTGCGCCTGCACCAGCATCAGTTTCTTGGCGAGCCCGTAGGGCGCGTTCGTCTCCTCCGGGTAGCCGTTCCAGAGCTCGTCTTCCCGGAAGGGCACGGGCGTGAACTTGGGGTAGGCGCAGATCGTGCCCACGGCCACGAACTTCTCCACGCCGCAGCGCCGGGCCTCCTCCATGAGCTGGATGCCCATGATGGCGTTGTCGTAGAAGAAGCGGCCCGGGTGCTCCCGGTTGGCGCCGATGCCGCCCACCACGGCCGCCAGGTGGATGACGACCTGCGGCCGGTGCGCTTCGTAGAGACGCCGGATGGCGCTGCGATCCCGGAGATCATACTCGCGCGAACGCGGGACCACGATCTGCGTGCAGCCGCGCGCGGCCAACTTCTCGCACACGAAGCTGCCGAGAAAGCCGGCCCCGCCCGTGACCACCACGCGCTTGTCAGTCAAATCCATGGGCGGACTCCTCCGCCGGTGTCTGCTTGAGCGCCGCCCGGTCGGCATCCACCATGAGCCGGACCAACTCCGGGAACGATGTCTGCGGCGCCCAGCCGAGGGTCTCGCGGGCCTTGGTGGCGTCGCCCACGAGCAGGTCGACTTCGGCGGGGCGGTAGTAGCGCGGATCGATCTCCACGTGCGTCTGCCAGTCCAGACCGGCGTAGCGGAACGCCTCTTCCAGGAACTCCCGGACCGAGTGGGTCTCGCCCGTGGCCACTACGTAATCTGCCGGTTCTTCCTGCTGGAGCATGCGCCACATGGCCTCCACGTACTCCTTGGCGTAGCCCCAGTCCCGCTGGGCGTCGAGATTGCCGAGGTAGAGCTTCTCCTGCAGGCCCGCCTCGATCCGGGCCACGGCCCGCGTGATCTTGCGGGTCACAAAGGTTTCGCCGCGGCGGGGGGATTCGTGATTGAAGAGGATACCGTTGCAGGTGAACAGATCGTAGCTCTCCCGGTAGTTGACCGCCACCCAGTAGGCGTAGACCTTGGCCGCGCCATAGGGGCTGCGCGGGTAGAAGGGCGTGGTCTCGGTCTGGGGCACTTCGCGCACCTTGCCGTACATCTCCGAGCTGCTCGCCTGGTAGAACCGGGCCTCCACGCCCACTTCCCGCATGGCCTCCAGGATGCGCACCGTACCGAGCCCCGTGACGTCGCCCGTGTACTCGGGCATGTCGAAGCTCACGCGCACGTGGCTCTGCGCGCCCAGGTGGTAGATCTCGTCCGGCTGGATCCGGTAGAGCAGCTTCACCAGATTGCTCGAGTCGGTGATGTCGCCGTAGTGGAGCAACAGGCGGACGTCGGGCCGGTGCGGATCCTTGTAGAGATGCTCGAGGCGGCGGGTGTTGAAGGTGGACGCGCGCCGGATGACGCCGTGCACCTCGTAGCCCTTGTCCAGCAGGAGCTCGGCCAGATACGAGCCATCCTGGCCGGTGATGCCGGTGATCAGCGCCTTCTTCATCGCGGCCTCCACTCGCACGGGGCATGCACGCAAGCATTCGCCATCGGATCGCAGACCATTATAGGGAATCGAAGGTCTGTGGCAAGCGCACCCGCCCGGCTCATCCCGTCCGGCCCGGCCGCAGAAGCGCCCCGAGCACGCGCACGGGCATGGCGAGGTACCGCTTCAGATACGCCCCCAGCCCCCGACCGCGCGGCAGCCGGCGGAGCATGTGCCAGACGAGGCGGAAGCGCGCACGGAAGCCGGGCGCACAGATCACCGCGAGCAGCAACCCGGCGTCCTTGCCCCCCGCCCCGCCAGGACGGCGCTGGATCAGAAAGGCGCGCACGCGGCTGGGATCCGCGTCCGGCAGCCGGCCGCGCAGGGCGGCCGGATGCGCATCCCCGGCGAGCGCTTCCGCTCTGCGCATTGCGTGCGCGAGCAGGTGCTCGCTTCGCGCGCGCCGCGCCAGGTCCAGCAGCGCGCGCACGTCCGCCTCGTCCATGGCTGCGCCGAGCAGGAGGAGGTCGAGGCCCCACAGGTGACGGGCGAAGCGATGCTTGTAGCCGTAGTGGAGAGCGCAGAGCAGAAACTCCAACGGCAGGGGGAAGACGCCGACACCGGAGACACGGCTCTCGCTGAGAATCGTCGTCCACGCCCGATTGAGCGCTGCGAATCCCGCAGCCTCGGCTGCCACGCCCGTGACCTCGAACACGGCGGACGGCCGGAAGGCCAGGTCCAGGGTCACGCCGCTTTGCCGCCACAGATCCGGCCGGTCGGCCTGCACCAGGGCGAACCCTTCCGCACCGAGCACCGCTGCCACGTCCGCGAATCGGTCGCAAGGCACCACCAGGTCGATATCCGAGGTCGGCCGGCACTCGGGGGCAGGATAGAGCGCGGCCACCCGGCCGAAGGCCCGCGTGGTCGCTGCCGGGATGCCTCCGGCGGCGAGTCGTTCGCCTAAGCCTCCGAGCATCGCCTCCAGCAGGACCCGGCGCGCAGCCAGACGCCGCGCCCGTTCGCAAAAGACAGCCGGAATCGGCGCCTGCGGCCTGTGACCAGGCGCGCGCGGCCGTGGCTGCGTTCTGTCGGCTATCGCGTCCGCGTGCAACCGGCCGGCCGCGGCCAGCGTGTGCACGGCCAGGGCGACCAGGCCATGGCGGTCGAAATGCGCGAGCGCAGCGGCGTCGAGATCCTGCGGGCCCGCGGCTGCATCGAACTGCGCGGGCGTTTTCCGCACCGTGGCCTCGACGAGGCAGCGGGCGAGGTGATCGGGGCTCGACAGCGACATGGCATGACTCTCACAAGGGGCTGCACCGGACAGACGCGGGCGGGCATGGTCAGCCAACGGTCCCGCCCGCTCCCTCGTCCGCCTGGCGCGCGGCATCCATCATGATGTGCATGGTATCCCGGTGGATGTTCCGGGGGAGCCGGCTGGTCTCGCCCTCCTGGAACGAGAAGCTGCCGTCGGTCCACGTGCACATCTCGCCAAAGGCCGCTTCCTCGGCCAGGTCGCCGGCGAGCGCGCTCTGTACCTGCCCGTCCTTGATGTACAGGGTGCCGCTCTGGTCGCCCCGGCGCACGTACAGCACGCCCGTCTGCCGGCTGAGCAGGAGGGTCTGGAGGATGTCGAGCAGGCTGATCATGCTCAGCCGCCCGGTCATGCCTCGCGCCAGCTGCTCCTCCAGCCGGATGTTGGTCGCGCGGAGGCGCTCGGCAAAGAGATGGCTGAACCACCGGTGGAGCTGCGGGGTCTCGGCCATGACCCGGTCGAAAGCCTCGCCGTCGAGCGCCACGATGCGCGTCTTGACCAGGGTGCGCACCGTGGCGTTGCAGGCGTCGCCGCTGAGCAGCGCCATCTCGCCGAACACCTCGCCCGGGCCCAGGCGCGCCAGGTTGACCGTGGAGCCGTCCTGCATAAGCTTCTCGACCGCTACCTGCCCCTTCTCCACGAAGTGCACGGC
>CAZBZG010000055.1:8276-9681 GCA_964496245.1 uncultured Planctomycetaceae bacterium | reverse complement strand
CACGGCCCGGCCCGGCTGGCCCTGCTCCAGCACGACCGTGTCAGCCGGCAGCATGGTGCGCTCGCCGCCTGCGAGGAGCGCCTCGGCCATCCCGGCGGGAAGCTGCTCCAGAAAGGGCCTCTCCTTGTCCACGTGGACGGCTTCCGGGGGACGGAGCGGGGACGCTTCCGAAGCGGGGGGCGCCGTTTCCGCGGTCTCCTGCGCGGGCGGCGAAGAGCGCACCAGTCCGGCTGCGCCCCGAATGATGGCCAATTCGTCCATGGCTACGGCATTGCACTCGAACCGCCCCTGGCAGTCCGGCCCCTGGCAAAAAAAGATGCCTTCGTGCAGGTCGAGATCGAGGTCTTCGATCGAGATGCCCTGTTCCATGGCCTGGAGAAGCGGCGAGATCTGTTCGAGCTGGAAGGAGCAGAACGTGTTGAAGTGGCCGGTCAGCACCTCGCGGCCGCAGACCGTGACCACGTCCCCGGGCCGGTAGACCTTGCACTGCGCCACGCTCAGCGCGCGGATCACGAGACCGGTCTCGGCCAGATGCGGCATGGGGAGGCTCCTCGCACACGTCCGGGATCAACCTACTCGACATCCCGGGCCGTGGCAACAGACTTCTCAAGTGTCGGCCGGGCGAAACAGAAAAGCGCCCGCCGGCCACATGGCCGCGGGCGCGATGCGACTGGTGCTGAGGGGCAGAATCGAACTGCCGACACCGGCCTTTTCAGGGCCGTGCTCTACCACCTGAGCTACCTCAGCAAAAGGCGTTTCGATCCAGCCGCCAGTGTATCCGCCAATGGGAGAGCGTCAAGGCCTTTTTGGTCTGCCTCCGCGGACGCCTCTTCGGCGCGCGCGCGGATTTTCGCGCGGATTTTTGCTTGCAGACGCCGCGCGGGCCCGTGAAGATAGAGCGCTCCGGAACAGCGCCTGCTGTGAGGAACGGCCATGCCGTATCTGCGCACCTTTGATCCTGCGGAAGGCTCCAGCGAGCACAAGCTCACCAAGGACCGCACCGTGATCGGGCGGCAGCACGACTCGGACATCCTCCTGGACCACAACACGGTCTCCCGCATTCACGCCCTCATCCAGCGGACCGACGAGGGGCACGTGCTGGAGGATGCCAACTCGCGGGCCGGCACGCTCCTCAACGGCACCCGCATCAACCGCTCCCCCCTCGCCCACACGGACACGATCCAGATCGCGCTCTACGTCATGGAATACCGGACCGACGACGCGGCCAACGAGACGTCCCTGCACGTGCAGGGGGACAACGCGGTCGACCGCGTGATGCGCTCGCACTTCCGCGTGATGCCCGCGGGCATGGACCTCCGCTACCGAAGTCTCTCAGCCGATCCCGGCGATCTCTTCGAGACCGGGGACACGCTCCACGTGGGCGGCGGCGGCATCCTCGTCTTCA
>CAZBZG010000055.1:0-8266 GCA_964496245.1 uncultured Planctomycetaceae bacterium | reverse complement strand
GCTCGACTCCTCCACCGCTCTGGAGTTGGAGATCACGTGGCCCACGGGCAAGGCGCGCACGTGTCTGGGCGAGGTCATCGCGGTGCTGCGCAACCAGAAGATCCCAGCCATGTGCATCAAGCTGCACGTTGCCGAGAGCGAGAAGTACCGGCAGGCTCTCCTGTGGGGCCGGCGCGGAAGCTGGAGAAAATAGGGAAAATAGGGACGCACACCTATTTTCCATTTATTATTGACAGGAGGACAGAAGAACTCGATATTTGTTGCTATGCCAAGGATTGCACGAATCGTCGCGCCCGGCCTGCCGCATCACCTGACCGCTCGCGGCAATCGGCGTAGCAACATCTTCGAAGACGACACTGACCGGCGCGTCTATCTGCAGCAACTGCAGAAGTATTGCGTGAAGGCGCGGGTGCGGGTGTTCGCCTATTGCCTGATGACCAATCATGTGCATCTGGTGGCGGTGCCGACAACAGCGGACTCGCTGGAGCGGGTCATGCGGCCCCTGCAGACCAGCTATTCGCTCTATTTCAATCGCCGCCAGGGGTACAGCGGGCGGCTCTGGGAGGGGCGTTTCTTTTCCTGTGTGCTTGACGACGACCACCTGTGGACGGCTGTGCGCTATGTGGAAACGAATCCCGTGCGGGCAGGGTTGGTGGAGCAGGCACAGGACTACCCTTGGTCGAGCGCCGCGGGGCACTGCGACCTGCGCGAGGATGCGTTGCTGGCGGCGGACTTCCCACCGGCGGGCGTGGTGGACGACTGGGCGCAATGGCTGGGCTTCGACAATCGCGAGCAAGAGGAGAAGTTGCGCGCCTTCACAGACAGCGGCCGACCTGCCGGCGGCGCGGGGTTTGTACAGAAACTGGAAGGGCTTATGGGTAGATCGCTGGCTGCCCGCAAACGGGGCAGACCCAGAAAAACGGGAAAATAGGTGTGCGTCCCTATTTATATCGTAGCCGCAGGATCCGAACGGGCGCAGCCGGCCACACGCGCGCTTCGGCGAACCACTCCGCTTCCGTGCCCGCGGGCACGGGCTCTGCATCGAGGCGATCCCAGAGTGCGCGCGCCTCGGGAAGCGAACGCCGGTGTACCACCACGGCCAGGTCCCACGGCGCCTGGTTCACGGCTCGGACGTTCGCGGGCACGCGCCCGGTCCCGCGCAGGAACGAGGGCGCCAGGCCGCCGAAGCCCGCGAACCACACGCGCAGGGGTTCGGCCGCGCCCGCGTGCCGCGCAACCCGTGCAGCCAGGATCCGCCGCATGCGGGGCGTGAACCCCGTGGACCAGTAGCTCGTCTGCAGGCCCAGACGCTCCGCTCCGGCCGGGCCGCCGATCGCGAGCGTGTAGTACCCCAGGTCGTCGGTCACCGCCAGCCGGCCGAACACGGTCCCGCCCAGTCCCAGCACCAGAAGCAACGCGGTCGCCGCGCGCACGGGATCCCGCACGGGCATGAGCCGGCGACCGAGCCAGAGCCCCGCGCGCATCCACCCGACAGCTGCGAGCACGCACAGGAGCGGCACAGCAGGCAGGAAGAGACGGATCCCGTCGTACGCGGCCGTGCCCGGCAACATGGACGCCACCGGCAGGGCGGCTCCGCCGAGCGCAGCCAGGAGCAGCGTGCGCTGGACCTGCGGATCGGTGGGGTCTGCGCACAGCGCCGCTTCTCCGCCCTGCCCTCCCGGCCGGATCGAAGCCAGTGCCTTGGATCGGCGCGAAGCCAGCAGCCCGCAGACCACGCTCCCCGCACCAGCGATTGCGCCCACGCTCACGAAGACCGGCAGAGTAACGAGCAGCATCACGGGCGCGTAGTGCCAAGGCGGCGGCGCTCCCTCCCAGCCCGCGCCGTAGACTTCTCCGAGATACAGGACGGGCGTCATAGCGTGTGCGAGCGAACCAGCCACGTACACGGAGAGTCGCGCGCCGGTCTCCTCCCAGAGCCATGGCCAGCAGGCCACGAGCAGGCCAGCAACAACGGCAGCGGCAGCGAGGGTCCAGGCAAGCCCCACGAACAGCGCGCGCACCACTCCTCTGAAGCGCCAGGCCAGGCGCGCGGACTGAGGGGTTCCCTGAAGGGCGACCACAAGAAGCGGCCAGAGCAGCACCACGCCGAGCAGCGCGATGCCGGAGAACTTCGTCAGGAACGCAGCCCCGCCGAGCAGGCATGCGGCCAGGCCCCAGCCCAGGCGGCGCAGCTGCGGGGGTTGCCATCCGGCTTCGGCGTTCGGTTCTCCCCGGTCCGTTTCGCGCAGCGCCCCGCGCGTAGCCCGCTCCAGGGCGGCGAGCGCCCAGACCCAGAAGCAGACGAGCGGGAGGTCCAGGGTGGCGAGCTGGGCGTGGCCCAAGAGCCGCGGGCAGGCCGTTGCCAGCAGAACCGCGCCTGCAGCGATCCCAAATCCCAGCGGTCTGGCAAACACCCACAAGCCGACGAGCATCAACCCGAAAAGCGCCAGGACCGTGGCGCGGGCGCCTAGCAGCAAGACATCAGGCGGATGGGTCGGGTGCGTGACAAGGAGCGCCACGTGCTGGCCCACCCCCATGAGGACCTTGGCCAGCGGCGGGTGTTCGTGGTTGTAAGCCCAGGCGCTCTGGAGCGGGGTATTGCCTACGTCCAGGAGCCCCGTATACAGCGCCCCGGCCTGCACATACCAGGGCTCGTCCCAGGTGAGGCCGCAGCCCCCGTCGGCGAGCGAGAAGCCCGTCCAGACAGCGGTGGCCGTGAGGATCAGGACCGAGGCCCAGACGGTCTTCATGGCATTCTCCCGGAACAAAACGGATTGTACAGGAAAGCGAACCCGCCCCCAATCCGGAAATCCGCGTGGTCGGGAAGTCCTGCAGGCGCAGCATCCATCGACTCCCTGGCGCCCCCGACAAATTGCTTGACACAACCCGTTGAAAACAAGATAGTTTGTAAGGTGGCGCCCTGATTCTGATCCGGATGGTCCGGAGGCGCGGAGCGACCTGCGTGCGGCCGGGCGGTTGCATTCAGAGAAGCCGGGTCGCGGGGCTGTGTACACCGGTTTTCGGGAGTGAGTCGGCTTGCGGCCCGCCACAGCGGAAATCCCGTATGGCGCACAACCGGACGGATCCCCATGATCCGGCAGGGAATCAGGATGAACGCCTGGCGTTGGAGCCGGCCCCCTTTGTGGACGCGCTCACGCCGGAGGAACGCACGCTGCTCGTGGTGCGGGACGAGCTCTACGAGGGCTCCTGGGAACGGATGGCGGGCGATCTCCGCAACCGCTTGACGGGGAAGCCCTACATCTTCAAGCTGGTCAACCGGATCGAAGCGGACCTGGCCAGCATCGCGTTTCTTTCCACCTACGAACGTGAGCGGTCCGTTGATCTTGGACAGTTCGTGCGCAACACACAGGAACGCACCGAACCGAGCGAACACGAGGAGTGACCCATGAAGGCGTACCCGGAGAGCGTTGCTGCGACGTGCCTGTTCTGTTTCCTGGCCTTCGGCTGCACGGAAGGGGAAACCGAACCCGCGGTCGCGGAGAACAAGGAAGCGGCGAAGGCAGAAGACGCCGCGCAGGAGAAGACGGCCCAACCGCAATCCGAAGCCGCGCACATCCCGGCCAAGATCACGCCCAAGGCCGCACCGGCAACGATCGCGCTGCGCAAGGTGCAGAGCGCCCTCCCGAGCCAATCGGCCACCGACGTGCGCTGGGCGGTGGATCTCCAGGACCGGAAGGTGACGAAGATCTGGCTCCCGCCGCAACGCCTCACCCCCTCCATCAGCCTCGATCTGGACTACTTCCTCGTGCAGACCGACCGCCACGACCTGATCGCCTTCCACAGCCGGAGCGGACGGCCCCTGTGGTGGACACGCCTTACGGGACCGCTCACCGGCGACCCTTCATTCAGCCAATACGGACTCTACTTCATCGTGCGCAGCCACGTCATCTGCCTCGAACTGCACAGCGGCGAAGTGATCTGGCGACTGAATCTCCCCTTTGCGCCGAGCGCCGGTCCCAGCGTGCACGAACCCAACGAGGGCAAGCCCCTCCTGCACGTACCGGGTCTCGACCGGAAGATCTACGCGCTCGAGGTGGAGAAGGATCTGTGGCCGCCCAAGCACGGCGCCGGCTCTGTCAGCCGCGAAGACTTCGTCATGGAGAAGTGGGTGCTCAACATCCTCTGGCGGTACGCCACCTACAGCCAGATCGCCGGCCGTGTCGTCTACTACGACCGGCAGGTCTTCGCCGCGGACACCAAGTACAACGTTTACGCGATCCAGAGTACGGACCTGGCCGTGGGCATGCCCAAGCACATCCGGTTCTTCCGGACCCAGGGCCCCATGGTGATCGGCCCCACCGTGGTGGGGCCCCATCTCTACGTGCCCAGCCGGGATCGCAACCTCTACTGCCTCCGGCGCCGGGACGTCTCCGAGGAATGGCAGTACGCATCGGGCCATCTGCTCGAAGAACGCGTCTACCCCCTGGTCGACCCGTTCCTCAACAAGACCACCATCGTCTGCAAGAGCGGCGTGGCCGGACCGCTGGTCGGACTCGTGGACACCACAGGCAAGCCGCGGTGGGAACTCAAGGATGGGAAGACCCTGGTCGGACTCTTCATCGACCCGGAGAACGAGCTCAAGAAGCGGGCCATCATGGTGGTCCACAACATGGACGCGAGCCTCTCCGGGCACTATGCCTCCTCGGGCGAGGAGCTCTGGCGCGTCCCGGGCAAGGTCTTCGGGCCGTTCTGCGTGAACGCCCGCGATCCCCTGGTCTACACCGCAGCCTTCAACAGCCAGATCGTGTGCGCCCTACAAAAGGCCGAGTAGGCGGGGCAACACCGCCACGCATCCGCGGCTCCCCTTCACGGTCCTCCGGAGGCACGCTCCGAGGGAACGGGCAATGCGAAGAGCTCGCGCGGAGCCAGGCAGTAGCGACCGGCCGGCCGGCCGCCGGGCAGGAGCACGGCCTGCCCCTCCACCCAGCCGGGAATCCACCCGCGCTCGACGCGCCCGACCGACCAGCGACCGGACAGAGGCCGGTATTGGCAGGTTCCAAGCAGCGTGCGCAACACGCCCTGCTGCGCCTCGGACAGGCGATAGGCGCCGGCGTAGGTGCTGGACAACCGCGCCAGCTCCGGCCAGCTGACGTAGAGATGCGTGATGCCCTGCTGGCGCAGGTGCCGCGCGATCTCTTCCGGCGTCAGATCCCCCCGGAGCAGCGTAAAGAGGGGATGATCCGAAAACACCACCGCGTACGACACGTTCCCGGGTAGCCAGAAAGGATCAGCCGCCCCCACGAGGAGAACCCGGCCCGCCTGAAGCACCGGGTCGCGCGCCATGGCCTCGCGCAACAGCCACGGCCCGTAGCGGCCCGCGAGCATGGGCTCTACCGGCGCTGCGCCGAGCAGCACGCTGAGCAGCGGTCGGCTGGCCCGGTCGTTCGGACGCTGCCGCTCGACCGGCTGAAAGTATTCCCCGCCCACCACCAGGGCCGCGCTGCACGCCACAGCCACCAGCACGGCCGCGACCGCCGCATGGACCAGCCAGCGCCGGATCCTCCCGTCCCCTGCGCACTCGAGCAGACCTGCGAGCCCCAGGCCGGAGAGCACGGACGAGAGCAGCGCGGCCTGGTAGAAGAAACGCTCGAGCCGATGCGTCAGAAAGAACCAGAGCAGAAAGGCGCCCGCATACCACAGGGCAAGGGCGCGTGCACCCCGGCGCTTGCCTGCCCCGGTGAGACACAGGAGCCCTGGCACGAAGACCAGCAGCAGGGCACCGAGCTCCCGTCCCGTGACCGTACGCCCGAGTAGCGTACGCTTGCCGCCGATCGCGAGGCGATAGGCCTCCTGGCCCAGCGCCGCGAGGCTGTAGGTCCCTGCACCGCGTCCCTGGTAGGCGGGACGGTGCGCTTGCTGGAAGCGCTCTTCCTGGAGAGCGGTCCAGGCCGGCACCTCAAAGGCCTGGTTCCAGATGGGATAGAAAGGATTCCCGGTTTCCACGGCATTCCGGACGAGCCACGGTGCGAGCACGGCCCAGCAGAACACGCCGGCCAGCACGGCGTGGGCCAACCGTCTGTGCCAGCGCCCATAGGTTTGCGGCACGACCAAGAGGAGCAGCACGACCGGTGCGCCCACGAAGAGCAAGCCCGTGTACTTGCATGAGGCAGCCGCCCCGGCCAGCAGCCCCGCCAGCACGACCCAACGACCCGCCTCGTACTCCTCCCATGCGCCGGCCAGAGCCAGGAGAGCGCCCAGGGCATAGGCGCCGAGGCCGAGCTCCACGTACAGGACCATGGGAAGCGAGAGCGTACGCATGCATGCCAGGGCGAGCCCCGCAGCCACGAGTCCGGCTGTGAGCGCCCCGGGGCTGCGCTCCCCCGCCAGCCGCCGCACGATCAGTGCGATCGCAAGCAGCAGGATCGGCAGGAACGCGAAGTTGAGGAGCTTCGCGATCCATACGCCGTGGGAGAGAGCCAGGGGGGACCCGTGCGGATTGCCGGCCAGCACAAAGGCCAGGGTGCTCAGCATCTCCATGCCCTGAGGGAATCCCGAGAACGCGTTGTGCGGCAGAAAGCGAATCCGTCCCAGGTCAAAGTACTCCCGCGGCAACTGCAGATGGTATTCGAGCACGTCATAGTCGAGCGGCGGGTAGAAGGCGGCCGGCAGCAGGGAGACGCCGATGGCCACGAGCAATCCGAGCGCGGCCCAGCCCAGCGGCCCGAGCGACTCGGCTGCGAGAAGCAGATCGTCCAGCGCCGCCCGCAGCAGGCGAGGCATCAGGTCGATGCCGGAGACGAAGAAGATCGCCAGGAAGGGGACCACGACCGACCGATCGGTCCATCCCGCCAGCCCCAGGACAAAGACCAGGAGAGAGACCGAGGCGAGCCCGAGCAAAAGGCCGAACACCACGATCTCCAGCGGCCGCGGACCGCTCTGACGGCCGAAGCTACACCAGAGAACGCGCAGACCGAACGAGAACGCGGCAAGCAGCACGCCCACGACCACGAGTCCGTCCGCCAACCGGCCCCAGGCCCGGTCCGGCGAAACGCCCGCTACGGCCAGTCCGCCTGCCAACGCGCAGAGCACGAGCAGCGCGATCAAGCCCTTGCGCCGGCCTCGCGCCGGCAGCAGCCCCGCCAGGCCCGTCAGCAGGCCGACCCCGGCCAGCAACCCCGAGAGCGGCCAGACGCCGCCCCGGGCGACCGGCACCAGCGCAGCCAGCCAGTACCCGGGGGCGAGTTCGCTCCGGCTCTGCAGGTACACGGCAAGCACGGCCACGCTGCCCCCGATGCCCAGAACGAAACGCAGCAGCGATGAACGGTGTGCGTCAGACATGCCCGTATTGTGCGGGTTGCGAAGGCACGAGGCAAGGGGGTGCCGCCGGCTCCCTGGAACAACAGGGGCGGCGAAGCAGAGATCAGTCGTCCCGAAGCCGCTTCAGCTCATCGCGGATCTCGGCGGCGCGCTCGTAGGCTTCCATCTTCACCAGCCGGTCGAGCCGCCGCTCCAGCCGTTCTTCCCGGCTGAGGGGTTTGCGCTTTCGGATCTGTTCCTGGAGCTCGGCCAGAGAGCGCTCGGACCGGTCACGCTCGATGCGGAACTCCTCGGCCTCCACCTCCGGCAGCTCGCGAATCTGCTGCCGGGCCTTCTCGAGCACCTCCAGCGCCTGCTCGTGCTTGCTGTCCTTGAGCGCGATCATGGCGTGCGAGATGGCGCGGATCCGCAGGATGTAGGGCCACCACCGCTCCAGATACGCGCGGTCTTCGTCCCGTTTGGCAAAGGCGTGGACGAACCGGAAGACGCGCATGTTCCGTTGCGTATCGCGGATGACCAACCCGTAGTCGCCGATCTGCAGCAGAAAGACATACCGGTTGTAGATCCGGAAGCTCTCGTCGAAGAGTTCCGCGCAAGCCTTCTGATCGAGCGTAAAACCATCCGACGTGCCGTGCTTCTTGCGGTAGTTTTTGAGCGCATCCTGGTAGTAGTCCAGCACGAAATCGAACCCATAGGGCTGCTTGCCGTCCGGCCGGCCTTCCAGATCCATCTGGAGGACGCCCGCGAAACCGCCCTGCTCAATGCGGACCTGCAGCTTCTGGGTGCCGTCGTCGCCCCAGATCTTCCGCACGTTCTGCTGCGGATCGAAGTCCCAGTCGTTCAGAATCGGGTGGATGTCCTGGCTCATGTCGCGCCTCTCCTGCTCTCCGGCTTCCTCTCTCTAGCATGCACCCTCGGATTCAGAAATCAACCCGAAGGGGGTATCCACTTCGCTCTCGCAGCATCTCTCAGGTCCTGCCGGCGGCTT
>CAZBZG010000054.1:0-20636 GCA_964496245.1 uncultured Planctomycetaceae bacterium | reverse complement strand
CAACGCTCGTAACCCCTTGGTATCAAAGGATCCAACCGTTTGTTGCGGCCATAGCAAATGGGGATTCTTGGCGGCGTTCTCGCGTGAGCATCGGCTGCGGGGTGCCTGCGAGACGCGTCCAACATGAACACCGCTGAGAGAGCAATTGTGCTTTGTGGTTCGGTCTACGCAGTCCTTGTCGGGCCTAACCATGGAAACTCCCCGGGCAATCGAAAGGCTCCTGATCGTCCTGTTCGCCTTGCTCGTGGTGGTCTGTACGGCCGCGGCCGTTGCCACCCGGGACGCGATGCCGCTCATCTTCCTGGTGGCAGCGATCGGGGCCTTTGCGGGTATCTGTGCGGTGTGGCTCTGTGTTGGTGGTGCGGTCTTCGTCCCATTCGTTGCGATCCTGGCGCGGCTGTTCGGAAGACGTCAGAAGGCCGGACGGCCTTGACGTATCTCTTTGGCAGATGACAAGTGAAAACGAGCGGCAATCTGGAAATTGGCGGAGGCTATGACAGACATCCAGTCTCCCTCTAGACCTGCCGTGACCAGACCACTGGACGAGTTCGAGCCTGTGCCGGTGCCGAGGCGGCGGTTGAGCAAGTGCGGGAGTCCGGGGGCGACCCGCTCATCGACGGGGACAAGGAATGGTACTACCAATGGTCCTATGGCACCGGCATGCCCAGGGGTTTCTACCTCAGGCTCGCATTGAAAGATCAGGTCGTGACAGCCATCGATATGGGCCTGAAGAGAGATCCGGGCATGAGTAGAACAGGCGACTCATCTGGCGGCTCTGCCCGTCAGGATGCCGTTGCCAAGGAGAGGACATGTTCACGAAATGCAGCCGGGTCAAGCCGGCCATTGCCTCTTGTCTGCTGCGGTGGTTAATCCCCACTCTGATAGCAGCCTTCGCCGGCTACATCCTGGCCCTTCTCGCGGTCCTGGCGGTCTTCTCGGCGATCTTCTCCGTAATAGGGCCGTACCTGACCAGAGGCACGGGGGCCATGCAACTTGCCTCGGTCCTGGAACTGCTGAGCCTGCTCGTTCTCGTTGCCTGCTGGGCTGCGGTCTCCTTCTACCTGGGCTCCAGGCGCTGGACGGTCGGGGCCAAGTGGTGCTGTGTGGCCGTTGCGACTTCATTCGCCGGCCTTTTCACTCTGGAGATGGGACACCCGGCGGGAGTGGTCGTGATGGGGGTGGCTGTGCTCGCGGTCTTCTTTGCTGCCGACCTGGGCGTGAGGAGAAGGCGCCTGCAAGAGAACCGGGATCTTGCCCTGGAGGACTCCTCCAGAGCCGTGGAATCGGCACACCAGGCATGGAAGAAGCTGTGACCGCCGGGCTGTCTCCGTCAGGAAGGACTCACACGGCTACCGGCAACCCCCATGCGCTCTCATCGGCCCGGATAGTTTGTGTAGACCACCTCGAGCTGCCCGGCACGAGCCAGATCCCTGGGCGTGATCATGGCCCGCTCCAAGGGTACAGGACCGCCTTCCAGCTCCGCGATCTGCTTGCGGTAGGGCTGCCAGTTCAGGTCCTTCAGCTCGACCAGCCGGCCCAAGTCCTTCCCCACAGCCTCTCGCCAGCCCTTGAAGATCAGCTCCGAGCAGTAGATCCGCTCCTCGTCCAGCCGAAACCGTCTGTCGTAGGGCCTGCCCATGTACGACCGGCAGGCAGCAATCAGCGCTGGGATGTGCATCCGATGGGGAGGCTTCAGGCGGCACACCAGGATGCGTTGGCCGTGGCCGCGGCGGATCCATTCGACGATGGGCGTAGTGAGTACCGGGCCGACGGCTTCCAGCACTGCAGACGCACCGTCCTCCCCTTGGACGACCAGCCCGCAGTGCGAGTATGGGGACCTCGTCACAGCCTCGACCAGGAGGGGGAGATCGCCACGGGAGCTCTGGAAGACGATGTCGCCCGGTTGCAGGTTGATCTCCGCTGCAACCTGCCTGGCCCGCTTCGCAGGATACGCGATGCAGGCGAGTCCGGCGCCAAGAGTGAGGGCCACCAGAAGCGCTGCCAGCAAACCGTAGCGAGGGCGCTTGTCCCTGCCCGTCACGAGCCTTCCCTTTCATGGGGCGATGTTCAGGCACGCATTATACCCGACCGGCAGCCCGTTGTGTACTGCCTATCCCGTCCCGACGCACACGGCCGCCAGAAAGGCATGGATTCTGTGATCCACTTCCCCGCGTTGAAGAAGCGATCGGTCCCGTCCCATGAGGGGCTGAACATGGTCATTTGGCTAGATTCCAAGTATCTGATCCGCAAGGTCTCCCGTGACGACGAAAAAGGCCAGCTCAGGGTCTATCTCTTTGAACAAGACGAGGGCTACAGGCTCCCCACTGCGGCTGAGTTCACGGTGGGGCGGCGTCAGCCGGTCTCGCCTGACGGCAGCCGCCTCCTGTGGCTGGACTGCGAGAAGGGGGGACACCATGCCGCCCTGCGGATATGGCACCTCCAGGAACGGAGAGAGGAACGGGTATCGTGCTCGCTCGACCCGCAGATGGAATGGGGGACCTACGGGGCCGTGTGGCTGAACGACAGGGAAATCATTTTCATGGGGCGAAGGCATACGGAGGAAGCAGAGAAGCGATTCAATCTTCACCTCATGCACATCGATACAACTGACGGCAAAGCAGAATCCTCCGTGTCAACCCATCGCTTCTCCAACTGGTACCCCGCTCCCGACTACCGTCATGCCCTCTGCGCGAACCACGGCAGCACCTCAGTCGGACCGATCTACTTGATCGATCTCGAGGATGACACCTGTACCGCTCTCGAGGGCGAGAGCCAACTCCCGTTGTTCACGCCATCGTCCGAGTCGGCTCTGCGAGTTGTGAACCGGAATGGACAGCATACGCTTGTGCAGGTATGTCTTTCAACCGGTGTAGAAACACCGCTCCATCGCGTTCTCTCGGGCGTCAACCTGACTGGCATCAGCCACGATGGTCGCCCAGGGGGTTGACCCGCCATTGGACGCTGCCGGGCGGGGCCTCTTTGAGCGTCCGCTCCAAGGCGGCGAGGGACTGGCGGGCCTGTCACGCCGAAGCGACACAGCGAAGGCGGAGTCTCGCTTGCGGAATGAAGTCGGGTGTTTCGTGTGTGCGTCCCAGCGGTCCAGCACCGGCTCGGCACGCCGCGTCCGGCCGGCTATGCGCTCCCGCGGCGTTCTGCGGGCGGGGCGAGAAGCTCGGGTGCGGCAAAGACCACGTCCACGAATCGCTCGACCCAGGCGTCGAGTTCGGCGGCAGCCAGTTCCTTGCGCTGCACCAGGCGTGCGATGCGGCCGACGGGCGTGGGGTCGGTCGCAGGCTGCGGCGAGAGGTACGCGAGCGCGCGGCGCAGGGCGGGCCGGCCGGCCGCAGGGCAAGCGGATTCCGCGCCCAGATCGGAGAGCATCCGGTCGGTGGCTGCAGTCACTTCCCGCTCTTCGAGTCCTCGGATCACAGCTTCATATGCGTTGTGCATGGTCTTCTCCTCCTTGATCGGTTGGCACAAGTAGAACGGAAGCCGGTTCTTCCCAGCGACGCAGACACGCTGCCAGTACATCGCTCCGGCATGCAGTGGGTCGCGCATTCCTTTGTAGCCTTACGCCTCCGGGGGAGCGGGCGCGAACGGTCCGCTCGCCCCTTCATGCCTTGGCGCGCGTCGCGTCAGACGCTCACCAGCCAGAACACGAGCACCCAGCCGGCGATCACGGCGGCCGACAGCAGGCAGTCCGCGGTCTCGCTCAAGGGTCCGCCGTGTGCACGGCGTGCCATGCGTCGAACGGTTCCAAGCAGCAGGCGCATGTGGTTCCTCCTCAGTTTCAGGGCCCAGCGCGCGGGATGTCGGGCAGGAAGGAAACTGCGTGCCAGAAAGGCGTGGTTGGGGCAAATACCGCATATCGCATTCAATGCCAATGGGTTGGAGTAATGCGGCCGCAACCCGCCGCACGGCAAGGGGTGTGCAGATATTGATTGGGGTCGGTCATGTTCTGATCGTGCCGGCGGCCAAAGGCCTGCCACGCGCGACACGCAGGCGGTCAGCCTCCGCCCGAGCGCGCGGGCTGTGCGCGGGATTGCTGAACCTCGCCGCGCGTGGTGCGTTACTACCAAAGACGGGTGTGCCTGTACGCGCATCGCAGCAAGCCCGACTTCCGCCGATTGCAGGAGAGGATGTGGACCCCGCCTGCTGCGGATCGCCCCCGCCTTCCCGGGCCAAACAGGTCTGGCGCGCGCAACCGCCGGTTCTCTTGCGCTTGACGGGCCTCCGGATTTCTGCTAGGCTAACTATTGTGTATGCAGTAGGTTTGCGGTGTGGTTCCGGCCCGGCGGAGCGGGTGGCCGGCGGGCACTGTACCGCCATGTCTCCTAAACGGAGATGGGCAACAGTCCGCCGGCAAGAGGGCTGCGCTGGAAGCCGCGTTCTCCGGTGGAACGGTCGAGAGTCGAACGTTATGCGACGCGTGTACACGCTTCTGCTGTTGGCGGTCCTTGCCTGCGTCTGCGGGCCTGGGCTGCACGCACGCGACGATCAGGTGCTTCCGCCCGGCTTCTTGGCCCAGGAACAGGAGGCGCTGGATGCCCGGTGGGAAAAGCACGGCGAAAAGGAACTCAAGGCTGTGATGCCCCTGTCTGAGCCGTTGCCTGAAGGCGAGATCCCGAGCGAGATCGCGGAGAAGTGCTCGCCCAAGCAGTACCGGGTATTCCGCGGGGGAACGTGTCTGTTCGTGGTCGTGGGAACGCGGGACTACGAGCGCGCGCTGGAGGGTGTGGCGCCCGGCCGGCTCATGGAGATCCGGGCTGAATTCCGCCGGTTCTACACGGGACGCCGTGACGAAATGGGGCGTGCCATCTGGAAGTACTGGCTCGCAGTTTCTTCATGGCGGCCGGCCGTGGAACTAGCCCCCCTTGGCGACAAGAAGGACTTCGCGCCCAACGCCTACCGCCCGCTCGCTCCGCGCAAGGCTCTGGAGAACCGGGACTATTGGGACGGACGCCGGGCCCACATGCAGGTGGTCTTCGCATCCCAGAAGAAAATCGATTCCGACACCGCGCGTGCCCTGGGCGTGGATGCGGCCCGCTGGCGGCGGCTCGAGCACGAGACAGCCGGCGGCTGGCCCCACCTGTTCCTGCCGGCCGCGGCTCTGTTCGACTGGAACACGCTCAAGGGCATGCCCAAGGGCCAGCGCCTCCACGTGTACGGCCGGGTCTTCACGTTGTGGGAGGGGGACCAGGCCGGGCCCGGTTTGCTCGTGGATGCAGCCAGTCCGGAGGCTGTGACCGAAAAAAGCCCCTTGCTCAATCCGGGCGAGACGGAGAACACCAGCAAGCCGAACGGACGCCGCTATCCGCACATTCGCAAGAAGGTGCTCCAGGTCACCATCGGCGGCATCCATGACGGGGCTTTCCCTGACTACCGGGAGACCGGGCCCTTTGTGGAAATCGCCCTGGTCTACCGGGGACACGGCCCGGCCCGCCCCGCCCTGATCGAAAAGAGCCCGAATCTCAAGGGAAAGTCATACCTCGCGTTCGAGACAGCCCACAACGACCTGGGCGACTCGATCGCCATCGTGTGCCCGGCGGGCGAGAAATCCTTCCAAAAAACCCTTTCACAAGTCGAAAAAGGCGATACACTAGTCCTGCACTGCCGGATCGGCGAGTCCCGCGACAAGCGGTACTACCTGGAGATCCAGGATATGATTCTGCCGCCGTTGCAGTGAGTCTTCGAAGCTGTCTGGTTGAAAGGAGGACGACGATCCCTCAGATCCGCATGGAGTTACGCTCCAACGAATCGGTCGACAAGGCGCTCAAGCGCTTCAAGAAGATCTGTGACCGCGAAGGATTGTATCGCGATATCCAGAAGAACGCGCGTTACGAGAAGCCGAGCGAGCAGCGCCGGCGCGAGGATGTCCGCCGCGAAAAGCAGCGGGCCAAGGAGGCCCGTCAGGCCACCAAGAAGAAGCTCAAGCGCCAGCGCGCACGCAAGAAGGCCATGAAAAAAGCCGCGACGCAGTGGAAGTCCCGCAGCCAGGGCAGGGCTTGAGGGGGGAGTCGCATCGTCTCTCGTTCCTGCGACCCTGCGCCTCAGGGTTGCGACGCGGGCGGGTGATGCGAGATGCGGGTGTACAGGTTCGCGCGCCGCTCGGCTGGCCCGCCAGTTGCTTATCCCCGCGCTGATCCGGGAGTCTGTCTGGAATGCGATCCGACGGCATTCTCGTGATTGCGTCGCAGCAGAGCCACGCCCTGCCGCAGATGCTCTCGCGTCTCGGCCTGGCTCCCCTGGTGCAAAGCACGCTCGCGGACGCGATCGAGGCGGCCCGGCAGCAACGGATGGCTGCGGTGGCCGTGGATGCCGCACATCCGGAGATCGATCCGGTGCCATGCGTGCTCCGGCTGCGGGAGATCGACACCCAGATCCCGATCCTCGTGGTGGGCGCAGGTAACGTCTGCGACGAGGACACGCGCCTTCTGCTCCGCCTGCCGCACGTGTGCGTGGTGGACGAGAGCACGAACCACGAGTCCATCAGCCAAGAGCTGGACAGGATCCTGCAGATCGACGAGCAGGCGACCTGAATCCCGCACGCCCAGCTGCCGGGCCAGCTCTTCCCGAGGAGACACCATTGGGCATACGTGATGTCGCCGTCGCCGCGCAAGAGGCCTCTCGCCTGCTCGCCCAGGCCGAAACCGAGCAGAAGAACGAGGTCCTCCAGCGCATGGTCGAAAAGCTCGAAGGGCGTACGGCCGATCTGATCCAGGCGAACGAAGCAGACCGCGCCGAAGCGGCCGAGAAGCAGCTGCCCTCGAATCTCGTCGATCGCCTGCGTTTCGACGAGGCCAAGATCAACGGGCGCATCCGGTCGCTCAAGAAGCTCGAGGCCCTGCCCGATCCCGTGGGCCGGGTCATCCGCCACGACCGCCGCCCCAACGGACTCGACGTCGAACGCGTGGCTGTGCCCCTGGGCGTGATTCTCATGGTCTACGAAGCCCGGCCGCACGTGACTGTGAACGCGGGGGCCTTCTGCCTCAAGTCCGGCAACGCCTCCATCCTGCGCGGCGGGTCCGAAGCCCGGCGGTGCAATGCGCTGCTCGGCGAACTCTGGGCCAAGTCCCTGCTCGAGGCCGACCTCCCGCCCCAGGCCGTGCAGGTGACGAGCTGTTCGCACGACGAGGTCCGGGATCTCCTCCAGATGGAGGACTGCATCAACCTCGTGATTCCGCGCGGCGGCAAGGAGCTGATCCAGGCCGTGGCCCGGGACAGCCGGATCCCCGTGATCAAGCATTACGAGGGCATCTGCCACGTCTATCTCGACGAGGCGGCCGACCTGGAGCGCGGCATCCGGATCGCCATCGACAGCAAGTGCCTCATGCCCGCGGTCTGCAACGCCTCCGAGACCCTGCTCGTGCACGAAGCCATCAGCCCCGATCTGCCGCGCATCATCGGCGCCCTGCGCGAGCAGGGCGTGCGCATCAAGGGCGGGCCGGGCGTGCGCGTGGCCGTACGCGACGTGGAGCCCGCCACCGAAGAGGACTGGCGCACCGAGTACCTGGATCTCATCTACGCGGTCCGGGTTGTGGAGGACGTGGCGGAAGCCATCAGCCACGTCAACCGCTATGGGTCGCACCACACCGACACCATCGTCACCGAGAACCGCGAACACGCCCAGCAGTTCGTGCGCGAGGTGGATTCGGGCGTGGTGCTGGTGAACGCGTCGACCATGTTCTGCGACGGCGAGTCCCTGGGCATGGGCGCGGAGATCGGTATCTCCACGGACAAGATCCACGCGCGGGGTCCCATGGGCCTGGAGGAGCTGACCAGCTACAAGTTCGTGATCCGCGGCGACGGCCACGTCATGGGAGAGTGAGTCCGGCATTGCCGGGGCGACGCGCCAACGCATTCGAGGAAACGCATGCCCCATCGCATCGAAGAGATCCACGACTGGTTTGTCGAGGGGTTCCGCCAGGCCGTGGGCGACGAGGATGCCTTCGAACGCCGGATCGGTGCCGAGCTCAAGTTCCCGTTGACCAGCACCGACGGCTCGGCTGCCCCGCCCGAAGCTGTCGACGCGCTCTGGGCGTTCCTGGCCGACCGCGGCTGGACGCCCGAATCCGATGCGGTGAGCGGCAAGACGGTGGGCGCCACCACGCCCGGCGAGCGGAACGAGACCGTGGCCTCGTGCGAAACCGGCTACTGCAAGCCCGAGTTCTCGCTCGCCCACGCCGGAGACATCGCAGGGCTCGAGGCTGCCTTCGCATCCCTGCGGGAGACGCTCCACGACTTCTCCGACAAGGAGGGGGTGCGCTTTTTGGCCTACGGCATCCAGCCGGTCACGCCCCCGAGCCAGGCGCTCCTCATGAAGAAGTCGCGTACGAGCGTGTGGGACAAGGCCTGCCCGTCCAACACGGTCATCCCCCCAGAACAGGGCGACGACTTTCACATGTTCACGGTGAACGCGGCCAGCCACGTGCACGTGAGCGTGCGGATGCAGGAGGCCATGCCCGCGGTGAACGTCCTGAACGGGTTCGCGCCCGCCCAGCTCGCGCTCACGGCGCACTCCAACATCTGGAAGGGCGCCCGGAGCGCCGAGTACAAGTGCGTGGCCGACAAGCTCTGGGACTGGTGGCCGCCGGCCGCCGGCCGGTGCGGCGTGACGCCCAAGCCGTTCGCTTCGTTCGAAGAGTACGTGCAAACCGTCCAGGGGTTCCGGCCGATCTACGTCAAACGCGACGGCCTGCCCGTGGTGCTCGAGGACTACGAGAGCTTTGCCGACTACTTCACCGCCCCCGAAGCGCGCGGCCGGGACCTGGAGGGCCGGCCGGTGACGTTGGTCCCCGCCAGCGAGGACATCGGCCTGCACAACTCTTGCTACTGGTTCAACGCGCGCGTCAGCCGCTACTACACGGTGGAGAACCGGACCTGCGACCAGCAGCCGCCCGAGGCCATCCTGAGCCTGGCGGCGCTCACCCTCGGGCTTGTCGAACACCTGGACGCTGCGTGGAGCGTGCTCGCCGAGTTCGACTGGGCGGATCTTCGTCAGGCCCGCGAACGCGCCCTGCGGACGGGTCTCGACCCGGACGGGGGCGCGATCGACCTAGGCGCGCTCGCCCGCCGCATGCTCGACGTGGCGCGGCAGGGCCTGGAACGACGGAAGCGGGGGGAGGAACGGTTCCTCGAGCCCCTGTGCGCACGCGTGGACACGGGCCGCGTCCCGGCCGACGAGACCGCGGACCTGTTCGAGCAGGGCGGTATCCCCGCGCTGGTGGCCGCGCGCGCGCTTTGATCTGGTTTTGCCCTTGACGGGCTTCGCACACGACCCCGGAACCTGACGGAAGGAGACGACCTGTGAGTCCAAGCAAACACGAACAGCCGGGACTGGCTTCTTCGCTCTACCAGCCCCTCGCCAAGGCCGACGTTCAGCAGATCGCGGAGGCGGCGTTCCGCGTGCTGGCCGAGTCCGGCCTGGCCGTCTACTCGGCCTCGGCGCGCGCCGCGTTCCAGAAGGCCGGCGCGGACGTGGACGACAGCACCCAGACGGTCAAGCTCTCCCGGTCTCTGGTTGAAGACGCCGTCGCGTCCAATCCGTCCTCCATCACGCTCCACTCGCGCGACGGCGCGTGCGACTGCGTGCTCGAACAAAACCGGGTCCACTACGGCACGGGCGGCACGGCCATCTACGTGCTGGATCTGGAGAGCGGCGAGCGGCGTCCGTCCACAATCGAGGACGTCAGATTCAACGCCCGCATGGTCGACGCGCTCGAACACATTCATCTCTTCACGATCAACGTCTTCCCCAACGAGATCGAGAACCGCGAGCACATCGACGTCAACCGTTTCTTCCACGCCTTCGACAATACCACCAAGCACGTGATGGGCGGCATCTACACGATCGACGGTTGCAAGGACGTGGTCCAGATGGCCCAGACCATCGCCGGCAGTCCGGAGGCGCTCCGCGAGAAGCCCTTCGTCTCCTTCATCACCCTCGTCATCAGCCCCTTCAAGATCGACGACCACTACGGCGAGATGACCTGTTACTTGGCCGAAGAAGGGCTGCCCGTGGTGGTGCCGACCGAGCCGATCTGCGGCACGACCGCGCCCATCACGCTCGCGGGCAACGTTCTCACCCACATCGCCGAGACGCTCGGGGGCATCGCACTCGTGCAGTGCGTGAACAAGGGCGCGCCCGGCATCTGCGGAAGCGTCGGATCGATCACGAATCTGGCCACCATGGACCACGTGGGCGGCGCCATCGAGCGGGCCATGATCAACGCGGCCGTCAGCCAGCTCGCCCAGCACTTCGAACTCCCGCTCTACTCCACGGCCGGCACGTCCGATGCCCTGGCCGTGGGCACGCAGAGCTCGTACGAGAGCGCCATGAGCAGTCTGCTCGTGGCCATGAGCGGGGCCAACTACATCCACGACATCGCCGGCCTCATGGAGGCCGATCTCACCGTGAGCTACGACAAACTGGTCGTGGACAACGAGATCCTCGGTATGTGCCAGCGCGTGCTGCGGGGGATCGAGGTCAACGACGAAACCCTGGCCACGGACCTGATGGTCGAGAAGGGCCCCGGGGAAGTCTACGTCGACGAACTGCACACGGTCGAGCACATGCGCGAAGAGTTCTTCATGCCCAAGCTCGCCGTGCGCGACAAGCGCACGACAGACGTCGAGCCCGACGGTGCGGCCGATCGCGCCCGTGCGGTCGTGGACGACCTGCGCAAACAACCGGCCGCGCCCAAGCTCGAAGCAGCTGTGCGCGACCGGATCCTGGAAGCGCACGCCGAGATCAAGCAGGTCCCGGCGACGCTGTAAGGGTCCGCGAGGAAATATCTGAGCCTTTTCGGCGCGGCGGAGACCGGGAGATCCCGTGATTACGTTCGAGCATGTGTCCAAGACCTTCCCCGGCGGCGTGGACGCGGTCAAGGACCTCTCGCTCGAGGTCCAGAAGGACGAGACCCTGGTGCTGTTGGGTACCTCGGGCAGCGGCAAGACCACGAGCATGAAGATGGTGAACCGGCTGATCGAACCCACTGACGGGCGCATCCTCGTGGGCGGTGAGGACGTGATGGAGAAGGACCCGATCGACCTGCGCCGGAACGTGGGCTATGCGATCCAGCATATCGGCCTGTTTCCGCACATGACCGTGGGCCAGAACATTGGCGTGGTTCCGCGCCTCTTGCGGTGGTCCGAGGGCGATATCCGCGAGCGCGTGGACAAGCTGCTCGCCATGGTCGGCCTGGAGCCGGCGGACGACTTTCGCGAGCGCTTTCCCGGCCAGCTCTCCGGTGGGCAGAAGCAGCGCGTGGGCGTGGCGCGGGCTCTGGCCGCGGATCCGCCCGTGGTGCTCATGGACGAGCCGTTCGGTGCGCTCGACCCGATCACTCGCGAACAGCTCCAGAGCGAGTTCCTGGAGCTCGAAAGCGAGATCGAGAAGACCATCCTCTTTGTGACGCACGACGTCTTCGAGGCCGTGAAGATGGGCGACCGCATCGCGCTCCTGGATGCGGGCGAGCTTCAGCAGCTGGCCACCCCGGCCGATCTCGTGGACAAGCCGGCCAACGACTTCGTCGACCAGTTCCTGGGCCAGCACCGGTTTCAGCTCTCCCTGCTGACGCGGCAGATCAGCGAATTTCTTGCCGAAGACGGGGGCGAGACCGGGGAAGAGGAGACGGTCCCCGAGGAGCGGCTCAAGATACGCGATTCCCTCGTGGATGCGTTGGATCTCTTCAAGCGGACAGGTAAGTCGGAACTTCCCGTCTTCCGGGGCCGCCGACGCGCGGGGTCCGTCCGCCAGCAGGACCTCCTCAAGGACGTGACGCGGACGTTGGGCGAGGTCGGCGCAGAGGGGGTGGGCGCATGACGTTTCTCGACGTTTTTGTGGGGCGGCGGGCGGAGATTCTCGAACAGGTCCTCCGGCACATGGAGCTGACCTTCGGTGCCATGAGCCTGGCCATCCTGATCGGCGTGGTCCTGGGCATCCTGCTCACGCGGTTCCGCGCGTTCGCCACGCCAGTGCTGAGCGTCGCCAGCGTGGTCCAGACCGTGCCCAGCCTGGCCCTGCTGGCGCTGATGATCCCGCTCCTGGGGATCGGAGTCGTGCCGGCCATTACCGCGCTCTTTCTCTATGCTGTGCTGCCGATCCTCCGCAACACCTACACAGCCATCAACGAGGTGGACGCAACCGTGATCGAGGTGGGCCGCGGCATGGGCATGACCGAGGGGCAGATCCTCGCAAAGGTCGAGATCCCGCTTTGCGTACCCGTGGTCATGGCCGGCATCCGCACCTCCACTGTCATCTGCGTGGGCATTGCTACGCTCTGCACGTTCATCGGCGCGGGCGGTCTCGGGACCATCATCATGGAAGGCATGCAGAACCGGGGCAATGAACTCATCTTTGCGGGCGTGGTGCCCTCGATCCTGCTGGCGCTCGCCCTGGATGGCCTGTGCGCCTTGGCGCAGCGCTTCCTGACGCCCGAGGGGCTCCAGTTCCAAGAGACGTCTTAGTGCCTTCTCCGGAAGGTGCTGCGCAAAAAAACGAGAGATGGGAGGCGGCATCTTCCGTGGCCGCGGGGGTAAGAGGTCAGAGATCAGAGGCCAGAGGTCAGGAGAATAAGGATATGGTGTATGATCACAAACAACTTCCGGCTTCCGACCTCTGACTTCTGACCTCTTGGGTTGCGGGCGAAGCCCGCGTTGGATAAACAAGAGAGAAGACCATGCAACGTCTACTGATTCTACTGATCGTGCTCGTCGTGCTCATCGGCGGTTTCGTCTGGTTCCGCACGCGCGGCCCGGAAACGGCCGTGGTGGTGGGCTCCAAGCAGTTCACCGAGCAGAGGATTCTGGGCGAGATGATCGCCCAGCTGATCGAAGCCAAGACCGGCCTGGCGGTTCAGCGGCGGCTCGGCCTGCAGGGCACCAAGATCTGCTTCGGTGCGCTGCGCGAAGGGGATCTGGATCTCTATCCCGAGTACACGGGGACGGGGCTCATCAATCTCCTGGAGAGGACCTACGACCCGTCCCAGTCCCGGCAGGACATTCTGACGCTGGTGCGCAAGGAGTTCGACGAGCGGTGGAACCTGAACTGGTACAACACGCTGGGCTTTGCCAACACCTACGCGTACGCCGTGCGGGAGGCCTATGCCCAGGAGCATGACCTCACCAGGATCTCGGACCTGGAACGGGTCAAAGACACGATCCGTCCGGGTTTCGATCACGAGTACTCCACGCGGCCGGAATTCAAGCGCTTCGACAAGGCCTACGGGTTTACGTTCGGGACGAAGATCACCAAGCTCGATCCCGACGTGACCTACCGGGCTCTCAAGGACGAGGACGTCGACCTGATCGACGCCTTCAGCACGGACGGGCGCATTGCCGCCTACGACCTGCGGACGCTCGAGGACGACAAACACCTCTTCCCGCCCTACGACGTGGGCATCGTGGTGCGCCAGGAGACGCTCGACCAATACCCGGAGCTTAAGGACGTCTTCGATCTGCTGACGGACGCCATTTCGGCCAAAGAGATGCGGAAGATGAACTACGCCGTGACCGACCAGTTGCAGTCCCCGCGCAAGGTGGCGCGGGATTTCCTGGTGGAGCGGGGGCTGATGAAGGGCGACTCCTAGCGTCTCGGCAGCCGTGGCCCACGGCCGGGTGCCCAAGCGGGCGCGCGCTTTTCGTCCTTGCGTTCGGCCGCGGATGCTGTCACAATACGCGCTTTCTGCGCACTTTCTGATTTTGGATCCTGAGGGGTTAGCCAGCGAAAGGAACAGAGACTCATGAGCAAGATCAACACCGACCACGTCTTCACCTCGGAATCGGTGAGCGCGGGGCATCCGGACAAGCTCTGCGACCAGATCTCGGACGCCATGCTCGACGCATGCCTGGCCGAGGATGCGGCAAGCCGGGTGGCGTGCGAAACCGCCACCACCACCGACTACGTACTCAATCTGGGCGAGATCACCTGCAAAGGCTGGAATCGGATCGACCCGGAGGCCGTGGCCCGGCGTGTGGTCAAAGAGATCGGCTACGACCGGGAGGAGGTGAAATTCTGCCACGAGACCTTCCAATACGAGAGCCGCATCCATCCGCAGTCGCCCGACATCTCCCAGGGGGTGAGCGAGGGCGAAGGGCTCTTCAAGGAGCAGGGGGCGGGCGACCAGGGCATGATGTTCGGCTACGCCAGCAATGCCACGCCCGAGCTCATGCCGGCCCCGATCCTCTACAGCCACAAGCTGCTGCTGGCGCTGCAGAAGATTCGCAAGGAGAAGCGCATTCCCTATCTGCGGCCCGATTCCAAGAGCCAGATCTCGATCCAGTATCTCGGCGGCAAGCCCCACCACATCACCAGCGTGGTCGTCAGCCATCAGACCGATGACGTGCCGTTGGAGCAGATTCGCAAGGACCTGATCGCCGCGAGCAAGGAGATCCTGGAGCCGACCGGTTTGCTGCACAAGGAGACCGAGTACTATATCAACCCCACGGGCAAGTTCGTGGTGGGCGGCCCGCACGGCGACGCCGGGCTGACCGGCCGCAAGATCATCGTGGACACCTACGGCGGCGTGGGCTGCCACGGCGGCGGGGCCTTCTCCGGCAAGGACCCGTCCAAGGTCGACCGCTCGGCCGCCTACTACGCGCGGTACGTGGCCAAGAACGTGGTGGCCTCGGGGCTGGCCGAGAAGTGCGAGATCCAGGTGGCCTATGCCATTGGCGTGGCCTTGCCGCTCAGCATCAATGTGGACACGTTCGGCACGGGCGCTGTGGAGGATGTCGAGATCCAGAAAGTGCTCGAGAGCGATACCATCTTCGACTTCCGGCCCGCAGCCATCATCCAGTCGCTCGAACTGCGCGAACCCGAGGGTTGGTCCTACCAGGAGACCGCGGTCTACGGCCACTTCGGTCGCAGCCACTTCCCCTGGGAGCAGACCGACAAGGTCGACGCCCTGCGCGATGCCTTCAAGTCGGCCAAGATCCCGGCTGCGATGTGAGCAGAGCCTTTGCTATCGGATGCGTGACGCCGCGCGGGATTCGTCCCGCGCGCGTTGCGTTGGGGCCGTTCGGTGGAATGCTCAGAATGCTCAGAAATCGAACCCGCGGTTGACCTTGGGCTTCTGTTCCGCGCCCGGTTCTTCCTGCTGGACCGCGCTCCCGCCTGAGGGGCGCGCCCGGCCGGTCGCGCCCGCTCCACTGCCGCTCTCGCCGTCCCCGCCGGTTTCCTGCGCGCTCGTGCCTTTGCGGATGCCGCGGAACATGAGTTCCAGATCCTCGGGCGAGTCCGAGTTCGCCTTGGCCTCGTCCTGCGTGATCGTGCCCTGCTGCACCAGGACGTAGAGCGCCTGGTTGAAGGTCTGCATGCCGTAGTAGGCCCCTTCTTCCATGGCCTTGTGCACGGCCTTGGTCTTGTTCTCCGCGATCAGCTGGCTCACGGTCTCGTTGGCCACCAGGATCTCCTGGGCGGCCACGCGGCCCGTGCCGTCGGCCCGGCGGGCCAGGCGCTGGCAGATGATGCCTCGCAGGATGAGAGCGAGCTGCTGCCGGACGAGTTCCCGTGCGTCGGGCGGCATGGTGTCCAGGATGCGCTCGATGGTCTGGGGCGCGTCGTTGGTGTGGAGCGTCGCAAAGACCAGGTGCCCGGTTTCGGCTGCGGTCAGACCGAACCGGATGGTGACCGGGTCTCGCATCTCACCCATGAGAATGATGTCGGGGTCTTGGCGGAGCACGGCGCGCAGAGCGTTTGCCAGCGCGCCCGTATCCAGGCCCAGCTCGCGCTGGTTGATGGTGGCCTGCTGGTCGGTGTAGACGAATTCGATCGGGTCCTCCACGGTCATGATGTGCACCGGCCGGGTCTCGTTGATGTGCTCGATCATGGCGGCGAGCGTGGTGGACTTGCCCGAGCCTGTGGGCCCGGTGACGAGCACGAGCCCGTTTTCGTTGTCGGCGATGGTGTTGAGCACCTGGGGCAGTCCCATGGATTCGACCGTGGGCGTCTCGATCGGGATGAGACGCATGACCGCGCCGATGTGGCCCCGCTGCACAAAGACGTTCACGCGGAACCGGGCGAGTCCCTCGATCTCGTAGGAGAAGTCGGCCTCGCAGGTCTCCTCGAAGGTCTTGATGAGGCGGGGGTTCATGATGTTGTAGAGGGTGGCTTTGAGGTCGTTCTCGGTCAGGGCCGGCGCATCGGTGGGCAGCAGCTCCGAGCTGATGCGTAACAGCGGCGGGCGTCCCACCTTGAGGTGCAGGTCGCTTCCGTCCTGGCGCTCCAGTTCCCGAAGACAGGCATCCAGATCCATGGTCGGTCCCTCCGCCGGCTGTTCAGAGGAATCGGCGCCGCCCGCGCACCTTTCGCCCGGCCGCGCCGCCGATATCCCATACCTACATTCAGCATAGCGCTGGAATAGAGAAGAGGGAAGCAGAAAAACGGCGGGCGGCAAGGGCTGCAGCCCTCAGGGGCGGAGGGGGTTGGGTGCCATGCCCACCCTTGGGTGGGCATGCCGCCGCCCTGGGGGGGGTAGCAGGGATCCGCGCGCCACGGGGATTCCGCAGAAAACCGCGCCCGCCTGCCCACCCGGGGGCGGGCAGGGCTTCCGCCATCCGCAGACCGTGCAGCGCCGCCGTCCTCGGACGTGTCCCTACGTCCCCTCTTGCCAGCTGGAGAGGTACTTCTCCTGGTCTGCCGTGAGCTTGTCGTACTGGATGCCCAGGGCTTCGAGCTGGAGCTCGGCGATGCGGTTGTCGATGGCTTCGGGGAGTTCGTTGACCCCGTTTTTGAGCTCGTCGCGGTGCTGGATGGCGTACTCGGCGGCCAGGGCCTGTCCGCAGAAGCTCTGGGCCATGACCACGCTCGGGTGGCCTTCCGCAGCCGCGAGGTTGACCAGGCGCCCTTCGCCGCAGACATAGATGTTCCGGCCGTCGGCGAGCGTGTACCGGTCGAACGACGTGCGGATTCCCTCCTTCTTCGTGGCGAACGCTTCCAGGCTCTCGAGGTCGATTTCGATGTCGAAGTGCCCCGAATTGGCGAGAATGGCGCCGTCCTTCATCTGGTCGAAGTGTTCGCGCGCGAGCACGTGCTTGTCGCCCGTCACCGTGATGAACACGTCGCCGATGGCCGCGGCATCGATCATGGGCATGACGCGGAAGCCGTTTGTCAGGGCCTGCAGCGCCTTGATGGGTTCGACCTCGGTGACGATCACGTTGGAGCCCATGCCTTTGGCGCGTTCGGCCACGCCCCGGCCGCACTGGCCGTAGCCGGCCACCACCACGTTCTTGCCGGCGAAGAGGATCGACGAGGCGCGCAGGATGCCGTCCAGGGTCGACTGGCCCGTGCCCAGGAAGTTGTCGAACAGGTGCTTGGTCTTGAGGTCGTTGACCGCCATGATGGGGTACTTGAGGGCGTCGTCAGCCTCCATGGCGCGCAGCCGGATGATGCCGGTGGTGGTCTCTTCCGCGCCCGCGACCACCTCCGGGATCAGATCGGTGTGCTTGGTGTGGATCTCGCTCACGAGATCGCATCCGTCGTCGAGCGTGTAGGTGGGCCGCGTCTCGATGACGTTGGTCAGGTACTTGTAGTAGTCCTCCTTGGTCTCGCCCTTGTACGCCCAGATGCGCACGCCCTCCTCGGCCAGGGCGGCGGCCACGTCGTCCTGCGTGCTCAGCGGATTGCAGGCGCAGACGCTGACCTCGGCGCCGCCGCTGCGCAGGGTGCGCACGAGCGCGCCGGTCTCCTTGGTGGGATGGAGAGCGATGCCGATGTTGACGCCTTTGAGCGGCTGTTCCTTCTCGAACCGCTGGCGGACCTGCATGAGTGCCCCCATCTGGCTCTCGGCCCATTCCAGGTTCTTCCGGCCCTGCTCGGCGAGGCCCAGGTCCTTGATTTCGTAGTCGTCGGTTCGATCCATGAGCGATTCTCCTTGGGTTGAAATGCAGAAGTGCACAAACGGGCGACCGAATGATTGTAGGCCATGCCTGGGGCGTGTCAAGCCGGGCATTGACTTCCGCCCCGTTCCTGCATACCCTTTCCGGCAAAAGTTGACGGGCAGCAGGGGAATCCCATGCGCGCGCTCATGCTCCGCGGGATCGTTATCGTCCTGGCCATCACTGCGCTGTTGGCTGCGGGCGAACTGGCCTTCCGTGCGGACCCGGTCCCGGACGTGCGGGCGGCGGCCGCCCTCCTGAGCGCGCTCGCGGCCGCGGGTCTGCTCGTCTTCCAGCAGCTGTACTTCGGCGACCGCGAACGCGTAGAGCGCTACCGCCGGCGCCAGACCGACCTGGAAGCCGAGGCCGACGGTCTGCGCAGCCATATCGAGGCTCTGGAGCGCGATCGCCGGGTACTCCGCCAGCAGGTGGAGAGTCTGTCGGCGCACCGGGAGCTCTCCCGTGCGGCCACGGCCCACACGTCGTTCGAGGATTTTTTGGACGAGATCGCGGGCGTGGTGCATGACCTGGCGGCTGCGCGCGACCTCACGGTGTTCGTCACGAACAGCGCTTCCAGCGGACCGCTGCCGCGCGCCTACTACCGCCTGAGCCGCGCGACCGAGCTCTGCCTCTCGCTCACGGACACGGGCGGGCTCACGCTCATGAACGAGATGGAGACCGGTCGACAGAGCGACGGCGCCATCGATGCCGAGCTCCTGGATGCGCGGCGGCTGAGCATCACGCCGCGCGGCGCGCAGGTGGTGGTGGCCGGCACGCTCATGTTCCGGCAGGCCGAGGTCGGGCTGATGCGCCTCACGCTCTACCATCTGGATGCGGACGATCTGCCCGCGACCGATGCCATCGAGAGCCTGGTGGCGGCCGAGCTGGGGCAGGTGCGGCTCGACAACCGCAACGTGCTCGAAGCCATGGTCCATCAGAAGCCCATGCAGTACGACGCCCAGGCGCGGCTGGTGGACCTCGCGTGTCCGCTGGTGGCCGAGACCGAGCAGATCGGCGTGGTCAAGGTGCGCTTCGACTGTCACGGCGAGGACCAGGACGAGCAGGCGCTGGCCGAGCGGCAGCAGCTCCTGGCCGAATCCGCGGGCCACATCGCCCGGGCCGTGCGGAGCGAACGGCTGTACGTGCAGGCCATCCGCGACGGGCTCACCGGTCTCTACAACAAGCAGTACATGATGACCCAGCTCGAAGGGTATTTCCGCATCGCGCGGCGGCATCCCACCCATCTGTCGCTGATCCTGGTCGACCTCGACCATTTCAAGCAGGTCAACGACACGCACGGGCATCTCACGGGCGACAAGATCTTGCGCGAGATCGCGGCCATCCTGGCCGACAGCATTCGTGACGCAGACCTGGCCTGCCGCTACGGCGGGGAGGAATTGGCCGTAATCCTGCCCGAAGGCAGCCTCCAGGGATCCACCGAGCTGGCCGAGCGCCTGCGCGAAGGGATCGAGGCGCATGCGTTCGCATCGGAGGGGGGCGAGCCCGTGCCGCTCACCGCGAGCCTGGGGGTGGCCGAGTTCCTGCCGTCCATGCGGCGGATCGAGGATCTGATCGCGCATGCGGACGCGGCTCTCTACCGGGCCAAGGCAGCCGGCCGCAACCGCGCGGTGGCCTGGAGCAGCGAAGACGGGGTGCTGAATGCGCGCGGCAGCACGCGGCGCCGGCCTGCGGCGCGGCGCCGGCCCCAGTCCTCCCGCACGCCGTCGGGCACCGCGTGAGCGTGAGCCAGCGAAGCGCGCAAGCGCTGGGGCCGGCCCCCAACGCTTGACCTGCCGGACATCCGACTTACAATAACAGGCGGCAAAAGGAGGCACGGAGCCCCGGCCCCAGGCGGCCCGGCCGCACGCGCAGGCCCGGCCGACTCCGTGCGCGGCCTGTCCGGCCTCCGCGCCACGAGCGCCCGTAGCTCAGTTGGATAGAGCGCCGGTTTCCTAAACCGGAGGTCGGGAGTTCGAATCTCCCCGGGTGTACCACGTCTCACGAGGCCGCAGGAGCCCCCAGAGCGTCTCTTGCGGCCTCTTCCGTAGGTTCCATAGGGTGTTCCGCCACCCCTCCCCCCGGGGGGACCCCGTCGTCTCAGGAGACACCAGGAGACGACCCGGAACCGGTTCCGTGGACCGGCGTCAGGGTAAGCACGGAGGTAAGCCGGGCTCGTTGCCGGACAAGAGAAGCGGTCGGGCCGACCGTCCCGGTTCCATGCAGGCCGCTCGCACGCGGGGGCGGTGATCGCCACGGAGCCGGCACAGACCAGGCGGGCGCCCGGCCCGGGTCGCGAGGTCCGATCGGGGCCCCCTTGGCGTACTTTTGCGTTCCGCGAGCAAAATCGCAGAGCGACGCGCCATCATGTAAACCCATCCATAATAAGCGATTATTGGCGACCTTCCGGCGACCCCGTCAAGATCGGGTGCCCAAAGCAATATTACACCATGGGCTTCCGGCATGGTGCCGGGTAGCCCGGCCACTTCGGGAGGACTATCATGGAGACGCAACGAGCAGCAGGGCAAACGTATCACGATTCACATTTTTGGCAGCGTGAATGGCAACCGTGGCCGCGCGTCTTTCATTTGCTTGATGCGCTCAACAAAGTGTTCAGTGGGGGTGCAAAATTCTCCGAGCTCGCGCAGCAGATTATGGTCACGAAGAACCCAGCACTGAATCACGGGGAATTATCTGAAATCGTCAGGGTGGAGTTTCGCACATTCAAGCCGCCCACGCGAGCGCTTTGAACAGGACATTGA
>CAZBZG010000053.1:16118-20799 GCA_964496245.1 uncultured Planctomycetaceae bacterium | reverse complement strand
ATGGCGTGCTTGGCCTGTGCGGGCCAGTCCTCGGGCAAAGAAAGGTCTTGCGCGTGAGTGGTCATCTCGCGGCTTCTCCTGTTGCGAGGCCGGTCGCGAGAGGCGGCAAGCCCACCGCTTTCCCCGCGACCCCGGAGCCGGCGATCATGCCCGCGCACAGGGTTTTGCCAAGGCAATTCCGCGGCTACGACCTGGCCGGCCAGCTCCTGGCCACGGCCGGCGGGCCCGAAGGCGCGACCCAGTATGCCTATGACGCCCTGGGCCGGCAGGTGGCGGTCATTGACGCCAACGGCCGCACGCGGGAGACCGATTACGACGCGCTCGGCCGCGTGACCGAGGTGCGTAACGAAATGGGCCAGCCCGTGACCTACACCTACGACATTGTCAAGGGACGTCATTCCTTACGAGGTTAGGGGACGTCATTCGTTACGAACTGGGGATAGCTGTCCTCCTCACCCGCCCCCTAGGGGGCGGGCACGTTATCGGACGCGTCAGCCCTGGGATTTGAGGGCGGCATCCAGGTCCTTGAGTCGGTAACTCCCGCCACGGATGTTCAAGACGTGGCTGGCGTGAAGCAGACGGTCCAGGATGGCCGTGGCCAGGACTTCGTCGCCGGCGAGCATCTCCGGCCACTCCCGGACGCTCTTATTGGACGTCAGGCAAACCGATCCCCGCGTGTAGCGGTGACTGACCATGCGGAAGAAGAGACTCGCATCGTCGCGCGAAAACGGCTCGAAGCCGACCTCGTCGATCACCAGCAGCGCCGGCTTCATGTACTTGCGCCGCCGCAGACGTGCCGGCGGTAGCTCCTGGTCCTTGCGCATGGCGTGCAGCAGTTCGTCGAGACGATAGAATGCCACCGAGAAGCCGCATTCCACTGCCTTCACACCCAGCGCCACCGCTAGGTGGGTCTTGCCCACCCCCGGCGGGCCCTGGATCAGCAGGTTCTGCTTCTGCCGGATCCAGGCGCAGGTGGACAGCGTCTCGATGCGCGAGCGCTCCACCGACGGCTGGAAGGCGAAATCGAAGTTCGCGATCGTCTGGCCCGTGGGCAGCCCCGAGAGCTGCAACGCCTTGCGCACACGCCGCTCCTCCCGGCGCTCGAGCTCGAGCGAAAGCAGGGCATCCAGCAGGCACGCCGGGCCCTGGTCTTCCTTCACCGCTTCGGTCACCGCTCCCGCCAGATGCTCGGCCGCAAAGGTCAGGCCGAGCCGCTCCAGCTGATCGCGCAGGCGCCCGATATCCGCCTGGGGGCGCGAGCGCGGCAGTGCCTCGGTCATGGTCTGGGGGCTCATCGGCTCACCTCCGCCAGTGCGGCATACAGGTCGATCGGACGCGCCTCCACCGGCACCCGGCCCCACGCGCCCGCACCGTGCGCCACGCCGGTCTTCAGGTTGTCGATCCGGTTCACCGCGGCCACACCTTCTTGTAGCCGCCCCCGTAGGCCTGCTCCTCCACCAGGTACGCGTACAGCGCCTGCACGCTCGGTGGCCGGCCGGACCCCAGCCGCTGCTTCTCCTCGTTCCACCACGCGTCAATGGCCTTGTCCAGTCCGAGGTCCTCCATGGCAAAGCGCTTGCGCTTGCGCCCGTCTACAGCTCTAGAGGCCATCCGACGGAGGTGGTAGCGCACCGCGCCTTCGGTCACGCCCAGCTCCCGGGCGATCGACGACTTCGACCGCCCTCGCTCGCTCAACACACGAATCGTCACGATCTCGTCCTTTCCGAGCTTGGCCATGGCCGGTCCTCCTCGTGTTTGCCTACACAGGAGATCGACCGGCCTGGCCTCTCTTTCAAATCGCCGCCAGGACCACCCCGACGACGACCCCAGCTCGTAACGATTCGTGTCCCTAAACGATCGCATTATCGGAAGACGGTGACACCTGCGGCTTGGCTGTCACAATGTATTGATCGAGAACATCACGGGCTTCACCGGAGATGACCTGATCGCGCTGACCGCAATCCCCGGCACCAGTGACGCGGGCGCCGTGGCCTCGACGATGGTGAGCGATACGCGCGACAGGGGGGAGGGGCAGGACGATATCCGCCAGGTGATCATCAGGAATGTGCGGGGCTACTGTGCGGGCGGCCATCACATCGTACGGCTGCTTAACACGTCGGGCGTGCGCATGTACGACATCGTCCTGGATGGGCTGATCGACACCTTGCGCTCGGGCGTGCGATGCAAGGCCGCGGTGAAGATCGGTGACAGCAACTACGGAGACGGCGTCGCGCCGATGGGAGACACCTCGCGCATCATCGTGAGCAACGTCATCAGCCGCAGCAAACACACGATCCTGCTCGGCGGGACGCTCTGCGACTCGATTATCAACAACGTGATCCGCCACGAGGTGCCGGGCGATCCTGTGACGCTGGCGGGGGGGCCGGACAGCGTGCAGCGCGTGACCCGCGTCAACCTCGGAGTGGCCGGGGCGGCGGCTGTATCGGACTGACGCGGAGAGGCTTCTGCGGCGGACCTACGCAAGCCAACAGGTCACGCGTCCCTCGCGCAGCGCGGGCGCGCGCCAGAGCGCCGGCAGCCTGGCCGGCCACCTGGATGTCGTGGTATAGATGGCTCTGATCGCCCGCCTCAGGACCCCATTGCCTCGGCCAGGGCGGACGCGCGGTTCCTCCATAGCTCCCACTCGCGCTCGAGCGAGCGGAGCAGACCTTCCCAGCCGCTATCAGCCAGTTCCACCTGTTCGTGGCCGGCTTCGAGCAGTTCCTGGTAGACGAGCAGCAGGGACTCCACACAGGTCTCGAGCGCGAACGGCTTGGCTGACGCGATGCACTGGTCCCAGATCCGTTGGCGCTCGCGGCTGGAGCGCTCCGCCATCCAGTGCAGGGCTTCGGCAAAGGCCGAACGCCGCTCCTCCTGCACGAGCCGGCCGTTCTCGCCGTCGCGCACGACTTCGCGCGCGCCGGGCGCGTCCAGGGCCACGCACGGACAGCCCGAGGCCAGGGCCTCGACCAGCACCATGCCCTGGGTCTCCGTGGTGCTGGCGAACGCGAACACGTCCATGGCATGATACGCATCCGTCAGCTCCTGACCCTTGCGCACGCCCGCAAAGCAGAGGCGCGAACCGAGCTGCTTGCGTTTGAATGTCCGGCGGATGCGCGCCTGGGCTCCGCCCTTGCCCACCACCAGGAAGTACGCCCGGGGATGGGAGCCGACGAACCGGCTCACGCTCCGCGCGAGAAACGACAGGTTCTTTTCGAACGCGAGGCGCCCGACGTGTCCCACCACAAAGGCGTCCTCAGGGATGCCCAACCGCTGGCGGAAAGGGATGCCGTTGCCCTTGGCGTAGCGCGGGAGCTCCACGCCCGTGGGGATGACCTGGATGGAGGTCTGGACCCCGCGGCGTTCGAGGATCTTCTTCACGCTCTCGCTGGGCGCGATCACCCGGTTGCACAGATTGGCGAAGCCGGTGGAGAGCTCCTGTACGAACCGCGCCATACCCGACGAATCGAGCGGCGTATAGTGCGTGTAATGCTCGTACATGGTGTGGTGCGTGAACACGAGCGGCAGGTTGCGCTCGGCCGCCGCGCGCAGGGCGGTGTCGCCCAGCAAAAACGGATGGTGTGCGTGCAGGATCTGCGGCTGGAAGTCGTCCAGGGCCTCGTTCAGCCGCGCGCCCACGGGCAGGACCACGGAAAAGTCCCCACCGTTGAAGTTCTGGATGGCGGGGATGCGTACCACGTCCCGCTCCCGGCTCGGACGGCCGGGGTATTCGGGCGCCACCACGAGCACGCGGTGTCCGCGTTCCCGCAGGATGCCCGCGAAGCGCTCGATGGATCGCGGCACGCCGCCGACCATGGGCAGATACGTGTTGGTGAACATGCAGATGTTCACGCGGGTCTCCTCTGCAGGGCCTGCACGCGCGATCCATCCGATCCGGCGGCCTCACGCGCGTCGGGCAGCTTGTTCGCTGGCCGAGAGATCCACCGCCCGCACGGCTTCCTTGACGAACGGTACGTGCAGGGGCGAGCAGCTCAGGCTCCGGAAGCCGGTCTTGAGCAGGATCGGCACCCTGTCCTGCCGACTCGCCACTTCGCCGCAGATCGACACGGGAATGCCGTCAGCCGCCTCGATCACCCACTTGAGCAGACGGATCACGGCCGGGTGGTCGTCCACGAAGTACTCCTTGACGTAGGCGTTCTCGCGGCCGGCCGCCATGGTGTACTGGGTCAGGTCGTTCGTGCCGATGCTGAAGAAGTCCACGTGCGGCAGAAAGCGCATGGCGCAAAGCGCAGCCGCCGGCGTTTCGATCATGGCCCCGAGCGGGGGAAGCGCTTCCGCGCCCAGGTCCCGCGCCGCAGCCTCGAGGTGGGCGCGCACCTGCTGCATGTCCTCGGGCACGGTCACCATGGGCACCATGATGCGGATGTCGCGTTCCCGTGCGAGGCGGAGCAGGGCCCGGCACTGGATTGCCAGGAGCTCGGGGAAGTCCAGGAGCAGCCGCACCCCGCGCCGGCCGAGCAGGGGCGTGGACTCCTGGGGGTGGTCGAGGAACGGCAGATCCTTGTCCCCGCCCACGTCCAGCAGGCGCACCGTGGCCGGCTTGTCCGGCAGCGGGCGAAGAGTTTCCTGCAGGCCTTCGAGGATCTCGTCCTCTGCGGGCAGCTCGTCGCGGCCGAGATACAGCGGCTCCAGGCGGTAGAGGCCGATGCCTTCGGCTCCG
>CAZBZG010000053.1:0-16108 GCA_964496245.1 uncultured Planctomycetaceae bacterium | reverse complement strand
GCCAGGGCCGTATCTTCCTTGCGGGCCACATTGGCCAGTACTGAGACGCGGGTTCCGTCCGCCGTCTGCGCGGGTTCGTGCGCCTTGGCCTTGGCCCGCTCGAAGCGCTCGGCCTCGTCCGCCATCCGCTGCTCGAAACGGGCCGCAGTCTTCTCGTCGGGGCTGGCTACGACCGTGCCGCCGGATCCGTCCACGAGCACGGGCTCGCGCGCGGCAAAGGCCTCGAGCGCGTTGCGGATGCCCGAGACCGCGGGCGTGCCCATCTCACGGGTCAGAATGGCTGCGTGCGAGGTGGGCCCGCCCGTCTCCACGATCACGGCGGCGAGCGAACGGCGCGAGAGGAAGAGCGTATCCGAAGGAAGGAGGCGTTGGGCCACCAGGACCGTGCCCTCGGGCACTTCCTCCAGCGCGTGCGTCTGCCGGCCCGAGAGCGAGCGGAGCACGCGGCGCGAGAGATCGGCCACGTCGTCGCCCCGCTGGGCTGCGAGCTCGTCTTCGAGCGCCCGGAACCGGTTCTCCAGGCGCCGGAATTCGCTGCGCACGATTTCCTCGGCGTTGAGGCGATCTTCCTGTACGCGCTTGCGCAACCGCTCACGCAGGCCTCCGTCCTTCAGCATCTCGCGGTGCGCCTTGAAGATCCGTGCGAAGTCCTCGTCGAGTTCGGCTTCGACCCGTTTCTCCGTGGCGGTCAGGTTCCCGAGCACGTCTTCGAACGCGGATTCGATGCGCGCGTATTCGCTGTCCGCCTGCGCCTCCTGGATGCAGTAGGTCCCGGTCTCGCGCAGCAGGATGTCGCGATACACGTAGACCCGTCCCCGTCCCAGACCGGGCGAGATGCCGAATCCCTGGAGTTTTCGGTTCGGTTCCGTTTCCGTTTCCGCCATGACGTGTTGCCTCAGGTACGCCGGACCCTAACCCGTTTGGGCCGTTTCCTTGCGCTTGCGCAGTTCCTGGAGGTGGTCTCGCGTGGTTCGGGCATGCTGGGGCCTCCTTGCGGGCTGGCGTCAACGATTGAGAGTCTCCAGGCACGAACGCCCAGGCGTTTCTATCTTTCCATCGTATCCCTATGCGTGCTCAATGCAACCAGAATGCAACCCGCATTCCAGCGGCCCCGCTGTTGTCAGGGCATGCGCGGACGTCTCGGAAGTCCCTGCAGGATCTGCACAAGGTGGGAGCCCTGCGTGGCTTTCCAGCCAATCCCGCGCTTGCAAGCGGTGCGCGCGCGCATAGGCTTGCCAGTTGCCTGCCGGTCGTGCGGAGCCCCCTGTCGCATTTTTGCGACAAGCCCGTTGCGTTTGCTGCCGTCAGCCTGCAGCGCACAGGCCTGGTCAGGCGGTTTGCCCGTGTGGGCTCTGGCACCGTTTTTGCACCGCTGATCGCGTACGCTTACACGCGCTGCTCCATCCCGGGGGCGATCAGCCGCCCTCAGCTGCATGCGCCTTGCTGGAGAGCGCTGACCACAAGGAGGAGACATGCTGCGCAATGCCGAATCCATGCAGGGGATCACGCTCCAAGGCACGGACGGACGCTTGGGCGAAGTCGAGGACCTGTTGTTCGACGATGTCAACTGGGTCATCCGGTACCTGGTGGCGGAGACCGGGTCCTGGCTCGCCGAACGCCAGGTACTGCTCAGTCCCCTCAGCGTGCGCGAAGCCGACCACGAGGGCAGGGTCTTGCGCATGGACCTGACCGCGGAGCAGATCGAGAAGAGCCCGAGCATCGAACGGGACCTGCCCGTGGGCCGGCAGCACGAAGCGCAGCTGAACGACTACTATGGGTGGCCCATGTACTGGGAGTGGACGTGGACCGCGCCCATGAGCGACCCCTTTCCCACGTCCATCCCCAATCCCGATGCCGGAGATCCCGAGGACGCGCCCGAGGAGCCGCCGCCGGGCGACCCCCACCTGCGCAGCGCCGGGGAAGTGCGCGGGTACCGGATCGAGGCGCGGGACGGCTCCATCGGCCACGTTGAAGACTTGGTGGTGGACGCCGAACAATGGGTGATCCGGTATCTCATCATCGACACCCGGAACTGGCTGCCCGGCCGCAAGGTGCTCTTCGCGCCCAAGTGGGTGGAGAAGATCGACTGGGGCCAGCGGCGCGTGCACATCGCCTACGACCGGCAGCACGTGCAGAACAGCCCCGTGTATACATCTACGGACGCAATCGACCGGGCGCACGAAGAGGCGCTCCACGACCACTATGATCAGCCGCGCTACTGGACGCAGGAGGCGGGCCAGCAGTAATCGCGGCGAGGCGTTTCGATCCCCTGCAGGGACCCATGCCATGGCCGACATTCCGCGCGAATCGCTGACGACAGACGGCAAGGACCTCTACCCTGCATGGGAAGAGGTCATCCACGAGGACGCGTGGTGGACCGGCGCTCTGCTCCTGGCGCTTGGCTTTGCGCTCCTGACCATCGTGCTCCGCAGGGTGCAGACCTGGCGCGCCCGCCAACGCGAACGAACCCGCGTGCGCGAGGAAGTGGAGCAGGTCTGCCGCGAACGGAAGCTCAGCCCGAGCGAAGCCCGGACGCTTCAGGAGACCCTGCGCCAGGCCGCTTTGGCGGCTCCCGCGGATGCGGTCCATTCGGAACCGCACTTTGATCGGTTCGTGGCCCCGTTCCTGGGCCGCCGGGCGGGTGAGGCCACGGTCGAGGCCATCCGCGAGAAGCTGTTCGGCGAGCCGCTCGCCACGCACGATGGCACGCCGTTTCTGGAGAGCACCCGCAGCCTGGTGCCGGGCCAGCGCATGAGTCTGCACTTCCGGGGATTTCCCGGCAGCTACGTGGCGATGGTGAACCGGGTGGCGCCCGAGGGCGTGGACGTGGTCTTTCCCGCGGACGCGGATCGCGACTGGCACTTCGAGCCGCACGACCGGGTGGAGGCCGTTCTGGCGGTGGACGATGCGCTGGTCTCCTTTGCGAGCGAGGTGGTCGAAGTTTCGCCCACGCCGGTCTACACCTGCCGCATCGCGCACACCGCAGTCATCGCTCTGCTCCACCAGCGGGCGAGCACGCGGTTCCCCACCGAAGTGCCCGTGCGCTTTGTGCGGATTCCCGCAAAGGCGAAGGCCGACACCAAGGAGCCGCCGTGGTCGCGCCACCAGGGCACGCTCGTCAACATCAGCCTGGGCGGGTGTTCGCTCGCAACGCCGCCGGACGCGCCCTTTGTCGCCAACGACGAGATCGTCTTCCGTCTCAACGTGGTCGAGGGCCTCGACCCCATCCGCTGCTGGTGCCGGGTGACGGGCGTGCGCAGGCAATCTGCGGAGCGCATGCTCTTGCACCTCTCGTTCACCGAGCGGAGCGAGGATGTGCGCGACGCAGTCGCGTTCACCATCGCCCGGGAGCGCTTTGCCGATACGCACGCCGGTCCGACCAGGGTGTGAGCAGGGCCTACATTTGCTCCTGCAGGATTCCGTGACGTTTCAGCTTGCGGTAGAGCGTGGCCCGGGACACGCCCAGCGCCTGGGCCGCGTCCGGGACCTTGCCGTCAAACGCCTGCAAACACCGCTGGATGTGCCGCGCCTCCTGCGCGTCCAGGCCCCAGTCTTCGTCCGGCAGGATGGGCTCTTGGGCTGGCGCGCTGGCGCCCCCGCCCAGGCCGGAGAAGTGGCTTGGCGCGAGCGGTTCGCCCGAAGAGAGCAGGCACGCGCGTTCGAGGACGTTCCGCAGCTCCCGGATGTTGCCGGGCCAGGCATACTGGTGGAGCATCTGCAGCACGTCCTGGGAGAGCGCGGGATGCGGACGGCCGAACTCCCGCAGGATGCTTTCGGCGAGCGCGGGGAGGTCCTCCATGCGCCGCCGGAGGGGGGGCACTTCAATGGGGAAGACATGGATCCGATAGTAGAGGTCGCTGCGGAAACGGCCGTGTTCCGTCTCTGCGGGCAGGTCCTTGTTGGTCGCGCAGATCAGACGGAAATCGCTGCGGCGGTTGCGCGTCTCGCCCACGCGGCGGAAGGTCCGTTCTTCGAGCACCTTGAGCAGCTGCGCTTGCACGGGCAGGTCCATGTCGCCGATCTCGTCCAGGAAGAGCGTGCCCTGGTCGGCGATCTCGATCAAGCCCTCGCGGTCTTCCACGGCCGACGTGAACGCACCTTTGCGGTGGCCGAAGAGCTCGCTCGCCAATAGATCCCCGCCCAGGCTCGAGCAGTTGACCTCCACGAAATCGCCTTCGCACCGGCTGCTGTTGTCGTGGATCCAGCGCGCGAGCACGCCCTTGCCCGATCCGGTCTCGCCTTGGATCATGATGACCGAGTTGTTCTCCGCTGCCGTGCCCGCGAGTTCCCACATGCGCTTGGCCGCCTCGCTCTCGCCGAAGAACGGGCCCTCCTCACGAGCCAGGCGCTGGCGAACGGATTCGTGCTTCTTGAGCCGTTCGAGCTGGATGCACTTCTTGAGCGCGGCCGTGAGCTGGTCGGGATTCACGGGCTTGGTCAGGAACTGGTCTGCACCGCGCTGCATGGCCTCGACAGCCGTAGGGATGTCGTCGCCCTGGCCGGTGATCACGATCACGGCCAGGTGCGGGTGCTGGTCGCGCAGCTCAGGCAGCCAGTCCAGCGCGTTGCCGTCCGGCAGCCGCAGATCGAGCAGCACGGCGTCGAACCGGGTCCCGGCCACTTTCTCCTTGGCCTCCTTCAAGTTCGTTGCCTGGGCCGACTGGTAGTCGTGCAAGGCCAGGAAGTCGACCAGACCTTCCGTGGTGTCTACCTCATCGTCCACGATCAGGACGAGTGGATTAGCCATCAGCACCTCCCGCAAAGGCGTGTACGAAAACCGGGACGCACATCCGCGGCCATGCGCGCGCGGATGGTCTCATTTTCGAGACGGCAATAAACGCGCGTCTCATTGTTGCAACAGGGCCTCAGCCTGCCGCGCAGACCCGCTGCTTGGGAAATGGCTGCACAACCCATTATACGCGAGCGGAATACATAAGACAATGCCAGAAGCTTTCCCCCCGCATCCATGCGCGATGTCAAACGAAGCTCTTGCAGTGATTCAAGCGCCGTGCCATCTGGGCGGCCCAACGGGGCGTTGCAGAAGCGGCAGCTCAGTCTCTGGAATGTGGCTTGTAGCAGGGCACCCGGACGAGAGCCGGCCGACACACGGCGCGGCTCTCGGAGACAGAAAAGGAGCTGCATGTTCGGCAAGCGCGTTCGTCTCTTCAATCTTCTGGGCTTCCAGGTCTACGCGGACTGGTCGTGGCTCATCCTGTTCGTGCTGATCACCTGGTCCCTGGCGGGCGCTGCGTTTCCCGCGTGGTTTCCGGGCAAGGAGGATCTGACCTATTGGCTCATGGGCGTGCTCGGGGCTGTGACGCTCTTTGTCTCGGTGGTCTGGCACGAGCTCTGCCACTCGCTCGTGGCCCGGTACTACGGCATGCAGATGAAGGGCATCACGCTCTTCCTGTTCGGGGGCGTGGCCGAGATGGACGAAGAGCCGCCGACCGCCAAGGCCGAGTTCCGCATGGCGCTCGCCGGCCCGCTCGCGAGCGTGGTGCTGGCGCTCATGTTCTACGCCCTGGCCCTGGCCGGCCGGCCCATGTTCATCTCGCCGGCGCTGCTGGAGGTGTTCCGCTGGGCAGCCATCGTCAACCTGGCGCTCGCCATCTTCAACCTGATCCCCGGCTTTCCCCTGGACGGGGGCCGGGCCCTGCGGGCCGCCCTATGGTACTGGAAGGATGACCTGCGCTGGGGCACGCGCGTGGCAGCCAGCATGGGCATGGGATTCGGCGCCGTGCTCATGGGGCTGGGCTTTCTGAACCTGCTGCTGCTCAATCCCGTGGGCGGGCTCTGGTGGATCCTGATCGGCATGTTCGTGCGGGGCGCAGCCAAGCAGAGCTACCAGCAGGTGCTCGTCCGCCGGATGCTCGGCGGCGAGCCCGTGCGCCGCTTCATGACCGCCGATCCGGTGACCGTGCCGCCCGCGCTCTCCGTGACCGAGCTGATCGAGCGATACCTCTACCGCCACCATCACAAGATGTACCCGGTGGTCGAGGGGGGCGATCTCAAGGGGTGCGTGGAGATGAAGGCGCTCAAGCATGTGCCGGCCGAACGACGCGACAGCATCACCGTGGCCGAGCTCCTCCAGCCGTGCGGGCCGGAGAATACGATCGCGCCGGAGACCGACGCCATGGACGCGCTCACGCGCATGAGGCGCAACCAGGCCAGCCGCTTCCTGGTCGTCGAGGACGGCCGGCTGGCGGGCATTCTGTCGCTCAAGGATCTGCTCGGTTTCCTGTCGCTCAAGATGGATCTCGAGGAAGAGTCGGACGCAGGAGAGGTCGCGGCTGTGGCCGAACGCGCGGAGTGACGGCGCGGGCCGCATGGGAGGGTTCCGTACGCGCAAGCGTGGCATCGGCGCGTATGCCATAGGCGCCTACGATATGCAACAACCGGAGAGACGCAGGGCGGGCTGGATGCGAGAGATGGATTCGGGCCAGAATCGAGTTCCAGCCCTCGGTCCTGTGTGCGTTCGCTCTGCCGGGTAGCGGACTCACAGGGAGGACCGAGGGGGAACTCGAAAGATGCGTGCGTGCGATCAAAGCGGGTGCGGAAAGCTCATGCGCCGCCGCCTTCGGTTTCTTCGGTTTCAGTGGGTTCGGCGGCTTCTCCCGTTTTGCTCTCAGCGCCTTCGCCAGCGGCTTCCGGTTCGCCGCCCGCTTCCGCCTCGCCGGTCTCACCGGTTTCGGTCGCTGCCTCGCCCGTGGCCGTCTCCGCGGTTTCCGCGGGCGTCTCGCCCGGGGCTTGGGTTCTGGGCTTTTGCGTGGCGAGGTACCCCACGATCACGATGATGATCACGATGATGATGAACGCCACAATGCCGCCCAGGCCGCGCTTCTGCTGGTTGGGCGCCTGGCGTCCGGCTTCCGCCGCGCTCCGCTGGCCGCCTTGTTGGCCTGCCTGCGGGCCGCCCTGGCCTCCTCCTTGGCCGCCTTGCGCTTCGCCCTGCTGCGGTTTCGATTCTCCTGCGTTCTCAGCCATCTCTGTCCTCCTTCCTGCTCGTCCGGGGCGCAGGCGCACCGCCATGCGGGGCCTCGCCCCCTTGTGCGTCCATGCATTCAATCCCCGTGCCACAAGCCTGCAAGCCGCCCCTGGGACTCCGGAACCCCCTGGTGTGCGGCATGTGCGGCAGAAGTGCAGGGATGCGCACCCCATGCGCAAGGCGCGTGCGAGTGCATGGCCGCTCACCGTCGCATTTCCGAGACAGCCCGTCGCACCCACGCGAACGAGGGGAGGCCGGTATGCAGGAGGAGACGCACGCCAGACCGCCGCAGGCCGGGCGCGCATGCCCGCGCGGCCCGAGGTGCGGCCCTGTTTTGGCTTGACAGCCCCGCGACACGCAACGAGCATGGGAGGGGCAGGCAGGAGAACGGTTGCGCGCTCCGGGCGCGTAGCCAGCGCGCGCTCGTACGTCGCAGCCCCGTAGCAACGAGGAGCCCCGTGTCCATGTCGTCCCGCGCAACCGACGCCCCGCCTCCGGACGACGCGTCCGCGGACGCGCAGGCTGACCGAGCCGGGGAAGCATCCCCAACACCGCAAGGATCCTGCGGTGCTGACGCTGCGGCCATGGCCCTCACGATCGTCGATCCAGCGGGCGTGGTCACGTCCCACCACGGCGGCGGGCCCGGCATGGCCGGCGAGGACCTGGTGGGACGGAGCATCTTCACGGTGCTCGGCCGGCGGCCCGAACTGGCTGCGAGCTGGCAGCGCGTGCTCGCCGGCGAAGAGTTCGTGACCCGCGTGGCTGCGGAAGGCGGAAGCGTCTATCAGACCGTGTTCGTGCCGCTTCGCAACCGTGCGGGCGAGATCGAAGGCGCGCTCTGTGCAGCCACGGACGTGACCAAGGAGGAGCGCGCGCGAGAGCTCCTGAGCGAGAGCGAAGCGTATTTCCGCCGCATCACCAAAGCGGTCTCGGACTATACCTATGTGGTGCGCGTAGAGGACGGACGGCCCACCGAAACCGTGCATGCGGCTTCGTGCGCGGACATCACCGGCTACAGCCAGGAGGATTTCCAGGCCGACCCGTACCTCTGGGTCAACATGATCCCCGAGGCAGACCGGCCGGCCGTACTCCAGCAGGTCACCGCGGTTCTGGAAGGCGGTTGCCCGCCGCCTGTCGAGCACCGGCTCGTACGCAAGGACGGGAGCGAGATTTGGGTCGAGAGCCGGCTCGTACCGCACGCGCACGCGGACGGACGCCTGCGCGAGTACGCGGGCGTGGTCTCCGACATCACCGAGCGCAAGCGGGCCGAAGCAGCAGCCGCCCAGCGCCAGCGCGTGATCGAAGCGGTCTACGAGCTCGCGACCAGCGGGCGCACGGGCTCGCTGGAGGAGTTGTGCGATGCCACGGCGCGGATGCTGGCCGAGTTCCTGTCCGCTTCCGCAGCCATCCTGTACACGCGCAAGGGCGATCGCCTCTCGGTAGTCTCCTCCTGGGTGGACGGGCGGCACCACCGCAAAGGCGAGGTCTCGGCTGAGACGGAGCTTTGCCGGCTGGTGATCGAAACGGGTCGTGCGGAGCGCCGCGTTGAGCCCGCCGGCCTTCCCGCGCTGCCGCCGGTGGACGCCCAACAGGCGGGGGCCTACGCGGGCATGCCCATCCTCGACCGCAAAAACCGCGTGGTCGGCCTGATCGCAGCGTTGCGCGAGGATCCAGCGCCCTTTGCGGACGAGCACCTCCAGGTCATGGAGATCTTCGCCCGGCACATCGGGTTCGAGTTCGAACGCGACCGATTGGAGCGCGAGCTCCGCTCCGCCGAACAGGGGCGTCTGCTCGGGCAGGTGGCCTCGGGCGTGGCGCACGAAGTGCGCAACCCCCTGAACGCGATCGGCGTGGCCGTAGAAACCCTGGCGCATCACCTGGAAGGCGAAGGCAAGTATGAGCGCTACTTGGAGCGCGTGCGGCGGCAGACCGCGCGGCTCACCAACCTGATGCAGGATCTCCTCCAGTTCCGGCGGCCCCTGACCGTCAAGAAGATGGAGGTGCGGCCGCTCGCCGACATCTGCCGTCAGGCCGTGGACACGTGGAAGGAGGGGGCGAATGACGGGCATGAGGTGACCGTGCACGATGATGCGAAGCAGAACGCACTTGCCGTGCGCGTGGATCCCGAACGCATCAGCCAGGCGCTCGTGAACCTGCTCGACAACGCCAGCCAGCACAGTCCCGAGGCAAGCCCCATCCAGGTGCGCCTCGCCACCCCTGAATCCGGCTGGGCCGCGATCCAGGTGCGGGATGCGGGTAGCGGTATTCCGGCCGACAAGCTCGACCGGGTCTTCGATCCCTTCTTCACCACGCGCAAGGCGGGCTCTGGGCTGGGGCTCAACCTGGTCCGGATGATCGCCGAGAAGCACGGCGGCCGGGCAGCCATCCACAACAACACCGACGGCCCGGGCTGCACGGTCGAACTCGTCCTCCCCCTGGCCGAGGAAGCTGCCCCCCAAGCGCAAGAGCAGGCGTCCGCCTCGCGCGAGTCTTGACCGCCACATAGGTGGTAGAGGCGTATGCAATACGCCCGGACCGCGCACGGCTGCCTGCGCGCAAGAGCCTTGATAACGCAGAAGGAGGGATCGGGGAGAGCCGGGGCGCATAAGGGGGGAGGTCAGTTGACCGGCTCTCCCCGGGAGGGATGAAAAATGCCGGAGGCCGAGGGGCGCGGCCCGCACCCGCTTCAGGGCCGCTGAACCTTTCAGAACCGTCCCTTGCTGGATCCTCAAGCCCTTGAGGGTGTGGTTCAAGGGTGTGGTTCAAGTCCTGGCCCGTTTGCGGGGGCCCGCCCGGCCTCCAGATCATGGGCGTTTGTTGTGTTCCGTGTTCTTCTGTTCTCCTTGGCTGTAGGTGACAGCAACGTTTGTGCCAGGGGCCTCCATGGCGGCGCCTTTTCGGGCAGCCTGTTGCAGGAGAAGGGCCTGGACGCTCTGCCCGGAACCCCCCGGTCTGCCGCCCGTCCGGCCGGGGTCTATGTACTGAGACACGGAACTGCGACAGGGAGCAGGATTGAGACGACCGACGCTGTGGCACGGCAGTTGTAAACCCAGCCGGGTGTCCGACAGGAGGATTCCGTGCCCGAACTGCCCGATGTGGAAGGATTCCGCGCCTACTTCAATGCCACCGCCCTTCATCAGCCCATCCGCCGGGTGGAGGTCAACACCCGCAAGGTGCTCAAGGGCGTGAGCCCGAAGCGCCTGGAAGACAGGCTCAAAGGCGCTACGTTCGACGCAGCCTCGCGCCACGGAAAGGTTCTGTTCGCGCCCCTCTCCAAGGCCGGGGTGGTGGCCTTCCACTTCGGCATGACCGGGCGGCTCGACTATGCCCGCCAGCCCCGGGAGGCGCGCGACCACGACCGGGTGCGCTTCCGTTTTCGCAATGCTGCGACATTGGCCTTTGTCAACCAGCGCCTGCTCGGCCGCATCGCCCTGGCCGAGAGCCCGGAAGCGTTTGTCGAGCAGGAGTCGCTCGGCCCGGACGCGCTCGCCATCGCCCAGGCCGCATTCCGGGAGCGGCTCAACGGTCACCGCGGAGCGCTCAAATCGTTTCTCATGGACCAGGAGAAACTCGCAGGCATCGGCAACATCTGTGCGGACGAGATCCTCTTCCAGGCTCGCCTCCATCCCAAGCGCAAAGCCAGCGCACTCGCGGACAAGGAGGCGCGCACGCTCTACATGAAGATGCAGGCCGTGCTCCAGCGGCTCGTGGACAACCAGACCCGGTCTCGGCCTGTGCCGCGTACGTACCTCGGCCCGCACCGCAAGGGCGATGGCCGCTGCCCGCGCTGCGGCGAGGACCTCACCCGCATCACGGTCGGCAGCCGGACGGGGTATGCGTGCGAAGCATGCCAGGGGTAGGGAGGGGCGAGGCGTGACCGGTGTCGAACTGCGCTTACCACCTTCTCATGCGTCGCCCCCCAACTGTCTCATCCCTGTGTGCAGGGATCTCAGCCTTGAGACACCCGGCGCGTCAATGTGAGACACGACCGAAGGCATGAAGCGCGTGCGTTTCCGTCTGCGCGGGCGAAGGCCTCAAGACACACGCGGCTTTCCGGCTGGCACAGGGGTTGCAATTCGCGCAGGAGCTTGTCTGACGGGCGCCTCGCACAAGCGCGCCATCAGGTGTGGCCGAGGGGAGAGAAAGGGCGCCAGCTGCCTGCCCGAAGCCCGCGCAAAATCGGGTCGCCTGCATAGAAGGAGAACACCCATGGACGCAGCCCGCATCTCGCAGCACGCATCCGTGCGCCGCGTGGTCGAGCGCATCCGACAGGACGGCATGAACAACATCTGGGACCGGTACGAGGCCCAGGGCATGGGCGGCGATCCGGACAAGCGCTGCCCCTTCTGCATGGGCGGTGTGCGCTGCGACCTCTGTTCCAACGGCCCGTGCCGGGCGGACGTGGCCAAGGACAAGCGCGGGGTCTGCGGCATCACGGGCGACGGCATGGCCATGCGCATGATGCTCCTGCGCCACGTCATGGGCGCGTCCACCTATCAATACCATACGGATCAGACCATCAAGACCCTGCGCGCCACTGTCCAGGGCGATACCCCCTTCCGCATTGTCGAGCCGGAGAAGCTGAAGACCTTCGCCGCGCGGTTGGGCTTGGCCGCGGACGGCTCGGACGCGGAGATCGCCCTGCGGCTCTGCGATTTCGTGGAGACCGACTTCAACCGCAAGGCCTACGAGGAGAGCCTGGTGGTGGCCGCGCTCGCCCCGCCGGAGCGACAGGAGACGTGGCGCAAGCTCGGCATCTTCCCGGGCGGCATCTACGGCGAGATGATGCTCTCCACGAGCTCGTGCCTCACCAATGTGGACGGCTTCTACAAGAGCCTGGCGCTCAAGGGTATGCGCATGGCCGTGGCCATGGCCTACCAGAGCCAGATCGTGAACGAGTACTGCCAGGACATGCTGTTCGGCATTCCCCGGCCGCATCCCATGCGGGTGGACCTGGGCGTACTCGATCCCGAATACGTGAACGTGCTGCCCAACGGGCACGAGCCCTTTCTCGGCTTTGCCATGGTCCAGCTCGCCCGCCAGCCCGCATGGCAGGAGAAGGCCAAGGCCGAGGGCGCCAAGGGGCTGCGCGTGATCGCCAACATCGAGACCGGCCAGGAGATGATCCAGCGCTGGACCATGGACGAAGCGTTCTACGGTTTCACCGGCAACTGGATCATGCAGGAAGCTGTGCTCGCGAGCGGCTGCGTGGATCTCTTTGCCGCAGACATGAACTGCTCCATGCCGATCGACCCTCTGTACGCCGAGAAGTACAAGTTCAAGCTGATCCCGGTGAGCGAACTCGTGGCCTTCGAAGGCGTGGAGGAGCGGCTCAACTACGACGCGCACAAGGCCGAGGACCAGGCGGGGCAGCTCCTGCAGATGGCGGTGGACAACTTCAAAGAGCGCCGCGGGTCGGTGGAGCCCGTCACCGAGCTGCCCACGCAGGAGGCGGTCGTGGGCTTCTCCACGGAGAGCATCCTGGAGGCGCTGGGCGGCAGCCTGGACCCGCTTTTGGACGCGGTCAAGGACGGGACGTTGCGCGGCATCTGCGGCCTCGTCTCCTGCACGACGCTGCGCGACACCGGGCAGGACGTGCACAGCGTCCGGGTGGCCAAGGAGCTCGTCCAGCGCGACATCCTGGTCCTCTCCATGGGCTGCGGCAACGGCGCCATGCAGGTGGCCGGCCTCTGTTCGCCCGAGGCCAAGGCGTTCGCCGGTCCGGGCCTGACCGCGATCTGCGAGAAGCTGAATGTGCCGCCCGTGCTGAGCTACGGCACGTGCACGGACACGGGCCGCATCGGCGATCTGCTGGCGGCCGTCAGCCACGCGCTCGGGGACGTGCCCGTTCCGGACCTGCCCGTGGTGGCGGCTGCGCCCGAGTACATGGAGCAGAAGGCCACGATCGACGCGATCTACGCGCTGGCTCTGGGGCTCTACACCTACGTCAACCCGGTGCCGCCCGTGACGGGCGCGCCCAATCTCGTGAAGCTGCTCACCGAGGAATGCGTAGACGTGACCGGAGGACGGCTGGACGTGGAGACCGACGCCGTCAAGGCGGCCGACAACATGCTCGCACACATTGAAGCGAAGCGGCAGAAGCTGGGGTTGTGACGATCCGCTTCCCTGCGCATGCACAAGGAGGAGAACCCATGAAGGCCATTGTGGACCAGGACACCTGTACGGGTTGCGGGCTCTGCCCGGACGCCTGTCCCGAAGTGTTCGAGATGGACGAGAGCACGGACAAGGCCAAGGTCCTTGTGGAGACCGTGCCCGTCGGTGCCGAGCAGGCCTGCCGGGAGGCGGCAGAGGGATGTCCGGTCGAGGCCATCACGATCGAGGAGTAGACGGCCAATAGCCAGGGGCCTCTGGCCGCAAAATCGAGCGGCCTCAGAATGGAATGCGTGAACCGTTGCTCAGCGCCACGGGGCGCGCGAGAAGGAGACAGAACATGCCGGTGATGTCCTACTGTGCAGAAGAAGTCCTCGAGCGGGCAGTTGAGATCGAGAAGCGCGCGCGGGATTTCTACAAACGCGCGCATGACGAAGCGGACGACGGCCAGAGCAAGGCGTGTTTCGCCGCGCTCAGCCGAGAGGAGGCTGACCACGCGAACACCTTCGCCCAGATGCGCGAGGAGCTCTCGCCCGAAGAGCGCGAGGTGCAACCCTACGATCCGGGGAACGAGATGCTGCACTACCTCAGCGGCATGGAAGAGGCGCACGCCTGGGAAGGGCAACTCGACGCGCAATCGGAGCAGCGCGCCGCGCACACGCTTGCCGAGCGACTGCAGACGGCTATCCGCGCCGAAAAGGAGACCGTGCTCTTTTACGTGTTCCTCAAGGACTTCGTGCCGGCGGGCAAGGGGCGCGAGGCCATCGAGCAGGTGATCCGGGAAGAGAGCCGGCACGCAGCCGTGCTCAAGAAGCGGCTGGACGGGCTGGACGCGACGTGATTGGAGGGGAAGACAAGCCGGAGGATCCGCATGGGCAAGCGCCTCGTTGGATTCTGGATCACGCTGGTTGGGCTGGCCACGGCTGCTGCGCCAGGAGGTGAGGGTCTCCGCATCGCAGAATCGGCCCAGGCCGTGGATCCCGTGGGCGGGGGCGCCGGGGTGCCGGACGCGCCGCTTCGCAGGCTCGACAAGACCGAGACGACCCTGCACGAGGCCCTTGCCGGAAAGCCCACGATCCTGGTCGTCTTCCGCGGCGGATGGTGCCCGTACTGCACGCGGCACCTGGTGGGCCTCCGCGCCGTAAGTGAGCGGCTTCGCGGCATGGGCTACCAGCTCATCGCCGTCAGCCCGGATACGCCCGAGAGCACGCGCCAGGCAGGCGAAGCGCCGGGATGTCTCAAGTGAGACACATGGGGCGCCCCAGGGGGTCCACGAGGAGCCTTCCATGAAAGCCATGATCATCCAACAGTTCGGCGGGCCGGACGCGCTCCAACTCTCCGAACAGCCCAAGCCCGTGCCCGCGGATAACGAGGTGCTGATCAAGGTCATGTGCGCGGGCGTGAATCCCGTGGACTGGAAGATCGAGGAAGGGCTGTTGCGGGAGCGGATCCCGCACGACCTTCCGCTCATCCCCGGATGGGACGCAGCCGGCATCGTGGAGAGTACCGGTGCGGGCGTGAGCGAATTCGCTGAGGGCGACGCGGTCTACACCTACTGCCGCAAACCCAAGGTGCAGCACGGCGCCTACGCGCAGTACGTCACCATGACAACTTCGGCCGTGGCGCCCAGGCCTGCCAACCTCTCGTTCGAAGAAGCGGCCGGCATTCCGCTCGCCGGGCTCACGGCGTGGCAGTCGCTCTTCGATCACGCCAAGCTCGCGCGCGGGCAGGTCGTTCTGGTCCATGCGGGCGCGGGCGGGGTGGGGAGTCACGCCATTCAGTTCGCCAAGCAGGTGGGCGCGACCGTGCTCACCACGGCCAGTCCGAATCATCACGACTACGTCAAGGACCTCGGCGCGGATACGGCCATCGACTACAACAGCTTCGACTTCGTGGACGCGACGCGGGAAGAGTACCCCGAAGGCATCGACGTGGTCTACGATACCGTGGGCGGCGAAACGCAGAGCCGCAGCTACGAAGTGCTGAAACCCGGCGGAACGCTCGTCTCCATCGTCCAGCCGCCGGATACGGCCGAAGCCGAGCGCGTGGGCGTGAACGGCTGCTTCTGCTTCGTGGAGCCGAACGGCGGCCAACTCCGGGACATCGGAACCTTGCTCGATCAGGGGGCGATCCAGCCGCCCGCCGTCAAGGTCTTCCCGCTGGAAGACGCAGCCAAGGCGCAGAGGAAGAGCAAGGCCGGGCACGTGCAGGGAAAGCTCGTGCTGCGCGTGGGCTGAACGCTTCCCCTTACAGAGAGGGCTCCCTGCCATGGCACGCGAGTCGATCTACCCATCTTCCGAGACGTTCGACGAAAACGCCGAGCGGCGGGACTGGCTCGAGTCCCTGGACGAAGCCATTCAGATCCGCGGCAAGGCCTGGGGCGAGCGGGTGCTCCGCGATCTGCAGATGTACGCCCAATCCGCTGGCGTCAACCTGCCGCTCACGTCGGTCACGCCCTATGCCAATACCATCCCGAAGTCGCTGGAGCCGGACTACCCCGGGGACCTGGAGATGGAGGAGCGCATCACCAACCTGATCCGGTGGAATGCCATGCTCATGGTCCACAGGGCGAACAAGCGCTTTTCGGGCCTCGGCGGACACATCGCCACCTACGCCAGCTGCGCCACGCTCTACGAAGTCGGGCAGAACTACTTCTTCCGCGGATGGGACCATTCGAACGGCCCGGACTTTGTCTACTTCCAGGGGCACGCCTCGCCCGGCATGTATGCCCGCGCCTTTCTCGAAGGGCGCCTGACCGAGGAGCAGCTCGACCACTTCCGGCGCGAAACCCTGGGCCATCCGGGGTTGTCCAGCTACCCGCATCCCTGGCTCATGCCGGAGTTCTGGCAGTTTCCCACGGTCAGCATGGGCCTCGCCTCGCTCAACGCCATCTACCACGCCCGGCTCATGCGCTACCTCGAAGACCGCGGGCTCAAAGAGCCGCGCGGCCAGCGGGTCTGGTGCCTGATCGGCGACGGCGAGACCGACGAGCCCGAGACCCTGGGCGCCATC
>CAZBZG010000052.1:15546-20813 GCA_964496245.1 uncultured Planctomycetaceae bacterium | reverse complement strand
GGGCGAGCAGCGCGTCCTCAACACCACCGTCTCGCTTGGAGCCTACGAAGCCATTCCGACCGCCACCAGCGGCGTCCTCTACGTGGACGCGGATGTGCAGGGCGGCAAGGGCGACGGCTCCTCTTGGGCCAATGCGTACCGGGAGCTGCGCTATGCGCTCCACGGTACGCCATCGGGGACCGAGATCTGGGTGGCCGAGGGGACCTATACGCCCGCGTCCCTGCCCGACCGGGGCGCCACCTTTCTGGTGCCACAGAACGTGGCCATCTACGGCGGCTTCGCCGGCACCGAGAGCGCGCGCGCCGAGCGCGATCCGGAAGGCAATCTCACCGTGCTGTCGGGAGACTTCGCCGGCGACAACACTTTTTGGGGCGGCAGCCAGCGGTGGGAAGACGCCTTTCACGTGGTCACCCCGGATGGGGATGCCACAGTCGACGGATTCACCATCACGGGCGGCAATGCCAACGGGCCCAGCGACAACGCCTTCGGCGGCGGCATGTTCATCTACTTCGAGACGGGCGTGACCGTAGAGAACTGCCATTTCACCGGCAACTGGGGCGCCAACGGCGGTGGGCTCTTCATTCGCGCAGACAACACGAACACAGTCAGCGACTGCGTATTCTCCGGCAACCGCGCCGGGTATGGCGGCGGCGCGCTGGTGGGCATGGGAACAGACCCGGTACTCACGAGCTGCGTGTTTGCGGGCAACTGGGTCATCAACAACGGGGGCGGCCTGTCAGTGGGAACTGGAGCGACGCCCGGTGTGAGCAATTGCCTCTTTGCCGGCAACCACGCGGACAACTACGGCGGGGGCCTCTCCACCAATGGAGGCGACCCGGTCGTGACGAATTGCACCTTCGCCGGGAACGACGCGCTCGAAGGCGGCGCGGTGTACGCCCAGAACGGGGCAACCCCTGATTTCGCAAACTGCATCTTCTGGTTCAACACCGCCACGAACGGCTCCTACGTTCTGTACAACAACGACACGGGCACGGCGCCGGTCGTCTCGTTCGCGAGTTGCGACATGGAAGACGGGATCGCCGGCCCTGGCGTGGTGAACACGGGCGCTGCGAGCGTGACCGACGGCGGCGGCAACATCGACGCGGACCCGCTCTTCTCCGAACCGGCCACGGGCAGCTGGACGGCGGACGTGACCTACGACCGGCTGACCGGCCGCAGTACGCTCACCTCTACGGGAGCGGGTTGGACCGCGGGCGCCTTTGCCGGACTGACGCTGACGCCGGATACCAACGATGCCTTCCAGTACGCCATTGTGGACAACACCGCGGACACGATCACGATTCTCGGGAATTCCTTCTTCGATGGCGGTCTCGCGGCCGACAATTTCAGCGTGCACGATCATCACGTGGCCACCAACTCCCCGGTCGTCAACCTGGGGGACAACGCCGCGGCAACGGCTGCCGGCCTGACACAGGACTTGGACGGCAATGCCCGCTCGCAGCGCGGCCAAGTGGATATGGGTGCCTACGAGAGGGGGACCTTTAGCGGCGGGCGCATCTACGTCGACGGCAGCGCAAGCGGCAACAACAACGGCACCTCGTGGGCGGACGCCTACACCGATCTCCAGTCAGCACTCAATGTCGCTGCGAGCGGCACCGAAATCTGGGTGGCCGACGGCACGTACACTCCGACCTTGAGCGCAGACCGCACGCTGTCCTTCCGGCTGTACGACGGGCTCGAGCTCTACGGCGGCTTCAGCGGGCCCGGCGACACCCAGCTGAGTGACCGCGACTGGGACACCAATCGGACGATTCTTTCCGCCGACCTCAACGGCGACGATGCGGCCAACTGGGCCAATCGCGGGGAGAATGCCTACCATGTCGTCACGGGCGCGGACAACGCCCGGCTCGATGGGTTCACGGTCACGGGGGGCTGTGCGGACAACACGGCCCCTGTAAACGACGGCGGCGGCATGCTGAACGTGAGCGTCAGCAATCTGGTGGTGGCGCATTCGGTGTTCACCGGCAATTACGCTGATGATGTGGGCGGGGCCATCAGCAACTTGACCTGCACGAATCTCACGATCGTTGGCACGACATTCGTCGACAACAAGGCCAATGCTTCGGGCGGCGGCGTGCACAACGATCAGACGGACGCCCTGCTCGTCAGTCTGGTCTTTGCCGGGAACGGCGCGACCGCCTACGGCGGAGCCTTGCGCAATCTCGACTGCAGCCCCGACGTGGTGAACGCGCTCTTCACAGGCAACGAGGCGGGCCTCGAAGGTGGTGCTGTGGCCAACGGCCGCACCATTGCGGCGACGGCGCCTGTGTTCACGAGTTGTACATTCACCGGAAACGTTTCGGGGTACGGCGGCGCCATGAGCAATTGGGACGCCACCCCCACCCTTGCGAACTCCATCCTGTGGGGGAACACGGCCTCTAACGGGGGCAGCGACGGGGATGAGATCTACCACAATGCCAGCGCCGGTGTCTATGACTTGAGCGTCACCTACACCGCGATCGAAGGCGGATTCGCCGACCCGGCCGTGGTCTCGACCGTGGCGGGATCCGACGTGCTCGACCTCGGCGGCAATACCAGTGGCGATCCCGCGTTTGTGGGCGGCGGGTCCGCCACCTGGACGGCAGCCGGAGTCTTTGACGCGGCTGCGGGCACCACGCTGCTCACTGACACGAATGCGTCCTGGACGAACGACGCGCTCGTGGGGACGTGCATCAACGCCGACACCATCAACCAGGAGCGGCGGCTTGTGATCATCGCCAACACCGCTACCAGCATCACCGTTCTCGGAGACGCGTCGGCCACCGCCGGCATCGCGAACAGCGGCGACACCTATCAGCTCCACGACCACCGCCTCTCGCTGGGGTCCTCGGCGGTCAACACGGGCGACAACGCCACGCTCCCCACCGACGACGCTGACGTAGACGCGGATGCGGACTTCGCCGAGCAGCTCCCGCTGGACTTGGGCGGCAATCCCCGCGTCAACGGCGGCACCGTGGACATGGGCGCCTACGAGAGCGGGAGCAATGATGCGCCGACCGCGGCCGACAGCACAGTGACCACGGACGAGGACAACGCGCATGTCTTTGCGGCTGGAGAGTTCAACTTCAGCGACGCCGATGGCGACACCATGCAACAGGTGCAGATCACCGGCCTCGAGTCTGTGGGCGCCCTGCAGTACGACACGGATGGAGGCGGCTCCTGGGCCGACGTGACTCTGAACCAAGTGGTCAGCAAGGCCCATATCGATGCGGGCCGGTTGCGGTTCGTGCCCAACGGAGACGAGAACGGCAACGACTACGACAGCTTTGCCTTCAAAGTCCACGATGGCACAACCTACAGCTCAGCAGATTATGCGATGACCGTAGATGTGACCTCTGTCAACGACGCCCCGCAGCTCGACAACACGGAGAATCCAGCGCTCACGACCATCATGGAGGACAACTTCACATCTGCCGGCGATACCGTGGGGTCCATCGTGGTCGACGGGTCCATCACGGATGCGGACGGAGGCGCGGTGGAAGCGATCGCCATCATTGCTGCGGAGAACGCCAACGGCACCTGGGAATATTCGACAGACGGCGGCACGAACTGGAACAGCGTGGACGACGGGTCGCTCGCAACGAACCATGCCCTGCTGCTCAACACCGCCCACCGCGTACGTTTCGTGCCCGATCCCAGCTGGAACGGAACGGCCACCTTCACCTTCCGCGCCTGGGACCAGAGCGCCGGCGCTGCCGGCACCTATGCGGACACGTCGACGAGCGGCGGATCCACCCCCTACAGCACGAACTCGGACACGGCCCAGATCACTGTCTCGGGCGTGAACAACGCGCCCAATCTCGATGCGGGAGCCAATCCTGCCCTCACGCCCATCGCAGAAGACAGCGCCGACCCGGCCGGCGATACGGTCGGCGATGTGGTGGTCGACGGCTCCATCACGGATGTGGACGGCGCTCCTGTGGAGGCGATCGCCGTGACAGCAGTGGACGCCGCCCACGGCACGTGGCAATACTCCACAGACGCCGGCGGGAGCTGGAGCAACATCCAGGACGGGTCGCTCGCCACCAACCACGCCCTGCTCCTGGACACGACGCACAGAGTCCGGTTCGTGCCGGACGCCAATTTCAACGGCACGGCCGACTTCACCTTCCGTGCGTGGGACAAGAGCCAGGGCGTGGCCGGAAGCTATGCAGACACCTCCACGAATGGCGGCTCCACGGCCTACAGCACGCAGACCGATGCGGCCCAGATCACAGTGAATGCCGTGAACGACGCGCCGACCGACATGGTCTTGAGCGGCGACAGCGTGGACGAGAACGCAGCCGACGCAACGGTCGTCGGCAACCTCTCGGCGATCGACGTGGACGCGGCCGAAACGTTTACCTACTCGCTCCTGAACGATGCGGGCGGACGGTTCGAGGTGTTCGACAACGCCGGCACCTGGCAGGTCCGCGTCGCTGACGGCAGCCTCCTGGATGCGGAAACGTCCGGTTCTCACAACATCACCGTGCGCGTGATCGACGGGGGCGGGTTGACGTACGACGAAGGCTTCTCGGTCGCAGTGGACAACGTGAACGACGTTGCGCCCACCGGCATTGGCCTCAGCAACGACTCGGTTGCGGAGAACGATGCGGGCGCGACCGTCGGCAGCCTGTCTGCCATGGATGGCGACGTGACCGATCACCATACGTATAGCCTGTTGCACGACCCGAGCAACAAGCTGACGATCTCGGGCAGCCAACTTGCCCTGAAGTCCGGAGCGGCCTTTGACTACGAGGTCGCCTCCTCCCATGACGTCACTGTGCGGGTGACGGACGCCGGCGGGCTTACACACGATGAAGTCCTTACGGTGCACGTCGAGGATGTATACGAGGCGCCGCCCCCGCCCCCGCGCGATGACGGGGATACGGGGGGCGACACCGGGGATACGACCGACGACACGGGAGACACGACTGACGACACCGGGGACACGACTGACGACACCGGGGACACGACTGACGACACAGGGGATACGACCGACGACACAGGAGACACGAGCGACGACACAGGGGACACGACGGACGACACCGGGGACACGACGGACGACACCGGAGATACGACCGACGACACCGGAGATGCGACCGACGACACCGGGGACACGACCGACGATGCGACTGGAGATGCGTCGGCCGACACAGCCGCCGATGGTTTGCCCGACGCCGAAGATGGCCAGGCGGACACTGCGGCTGACCAGACTACAGCCCCCACCAATGTGGCGCCTGACACGGACCAGACCGGTGATCTGG
>CAZBZG010000052.1:0-15536 GCA_964496245.1 uncultured Planctomycetaceae bacterium | reverse complement strand
GCCGACGACGAGGAGCGAGAGCGGGAGGACGGCGGGCAAGATCTGGCCGACGACGCCGACGTCTTCGACGACCTGGGCTCCATGGAAATCGACACCGCTATGCGCGACGCTGCATTTGCCGAGATCCGCGAGGCCTATCAGGCCACAATCCGCGCCTATGCTGCTGCCGAGGGCGAAGCCGCCGGCTTTCTGCAGGCCGCGCTCCAGGCCATCCGCGATTCGGCTGCGTACTCTCACAAGGCGCAGATCTCGCTTCGGCAGGCCCAGGGATTGCTGGCCGACGCCGAGGACGGCGCGGCCGGACAGCGCCTCTTTGCCGAGCGCATCCACGCGCTCGAGCTGGCGCAGGGGGCGGTGCAGGTCGCCAACCAGAGCCTGGCAGGTACGGTCTCCGGTTTCGCGCGGGCCGAAGCCGCCTTCGACCGCGTGGGCCAGGACGCCATCTCGGCCATGCTTGATTCGATCGTGAACGCCAACAACGAGCTGCTCATCAGCCAGCACGTTTTGCACGCGCTGGGTACGGCCATCTGGAAGGACCGGACGCTGCTCCAGGATGCCGAGGCGCTGGCCCGCATCGCGGAGCAGGCGGAGGCGGCGGCAAAGGCGGCGGCAGCCGGTCGGCACGACCGCCAAGACCAGGTGGCGCGCGACGCGTTCGAGGCGAGGCTCAGGATGCTCATCCGCTCCAAGGCGCGGCGGGAGACTGGCGAGCCCCCCTCGGACCGGGAGCAACCGCCCGAAGGCGATCGACAGCCCCGCCGGGGCAGGATGCGGAGCGGGACGTGACGGACGCGGGCGCAGAAGCGCCTTGCTCGGATCTCTCCGCCGGTCTCGCCCTGTCACTGCCCCTGTTCACCGCGATGCCGAACGCCGGCCGTGCCGCTAGCGCGGCCGAAAGCCGACCTTCGAGCGCGTCCGCCCTGGCTCGGGCCGGAGAAGCTGTGGCCAGGCAGAAGCCGATCGGCACCCACTCAATGCTGCAGGGGTTGTCGGGGGCGGCAGCCACAGGCGCGACCTCGCGCCACCCAGGCGCGACGCCTGCCCTCGGTTCCTCGGCTGGTTCCATGCAGCGCGCGACCGCCCTGCTGGCGCGCCTGCGCAAGCCCGACAGCAGCGCATTCCGCAGGACGGGATGAGCCGGACGGCGCCCGAAGCACGGGCCTCCTACGGTTCGGCCGTCCGCTCGCCAGGCGGGGCGAGAACCACGCGAAAGCCGAGGAAGGGGTAGGTGTTGGCTGGATGGCCCCAGCTGCGGTAGGCCGCGCGGCAGTGCTCGGGCAGGTTGACCCATCCCCCGCCCCGCACCACCCGGTGCGTGCCGTTGCGATCGTTCAACGGATCCTCGGCCGGGCCCATCATGTAGTACTGCGGGTGGTAGAGGTCCTGGCACCATTCGGCGACGTTGCCATGCATATCGTAGAGGCCCCAGGCGTTGGCGGGCCTTTGGCCCGCGGCATGCGGCGCGCCCTTGCTGTTGGACGCGACCCAGGCCACCCGCAGCAGATCTTCCGCGCTCGAACCGGAACAATACGGCGTGTTCACGCACGCGCGGCACGCATACTCCCACTCGGCTTCGGTCGGTAGGCGGCAGGTGAGCCCTGCGGATAGGCGCTTCTGCAGCGCCGGCAGGAAGCGCGACTGGATGCCTTCGAAGCTCACATGGGTGACCGGCCAATCGGGGCGGGCCTGTTCGTGCGCGGCCTCCGCAGGCAACGATCCGACCAGGGCTTTCCATTGGGCGCGCGTGACCTCGTGCACGCCCATGTAGAACGGCCGGTTGATGCGCACCGCATGCAGGAGTTCCTCCCCGCTGCGGCCCTCTTCGGTGCTGGGACTGCCCATGCCGAACTCGCCCGGCGGCACCAGTACGAAGGACAGGGTGACGTCCCCCTGCAGGGCAACCGTCTCCCGCACAGGAAACCCGCCCGCGCCGGCACCCTCCTCTTGTGCCGCGCGCGCCTCGTCTGCGGTTCGCGTCCACCACTCGTTCTTGCGCAACTTGTCGTCTTCGCGCAGCTTCTCCTGCAGAGTCGTCTTCACCAGCTCGGCCGCATGCGCCCTGGCCTGAGCCACCTTGGTCTCGTCCTTGGCGGCGAGCATGGCGTCAATGGCTTCCTTCGCCTGCGCCAGCGCGTCCTTGGTCTCGGCCTCCTTGCGCCGGGCCAGGGCCTTGGCCACCTCTGCCCGATTCCGGGCCTCGGCTTCCTCTTCACGCGCGGCCTCCGCGATGTCCGTCGCCTCCTCCGCCTTCTTGCGCTCGTCGGCCTCGGCCTCTTTGGCAGCAATGGCCTTGCCGCGTTCGCGGTTAACCCAGACGAAGGCGCCGCTCAAGATGACCACAATCGCGGCCACGAGACCGAGTACGCCGGTGGTCAGGATCTTGATCCGCCGGCGACGGGCGGCCTGTTCGCGCTGCGCCTTCTTGACCTGCTTGGCAAGCTTCCTGTGCGACGCTTCCTCCGCGAGGAGCAGTGACCCAGCCAGATCGAGGTCTCCCTTGGCGAGGGCGCTTTCTGCATATGCCCCACGGGCGTCGATCACGCCCTGCCGCGCCTGATCGTTTCCGTCCCAGAGGTTGATCGCCTGTTCGAACCCGAAGATCGCCTTGTTGAAGAGATCGTATTCGCCGGAGCGGCGTGCCCCTTCGAGGTGCGCACTCGCCTCGCCGGACATGGCCGTACTCTCGAAGTGCTCCTGATAGGCCCGGATGGCGGCCTGGAACGACTTGACGTCCGTGTAGCGTTCGACGGGATCGGTCGCCATGGCCCGGTGTGCGATGTCGAGGAGCTCTCCTTCCATGGGGGTGGCCACAATCTCATTGTTGGCTGCGTTGACCACGCACTCCATGACGGTTTCGCCGGCGTGCGGCCGCTCGCCCGTCACGCACTCGAACAGAATCGCGCCCAGCAGGTAGACGTCGCTGCAGTTTCCGATGTGCTCGGGCCGCCCCAGCGCCATTTCGGGCGCCATGTAGCAGGGCGTTCCGCACACCGCGGAGTTCGCCGTGAGAGGGGATGCTTTGCCCTCGGGCGTTATCGCGGCCGCCAACCCCCAGTCCATGACGAGCACCTCGCCGAAATCGCCGAGCATCACGTTCTCGGGCTTCAGGTCCCGGTGGATGACCCCCCGCGAGTGGGCGAACGCCACCGCATCGGCCACGCGCAAGAGGGTCTCGATGTTCTCGTTGAGCGGCTTGTCCTTGATCGCCTCGTCCCACGCGGTTCCCTTCACCTGCTTCATGGCGTAGAAGAGCGTGCCCTCCTCGTTCGACCCGAGGTCGTACACGGGAACGATGTTGGGGTGATCGAGGTCGGCCGTGACCACGGCTTCGGAGAGAAACTTCTCCGACGCCTCCTCATCGTCCGCTTCGGCGCGAATCATCTTGAGCGCGATGGCGCGATCCACCGTGGTCTGGCGTGCACAGTACACCACGCCCATGCCGCCCTCGCCCAGCTTCTCGAGCAGTTCGAAATCCGCGGGGGCGGTCGGCCGTTGCGGCTCGACCTTGACGAGGCTGCGCGGCCGTACCATGACCTGCGTCGCGCTCGGGACCGCGGCCTGGGCGGTCGACTTGATGGACAGATGGATGGTCGCGGATTCACCGAGGCTCTCGTCGAGTTTGGGCTGGATGTCCGCATACGTATAGGTGCGGTCGCCGGCTCCAGCGGACTCGGGTTCGCGCGGCGCCTGCTTCTCCACCGTCTCCTGCCCGTCGAAGGCGAGGTCCTTGGCGGTGATGGTGGCCTGCGTCAGGAACTGCTGGCTCGCCTTGGCGTGCGGCACCGTGTCGGCCGGCGTTTGCGGCGAGGTGTCTTGCGAGTCGGAGAGATCCACGGTAGCGGCTTCGGCTGCGGGGTCCGCTGCCTTGTGCGCGGGAACCGTATCCGCCGTTTCAACCGGCCCCTCTTGGTCGAGCGACACGGTCTGCCCTTCGTTGATGAGGACGGTCTTGCAGCCCGGGCATCGCAACACGGAGCTGGCGTGCACGTCCTTGACCTTGCACCGCTTGCGGCACTTCGGACAGACCACGATTTCCGGCATGCTGCCTTCCTTGACCTCGTTCCGCCCGTGGGCGGGTGCAGGGGGGAAACGCCATGCCATCTCCCCAGCCCCAGCCTACGGGTTGGCGTGCTCCGGGTCAATGCCCTGACGCCTTGTATGGCAAACACTTGCGCGTCAATCGAAACGCCGCTTGTATGCTGCGTTGTCGCCAGGCGTACGGCAGGCGTCCACCTTGAACGCATTGGCCCCGAAGAGGAATCCGTGGTTCGTCTGCCGAACCGTGACGGACGCGTTCTGCAGCGGCCGGTTCCTGGCATCCTTGATGGTCAGCGTGACGGTTCCAGTTCGTACACGCGCGATCCGCTCGGCTGTGGCTTCCGGCGTCAAAGGCTCACGGTTCTTGGCCCTCATCGTGGTCTCCCTCGTTTCCGGTTACCTCCAGCGCGCGGCGGTGGAGCAGCCGCGCTTGGGGGATCACCACGGTTTCCAGGCCCGGCCTGGACCACAGGAGCTGCATGGTGGCGCCCCCGCCCTGCTCGTAGTATTCGAGTTTGATCGCATAGCTCTTTCCGCCCGCGAGCTCGATCGAGCCCGTGTCCTCGGTGGTGCCGTGACTGGTCCAGTTGCCGATCAGGAGCCGGCCCGCTACCCACAGCCGCACGCCGTCGTCGGACCGGGTGTGGAAGGTGTACACCCCGTCCCGGTCCGGACGGATGCGCCCGGTCCAGCGCACCGAGAATTGATCGGCCGGAAGGTCCGGGTGCGCCGGTCCGCCGCCCCACGCGAAATCCACCACAGGATCCAGGCGCCTGCGCAGGCGCTTGTCGAAATCGACGCCCTGGAAATACTCCCCGTACAGTCCGCCCGGCTCCCAGGCGCCCGGCTCCGCTGGCGCAGGCGTTCCCGGCCCCTTGTCTCCATCGGGTGCAGCGGGCGCGGGCGGCCCCTCCGGAAGCGGCAGGTGCGTAACAGCCGTGTTGCCGGCCCGGTCGCGGGCAGCCACGTGTACCACAGACCCCGGCGCCCAGCCCGTGAGCCGCTGGGCGAGCTTGTCGGCCGTGTATCCGTCCGTAGGGGTGGCCGCGGACTTCGTATCCACCGAAGCTGCGTAGAGCACGCCGGTGGGATCGGACACTGCATCCCAGTAGACCCACACCCCCTGGTCGAGGTGTTTCCGGCTGAAGAGCGCCAGGTCCGCAAGGCGCAGCCACCAGCCCTTGTGATTCCGCCGGGACCCCGGCTTGCCCAACTCCACCTTGGTCACGACCGGCTTTGCTCCTTCCGGCAGCGCCTTGTGCAAGGCCGCCCCAACATCGAAGGATGCTTGGTGCCAGAGGCCGTCCCGCTTGATGTCCGGGAGCGACGCGAAGTGCTTGGCTTCGAAGTTCTGGTTGTCGAGGAAGCGCAGCACATACACCTTCTTGTCCACGTGAAAGCGGACATCCGAGCGGAAGTGGCCGTGCGCTCGCCACCGGAAACGCAGATGCAGCCCCTTCCGGAGGTCCATAGGCGTCTCGGCCAGAACGAGTCCTGCTGACCGACGATGGCCGGCGGGTTCGATCTGCAGGACCTTGGCCCTCGCCTTCTCGTCCTGCAGCACGCGGATGCGCGTCTGCTTGGCGTCGACCGCGAAGGGAAGCGCGTCTTCGGCCGGCACGTGCGGCAGCCGCACGTACCCCTCCGCTGGAGTCCACAGAGCAGGCGGGGCGGGCGGAGGCGTCTTGTCCTGGCTGTAGTCCATGACCCATTCCCACGAAGCGGCCAGCGGATTGCCGGCCAGATCGCGGGCCTCCAAGGCCACGGGAATGCGCTCCCCGTCATCGGCAAACGCGCCAGCCGCCCTGCGCGGAAACGCGGTCGTGTCCAAGAGCAACGTACCGTTCGCAGGCGTGTACGCCACCGCCTCCGCGGTGGTGGCGAACGCGCGTCCGGCTACGCGCAGACGCACCGAATCGGGCCGCAGACCGAACCCCTCCTCCTGCACCGTACATTGGATGTGTTTGGGCGCAGCGCGCTGATCAAGCTCAGGACTTCGTAGGGCGAGGCGAGGCGCCTGTGTGTCAAGGGGCAGGAAATGGACCGGTCCGGTCGACCAGCCTGCGCGATTGCGCGCAGCCCAGTGCAGGGCGTGCACCCCCGGGCGCAGGCCGGCCAGTTCGATCACGGCCTCGTTGTCCCGGGCGGGCACCTGGCGGACGCCTTCGGGCCGGTCTTCGGGCGTAAGTGCGGGTGGCGGCTCGTCCATGGGCTGCACCACGTATCGGAACGCCTGGGCGCCAGCGATCCCCCGGCAGCAGAGGCGGACGCGCACCCGGCCCTCTTCGTCGGGCTTGACAAACGGATACCCGGTGAGCCCGTCCAACCAGTAGTTCATGCCGTCCGCGCTGCCGAGCCATCCGAAATCCTGGAAGGCCAACCGTTTGACCTCGACCCCGCTGGCAGCGGCCGTGGTGCGACAGAAGGCCTGCCCCAGGTTGAAGGCCGTCCAATGCCAGGTGCCGTCGTCCACCCCGTCGACCGCCCCCAACCGTCCGCCCGACAGGCCCTGCCCCTCATTGAGGAAGGCCACGCCTGCCGGCTGTCCGCCGATTCGGGCATGCAGATCCAGCCGCACACCGGGCTCGGCGCAGTACCACCACGAAAGCACGGGATACGTCGCCAGGTCCAGAGATGTTGCGAGATCCTGGCCGCGAAAGGGTGTGCCGCCCTGCAGCGTCACCATGCGGAGGCTTCCCGGACCGGCTGGACTCGCCTTGCGGTCCCATGCGGACAGCACGCGGCCATCGGTCCACTGGGCAAAGGGTTTGTGAAAGTCTTCGCCCCACGGGGCTGGTTGCCCCGGCAATTCCACGCACAGGCCTTGCGGCGTTTGCGGGTTCTCATCGAGCGCCACCGGGAACGTCAGCGCGCGCGTCGTGGTCTCGGCTTGTCCCCGCCACCCGAGCCGGTGCAGCTTGATCGTTACGGCGTCGCCCGCGGGCGCACCCACGCCGAGCGCATTGAGATCCACGACCAGCTGCGACCGGTCGGGCGCCGCCTCGACCCCGCGCCAGAGGGCTTCCCCGTCGAGGCGCTGCGACGCCCTGCCCTGCGTCACGACTTCCAGCGCGAGACGGTCGAGGTCGATCCATGGTCCGCCGGCCACGCAGGGGATCCTGATCCGTGCGCATCCGCGGCCATCCACTGCGCCGACCGCCTCGGCCGCGGGCGGCGCGGCAAGGTCTTTGTTTGCCGCGCGGAAGAGACGCACCCGGTCGATCGCATAGGTGGTCCCCTGGTGATTGCAGCCGAATCCGCTCTGAGAGAGTTCCGCGACGTCCAGATTTCCCAGGAAAAACTCCTCGGCCATGAGCCGCTCCGGCGCTTCGCCCGTGAGGCCGCGCGCGCGCTCCCGGAGGGCGTCGCCCAGGTTGATCGCCAGACTGTGCCACGCGCCGTCCGCCTCCAAGCCTTGAAAGGCGCCGGCCGTACGGATCAGGCGTGTGCCGCGGCCGGGCACGGCGTTCGTCGCAGGGTTGGGCACAAGATCGGAATCGATCGTGTCCGGGTGGCCGGTCAGCCGCAGGCTGTACCAGTGTTCGCCGCAGCGCACGTACAGATTCAGGCGCGCATCCGGGTCGCACCGCATGTCCAAAGACAGCCACGGCGTGCGCAGCAGATCCACGGCCGTGGGAAGCACGCAGCGCACGCCCATGTCCCCGCCGGACAGTCGGTTCGTCATCTCCAGACAGGGGTCCTTGGCGTCTTTGCCCTTGCGCGGCACGCGACGCAGACGCGCCGAGTTCTCCCGCCCGGTCGGCTGCCACGCGCCCATGGATGCGTCGAAGTCCTCGACATACGCTTCGAGCGGCCCGGACGTCGAAGGCGAAGCGTCCGTGTCCGCAAGGCCTTGGGGGGGATTCGACAGGAGCGGCGCCTCGCGCGCGCCCTTGTCCGCGTAGGAGATGCGCGCGCGGCTGATCATGATGCCCCGGTGCTCGGTCCACAGGGCGATGCGGTCTCCGGCCAGCGGTGCGGGGTCCTCGTAGTCGAAGAGGAGCTCCCCGTCCAGGTACCAGCGCAAGTGACCGCCCTGTTTGGCGCACTGCCAGTGCCACCAGCGGCGGTGGAGCCGTGTCATGGGCTGCCGGGTTTTGTAGTTGGGCGGGGGCCTGGCCAGATCTTCGGTGCTCCGCAGGACCTCCTCGTCCCGACGGAGGAGGATGGACGCCTGGCCGTGGTCGACGCCGTAGACCAGGGAGTAGCCGCTGTCGAGATCCTTGCCGTCCCCGCAGACCGTGATGTTCTGGAATCCCGGCCGCAGGTAGTGCGGACGGCCGCCCTTGTCCATCTGCATGGACATGTACACGTCCAGGGTGAAGTCCCCCGGAAACGCGTCCTTGTGCCAGACGGCTGCGCATTCCTTGCTCCGGCCGCCGTACCACGACCACTGCGGTGCGCACCAGAAGCGGTTCTTCATGCGCCAGTCGCCCTGGGCCCGCCGCCAGTGGATCGGCGCTTCGGTGAACGTGTCGTTGAAGAGCTGGTCCGAGGTCACCCGGATCCGGTTGACGTCCAGCTCCTGGCCCAGCAGCCCCGCACCGCAGTGCAGCCCCTCCAGCGGTTCCGGGTCTTGCCAGACGAAGATCTCCTCGTCTTCCTGGAGGGCCACAACGGCACGCCCCCAGCGCGCCAGGCTGAAGCGTGCGGTCACCTGCAATCCGTGGCGCTGGCTGCCGGGGAGGTGTTCGTCCGCCTCCGCGTCGTGTGATTTCATCCGCCACCGGCGCTCGTCCACCTGCGTCTCGCCCCGCCATAGGCTCACCTTGACGTCGCGCGGATCAAGCTCGGCCGCCTCGCCCGCTGCCACGCGCAAGCGGTACCCCGAATTCCTGTCGTCCCCGTCGCCGCCGAGCAGAAGTTCCAGCGCTCCACCGGTCGGCAAGGGCGCAGCCAGGTCGTACGCGATGGACCCGTTCCCGTAGAAGTCCCGGCGGCTCCACGCGAGGCGTTTGTCCTCGCTCATCTCCCATTCGCTCGTCACCGGTGCCCAGTCCTTCATGTAGCGGTCTTTGCGGAAGATCGGATTTGCGGCTACCGCGGGCGGGGCCTTGCGGCCGAAACGCACCGACAGGTTGCTGAAGTGCACGCCGGCCGCCGAAGCGACGAGGCCACTGTGCCCTCTGGCCGCCTGGGTTCCCACATACGCCTCGAAGAGTCGGCGTCCGTCTGCCGCCGCCGAGACGACACCGCGGTACGTGGAGAGCGAGAGCGTGTGCATCCCGTTCGCTTCCTGCCGCTCGCTCCGCGCGAGCACGGCGTCCTCTTCGCCCATGGCTTTGAGGACATACACCGCGCCCCTGCCCTGTCCCCGGTGAAGACGCAGGAGAGCGTATCCCTTGCCCTCTTTGTCGGCGCCAACGACCAGACCGGCCATGCAGCGCATGGGCTGGCGCACGTCCGCCTCGATCGTGTAGTCCTGCCAAGATGCCGTGCCCGTGTGCATCGTGTGGAGCGTAGGCGCCAGATCCCCTCGTTTCATGCCGGGCCGAATGCGGTCCACGACCGCCCCGGCTGCGTCCGAAGTCTTCACGCCCGCACCGGCCGATGCAAACACAGCATCCGCCTCCCAGCGGGACGGATCGATGCCGGTCGAGAAGTCGAAGGCTGCGTACCGCTGGCTCCGCACTTGTACGTCATCGAAGTAGACACCTTCCGCCCCTTGCGCCAGCAGGCCGAAGCGTCCGGCCAGGAACGTGCTGTCCTCCGCACGCAGGATCTCGTGCCCGTCGACAAGGACCGCCAGATCGCCGGCAACCGCGTCCACCTCCAACCGGTAGAACTGACGGGTGCGCAGCCATCCGTCTCGCGCGGCCAGCACGTGCTCCTCGCCCTCGGCCACGCGGATCAGGCGCGCGGTGCCGCCAGCCGGGTCGGCCGTGAACACGGCGCGGTAGTGGTTCTGCGCGTCTACGTAGTTGAAGACCACGCCGAAACGCCCGGTGCCGCTTACCGTGCCGGCCGACACCTCGCCCGCATAGTCGCGCCAGACGAGCTTGCCGGTCACCGCGATCGCCGGCGGCGACGTTGCCTGGGGGGTGCGCCCCAGGAACGTGAAGGCGTTGCTCGCACGCTTGGGATCGGTCTTTTCGAAAAACTTGGTGATCTCCCAATCGCCCCGCTCCGTCGTCCACGGGCTCGCCTCGTCGGGCTTCCGCTCGAAGCGGTCGATGAAATAGACTTCCTGCGCGGGCGCGGGCAGAGAGCCCACGGGGCCCAACCCCGTGGGCTCGTATTCGCGCGACCGCACGAGCAGGACTCGATCGAGCGTCAAGTTCCCGAGCTTCGACTCCACGCTGATCGTCTGCACGCCCGGCCGCAGATTGAACAGCGTGCGGTGGGGCGTGACCCACTGCCACGTACCGCGACCGTCCACGTAGCACGGGCGCATGTCGCCGGCGTTCACGGAAACGCGGAATTCGACACGCCCCCGCACGCGCACCCTTAGCCATGCCCGGTACACGCCTGCCCGCCCCGCGCGCAGGCGCAGGTGAACGCGTGCAGGCTTCAGGCCTTCCCGCAGGAACGTGGCAAGACGGCCCCGCGCGCCCTCGGCGAGGCCCGGCTTGGCCTCGCCCTCCACGTGTGCCGCGTCTTCGCCTTCCGCGGAGGCGACATCCGCACGCGGTGGAGGGGGTTCCGCCCCTGCCGCGACCGAGCCGCAGAGCGCAGCGGCGGCCAGCCAGAAGGCCGCACGGGCGCTTGCTGTGCGTCGTCGTTCCGCCGCGCCTGCATAGACGATCGAAAGGGGGCTCATGCTGGAGCCTCTGGACCGCGTCGGATCGCTGCACGGGCCAAAGAAACCCGCGATCCTGCACTCTCCAGTCTAACCGATTTCGGCCTTCTGTTCCACAAGGAATGCACACGCTTGACGTGTCGCGCCAGAAGCGCTAGGGTGGACGCAAGCGAAGAGGCGCCAACACTGTCGGAGGCGACGCTTCGGTCAAGGAGAGCACGATGCGCAACAGACCTGTCAACGTCCTAATGACAATCTATTTTCTCTTTGCGCTCACGGCGCTGAGCGGCATCGCACGCGCCGGCGGGGACCGCCTGCCCAAGGTCGAACCCTCCGAAAACGCAGGAAAGACCGGCAAGTACCAGTGCAAGACCAGCCACGCAGGCTACAACTACTACGTCTACGTGCCCAAGTCGTACTCCGACACAAACCCCGCGGGCCTGCACATTTTCTTTCACGGCCAAGGCGGTCACGGCAGCGCCCCGAACTTCGGCGGATGGGCCAAGCACTTCCTGGAACCGTACAATCTCATCGGCATCAACATGCAGTACATGGACGGGGACAACGCCAAGGACACGCGCGGCAAGACCGACGCGGCCATCGAAGCCGTGCAGCAGACGATCGCGGACTACAAGGTCATCGTGGGCCGGGGCGTGATCTCGTCCTTCTCCGGCGGCGGGCTTCCGCACGCGGTCTACTACACCCTGCACGGCCGCAGCGCAAAGCGCTCCTCGGAGGCGTGGCCCTTCAGCCACGTCGCACTGTACGGCTCGAACTACTACGGTGGCCGCAGCGGCGGCACCATTCCCGCCCGCGGCGGCCCGCCCATGACCTGGTTTATCGGCATCGGCGGCAAGGAATGGAACATGGGCAAGCCTATCCTGGGCGTCACCCAGACCGAGGCCATGAAGATCCGCCTCCAGGCGATCAAACAGGATGGCTGCATGGATGTCTTCTACAACTACACAAAGGAGAAGGGCCACTCCATCTCCGAGGAGGACCGGGCCGTGAGCGCCCAGCTCTTCCGCCGCTCGGATCTCGCGTTCTGTCCGTTTTTGCTCGAGGATGCGTTCGAGGACCGTTCGGTGCGCCGGAGCGCGCACTACGCCAACCGGCTTCAGCTCGGCAAAGCCCTGAAATCATTGGCGCGCATGCTCGAGAAGGACGATCTCGATGCCGACGTGCGGGCCCAGGCGACTGCGCTCCAGGGGAAGATCGAAGCACGCGAGAAAGCGTTGTTCGACGTGGCAAAGGAGCTCGCGGCAAAGGACGTCGTGCTCGCCAACTACTATGGGCCCATCTACGTGCGCCAGCTCAAGGGCCACCCGGCGGACAAGGACGACGCGCTGGAGGACCTGCTCCGCCCTGCGCAGAAGGAGGCGCGCAAGGCGCGCAAGATCCTGGAGGTCTTCATCCAGGAGTTTCCCCGCTTCTTTGCGGCCGGCTCCGGCAACCTGAACGACGACAAGCAGGAGATCCTCGAAAAGCTCAAGGAGGAGGCGGGCGCCGAGTCGAGCATCGGCCACATGGCCGCCGACATCCTCGGAGGACGTTGAGCGCTTTCACCGCCCGCGATGGCGTCTCTGTGTGTTACAAGTCCCGAGGGAGCCTTCATGCAACGCCCGAACGTCCTCATCCTGTACACCGATCAGCAGCGCTGGGACGCGCTCGCCGCAGCCGGAAACGAACGGATCCACACGCCCAATCTCGACGCGCTCGCCGCGCGCGGGGTCGTGTTCGACCACGCCTTCTGCAATTGTCCCGTCTGCATGCCCAGCCGCATGAGCATGCTGAGCGGGCGGTATCCCTCGGCCGTGGGCGCCTGCTGCAACGGGATCGAGATGCCCGAGGACATGCCGTGCCTCCACAACCTGCTCGCGCCCTACGGCTATCACACCGGCAACATCGGCAAGCTCCACTTCAAGAACCACGCGAGCGCATATCGCGACCACCGCGATCCGCATCCGACCTATGGCTTCGACACGCTGATCCACTCCGACGAACCCGGCTGCTACGACGACGCGTACATCAAGTGGGTCGCCCAGCAGGCTCCCGACCAGGTGGACAACTGCCGCGTGGACACGCCGCCCGCCTGGACGGGCACGCCGATCCATCTTCATCCGCGGCGCACGCACGAACCATATGTGTTCGACGGTCCCGAGCACCTCACGCACTCCGCGTTCGTGGCCGAAGAGACCGTGAGCTTCCTCGCACGCCACCAGCACGAGCCCTTCTTCTGCATCGCCGGGTTCTATGCGCCGCACGCGCCGCTCAATCCGCCCCAGCGCTTCGTCGACCTCTACGACGTAGACGCCATGCCTCTGCCCCATCGCAATGAGGACGAGAACCTGGACGACACGTCGGACGCCCAGTGGCGCAAGACCGTAGCGTACTACTACGCGCTCGTGAGCCACGTGGACGACCAGGTCGGCCGGATTCTGCAGGCGCTCGACCGTCTCGGACTGCGGGACAACACGATTGTGGTGTTCACGTCCGATCACGGTGAATACCTGGGCGACCATGGCCGCATCGGCAAGTCCGGCCCCGAGGACTGCTCCGCACGCGTTCCTCTCATCGTCTCGTATCCGCAGGCGTTCGAGCCCTGCGGGATTCGTCACGAGCTCATGGAGGCCGTGGACATCGCGCCTACGCTCCTCGACTGGTGCGGCGTGCAGGCGCCCCCGTTTCTGCAGGGCCGTTCTTTCCGTTCTTTGCTCGAGGGCGGCGGGTATACGCCGCGCGCATCCGCTTTTGTCGAGTTCCGCGTGCCCTTCGGCTATGGCTACAAAGCGGTCCGCACGCACGAACACCTCTACGTGCACGAGACGTCCGGCAACGAGCGGTTGTTCCTGCTCGACGACGACCGGCACGCGCTGACCGACCGGTCGGCCGATCCGGCCTGCCGGGAAACGCTCGCGTCCATGCGGCTCTGCCTGCTCGAGCGTTGGTTCGACGTGGAGAAGCAGATCCCCCAGCGGACCGGCCAGTACTGACCGCTTGCAATCTGTACGAGGAGTTCCCATGCGACGCACGAGAGGCATCGGCTGCCTGGTTCTTGCCTGCTGGCTCGTTTCCGCCGCGTATGTGTACGCGGGAGAGGCATCCGCCGGCCCGGACACGCCGCCCCCAGCATCCGAGACGGTTCCCGCGCCTACGGAATCCGCAGCCATGGCCAAGGAGATCGAGGAGAGCCTTCCCGAAGGCTGGCTCCGCGAGACCACCATCTGGGAGGTGGCCACCTGGCAGTGGCTGGCGCTGCTCGCGCTCGTACTGCTCGCGGTCGTGGCCGCGCGCGTCATCCGCTACGCACTCGCCAAGTGGCTCGTGCGCTGGGCGGAGAGGCGATCCGCCAAGGGCCGGCCCCCGCTCGACGAACGGATCATCGACAACACGGAGAAACCCTTCGGCTACCTGATCGGGAGCCTCCTGCTCTACGGCGCCGTGCCTGTGCTCGGCTTGCCGCCGGAGTTCGGCTTCCTGCTGCACGTGGCCGTGACCATCGGCATTGCTGTGGCCGGCATCTGGTCGGTCTACCGGATCTCCGATCTCGCGGCCGGGCTCTGCCTCCAGATGGCGGCCGCCACCGAGAGCAAGCTGGACGATCTCCTCGTTCCCCTCGTGCGCCGCACCATCAAGGTCTTCGTCACCATCCTCGGCATTCTGTTCATCGGCCAGAACCTGGACATCAACGTGACCGGCCTGGTCGCCGGTCTCGGCCTCGGCGGTCTGGCGTTTGCCCTGGCGGCCAAGGATACGGTGGCGAATTTCTTCGGGAGCCTCACCATTCTGCTCGACCAGCCCTTCCGCATCGGCGACTGGGTGAAGATCGGCGAGGTCGAAGGGCTCGTGGAAGACGTGGGCTTTCGGACCACGCGTATCCGGACGTTCTACAACTCGCTCGTGAGCCTCCCGAATTCCGCGATCGTCAATACCCAGGTGGACAATTACGGACTTCGCGAGTACCGCCGTCTCAGCACCACCCTGGCCGTGACCTACGACACGCCGCCCGAGAAAGTCGAGGCGTTCGGCGAAGGCATCCGCGAGCTGATCCGACTCCATCCCTACACCCGGAAGGACTTCTTCTGCGTGCGCTTCAGCGGGTATGGCGCAAGCAGCCTGGACGTGATGCTCTACGTGTTCTGGAAGGTGCCCGACTGGTCGACCGAAATGCGCGAGCGCGAACGCCTGCTCGTCGACATCTACCGGCTGGCCGAACGATTGGGCGTATCGTTCGCGTTTCCCACGCAGACGCTCCACCTCGCGTCGCTGCCGGGAAGCGATTCCACGGCGTCGGCAGGAGGAAGCGGCTCGGGCGAGGGCGCAGCCGCCCTAGTGAGCCGCGCGGTGGCTGCGGTGAGCGGCCAGAAGCCGGCGCCCGCCGAACGCACGCCCGCCGGTCCCGCGCAGACGCCCCCGCCTCTGCGCACAGCCAAGGACTTCGACGAGGCGCACGAACTCGGCCGTCGCATGGCCCGGGAGCTCGTGACCGCGACCCTCGGCGACCCCGTGCAGGTGCCGCCCCCGGCCAGCGGGACCTGAGTGGTGAAGAGCTGTTCCGACAGCCGCAGCTCGAAGGAGTCCTTGCCGGGCGCGCCGAGCGATTTCTCCACCATTTCGAGCTGGACCATGGGCGGTACGCTGCTGGCCTCCATGGCGTGGGCCCGTTCGACCATCTTGCGGGTACGGATGTGCTGGCCCTGGAAGACCGTGTGAGGGGCCTTGCCCGTCAGGTAGTCCTCCGGGCCCTCCATGCCTTCGT
>CAZBZG010000051.1:0-20853 GCA_964496245.1 uncultured Planctomycetaceae bacterium | reverse complement strand
CGTAGTGCGCCAGGGTGTGGCCGTCCAGGGTGGTCACGTCGCGATCCGCGCCGGCCGCGAGCAGGGCGTCCGCGACCTCGACCCGGCCGAACCGGACGGACTGTGTGAGCGGGGTTCGGCCTCCCCGGTCGGCTGCATTCACATCCGTCCCCTTGGCGATGAGCAGCGCGACCGTGCTCCGGCGATCGTTGTAGCAGGCCCAGGCCAGGGGCGTAGCCCGCCCTTCGGACCGTTCATCCACGGACACGCCCTTCTCGAGCAGAAGCTCGACCACGGCGTTGTTGCCGTACCCGGCTGCCATGTGCCGAGGGGTGCCGCCGTACCGTTCGCGTTCGTGACTGACCGCATGCAGGTCAGCACCGTGCTCGATCAGCAGTTCCGCTACCGCGCGCTTGCGCTCGGTGTCGAGACAATCCACGTTGCGGTAGGCGGCCAGATGAAGCGGCGTCACATTGCGCTTCGTCCTGGCATTTGCCTCAGCCCCGTGCCGCAAGAGGCGCTTGAGGATGGCGGTCTCTCCGCAGGCCGCGGCCGAGTGAATCGGCTGCCAGCCACCCTTCCCCCTGGTGCGCGCCTGCCCCGGGTCGTCCTGCAGGATGGACTGGACCTCGTCCAGGTCGCCCTCCTCCACGGCATCGAAGATGTCGGCAGCGCGTGCCTCCGTGGCGCACACCCCCACGAGCAACAGGGCAAGGAAGCGAAACAACATGTCTGGCTCCAAAAGTGTATGGCCGTTTCTAAGCAGGCGCCGACACCCGCACCCTAGCCTCTATCATGCGAAAACGGCCCGGTCTGTCAACAGGAAGATGCCTTGCCCCGCACGCCCTCCCGTGCAGCCGCGCCGGCACGGGAGGCGGCCTGGATCGGCCGCGCAGAACCGGAACGGCCGCCCTTCCCGCACCGGTCTGGCACCGGCGCGAGACCGCTGCGAGCGAGAGCGACCGGCTGCAGGCCGGCCGTCTGGAGTCCCATAGGCCTGCAAAGCCACGCTTGCCCTGCTCGCCTCCAACCCTATAATCCGGAGAAGATGCGCGAAAGCGGATCGAGGACAGTCCCGCCCGCCGCTTGCGGCCTGCCCCGACCGGCGGCCGAACGGCGGATGTGAAGCGGAAGAGGAGACCGCACGTGAAGAGCAACGAGATCGTTCCCGAAACGCCCCAGGCCGCAGCCGACCGCCTCGCTCTGCGGCTCAAGATCGTGGCGCTCGTCTGCGGCGGCGGGCTCATGGGACTCGAAATGGCCGGGGTCCGGCTGCTCGAGCCGTACTTCGGAAGCACCATCTACGTGTGGGGCTCCATCATCGGGATCTTCCTGGGGTCCCTGTCGCTCGGCTACTGGCTGGGCGGACACCTGGCCGACCGCCTGCCCCGGATCGAGCTCCTGGGCGGCATCGTCCTGCTGGCTGCGGTGCTGAGCTTCGCCATCCCACTCCTGTCCGCCCCGCTCTGCCGCGCGCTGAGCAATGTCGAAGGGCTCGACCCCCGTGTGCGCGCGCTGCTGGGCAGTCTCACCCTCTACGCCCTGCCGAGCATCTGCCTGGGCATGGTAAGCCCCTTTGCCGTGCGGCTCGCGGCCCGGCGCATCACCGGGCTGGGCAGCGTGGCCGGTTCGCTCTACGCGTGCAGCACCTTTGGATCGCTCCTGGGAACCTTCCTGGTCTCGTTCGTGCTGGTCGAGTGGATGGGCTCGCGGGCCATTGTCTGGAGCATCGGCGCGGTGCTCGTGGCCATCAGCGTGCTCTGCTTCCTCGACCGTTTGCGCGGGCCGGGCGGCCTGGGCGCGGGGGCCGGGCTCCTCTTGATGATTCCCGCCTGGTTCGGACTCGACCACGCCGAAGCCGCGTCCCACCGCGACGCCCTGCTCCACCCGGCGGTCGAGGGAGACCGGGCCGCGCACGGCGGGCTGGCGGACGAGCACATCCTGACGCGCGAATCGTCCTACCATCACGTCTCCGTAATCCGCAGCTACTACAACCACGCCACGCTTCGCGAAGTCGCGCCCGGCCGGGCCGTCTACTACATGCTATTCAACAACCAGACCGAGAGCGGCGCGAGCGTTTCGCTGGACGACCCCGACGCCCGCGCCCGCACGGCGTGCGGCTACACGCGCCTGCTTCACCTGGGCGTGCTCTTCACCCAGCAGATGCCACGGCGGGTGCTGATCATCGGCTGCGGCGGCGGCATCGGGCCGCAGGCCTTTGCCCACGACTACGCCGCAACCATCGAGCGCGTGGACGTGGTGGACATCGATCCGCTGATCTTCGAGCTGGCGCGCAAGTACTTCCGCTATCCCTGGAAGCCCGACATCGTCCATTCCCACGCGGAGGACGGCCGGCTCTTCATCCACCGGTCCCGGGAGACCTGGGACTACATCGTGCTCGACGCCTACACCTCGGGCGGACGCATCCCGCGCCACCTCATCACCCGGGAGTTCTTCGAGGAGGTCCAGGGCCATCTCACGCCCGGCGGCGTGGTGGTGGCCAACGTGATCAGCGCCCTGGAAGGCGAGGAGGGCCAGCTCTTCCGCGCGGCTTACAAAACCATGCAAGCCGTATTCGGCCAGAGGGGGCACATCTATGCGTTCCCCCGTCACCGCCGGGGCGTGGTCGGCGAAAACATCGCGCTCGTCGCCACCACCAGCGGCGAACCGCTCGGGTCGGCCGAGATTCGCAGGCGCCACATCCGCCTGAGCGCAGACTGGTTCCAGCAGCCCGGGCTCGACCGGATCGTGGCCGACGCAATGGTGACCCCGCCCGATCTCGCGGACGCGCCGCTCCTCACCGACGACTTCTGCCCCACCGACAGCATGGTCTATCGGTAGCCCGCAACATGTCCACGTGGGGGTGGACATCGCTCCGGACTCGGTGACCGGGTGCCGGGTGCCATGCCCATCCTCGGGCGGGCCTGCGAACACGCGCCACGCGTTCGGAAGCCATCCCCTTGGGGGCGGACATAGCCCCCCACTCGATACCGATGCCGATGGCGATCCCGACCCCGAAAGCAGCGCGGCAGAGCTACGCGCCCTCCTCCTCGTCGCTTTCGGCCTTGGGGAAGCGGAGCTGGATGTAACCGCTCTCGACCGATTGAACCATCCACTGCCGCAGCACGGGCCCGGGCCAGATCACGGCCGCCCGCAGGTAGGGATGGAACGGCAGGATGTTGCCCTGCCAGAGGGACGTGGCCTGGCGGAGATACCGCTGGCGGTCGTCGGCAGGGAGATCCGCGAATGATTTCCGCGACGGGATGGACCGGTCCGTGAGCATGAGAATCTCGTAGCCGGTGACTTCTTCGTCCCCGTAGAGGGGAAAGATCTCGGGCTCCCCCAGAGCCGCTTCGCGCAGCTGGGGCCGGAGTTCCTGGTACTCTTTGGACCCGGTCTCGAGGGTCTCGAAATCCTCGATCTCACCCTTGCGGATCTTGTCGGCATACGTCTCGGCCAGATCCCGGGCGGCGGCCGCAGCCTTCTCCTGCTGCAACGCGTCGACCACCAGCACGCGCAGCTGGGCATCGATGTTGCCGTCTTCATCCTTGAGCGAACGCGATTCGCTCGGCCGGTACTCGAGCAAGCGGATACGGAAGAGCCCCCGCTCGCACGCGAAGGGCTCCTTCCGCGTGTCGAAATGCCTTTGGAGGCGGGCGATGCGCTCGCCCCGATCTTCCGAATCGCCCATGGCGTCCAGGTCCTCCAGGAAGCCGGTCAATTCCTGCGACGCGCCGATCGCCTCGGCCTCCATGAGCTTGAGTTCGTCGGTCGCCAGCAGCTTCTCGGGGTGCGACACGCCCGTCTCCACGCCGCGGCGATCTCCCAGCCTCTTCTGAATATCGCTCAACGCTAGCTTCTCGTCCCGCTTCATGGCGTCACGCACCTCGGTGGCCAATTCCTCCCCGAGCGTGCGCGCGGCTATGGCCCGCTGCTTCTCGCGCTTGGCGCGCTTCTGAACCTCTTCGAACACGCTTCCGTCTTCCAGGGTCTTGTCCTCGTATTCGTCTTTGTGCGCCTGGAAGAATGCTTCGACGTCGCCGCGGTCGAGACTCACCGGCAGCGCGTCGAACGGCGCCAGCACCCACTCGAACCGCCACTTGGGCTTGCTCCAGAAACGCCGGTCGTCGCGGTGTTTGGCCAGGAACTTCTCGACCGCCACGTTGACCAGCTTCTGATCGGGTTCCGGATTCTCCTCGGTGACGCCGTAGATCTCGTCCATGGCCTCTTCCCGCATCGCCTGCGTGACGCGCACGACCAGCTTCTTGTACGTGCAGGTCGTCTTCTCGCGCGCATAGAGCACATAGGCGTCGGAAGGAGAGGCCGGGAGGGACTGGTCCGTGAGCTGCACGTATCGCTCGATCATGAGCCACTCGCGCGCGCCGCGCAGATACTCGTCGCTCGTGAGACCGACGCGCTTGAGGTACTTCTTGTAGGCCTCCTCAAAGGGTTTGCCCTCCTGCACCCCGAAGAAGTAGGGGCGTTCGTGCACGAACTGGTTGACCTCGGTCTCGCTGACATCGACCCCGGCCTTCTCGGCCTCCCGCAGGAGCGCCAGCGCCAGCACCGTGCACACGCGATTGTAGACCAACTCGGCCTGGTCCGGATCTCCGGCCTGCAGGTCGGGCGCCAGGATCGCCATGACCCGGTTGGGCGGATAATGGAAGCGCAGGCCCCGCCCGCCCAGCACGGCCGGCAGCCGGCCGTGGCCTCCTGGCGCCTGGAACCCGTAGAAGTCTTCCCATGGAATCGATTCCTCGCCGATGCGGGCCACCTCCGGATTCGGCCTCTGCTGCTCCCGCAGCACGTACCCGGTACTGCCGAACACCAAGACGAACGCGGGAATCACCACGATGGCCGTGACCCAATAGATGAGCTGTTTGCGCTTGCGAAAGTGTTTGAGCGGCACACGCCCTCCTTTCCTCTCCGTAGAGGCGTACTCCTTCCGATGGGTGTCGCAGGCCCCCATCATAGGTGAATCGCCATCGGCTGCAATACCTTTTGACCAACGGGCCGGACACGCCGGGCGTTTTTGGACCCGCCCCGGCCTCGATCGGGGTTGACAACTCCGGCCGGATGCCTATACTGTCTCGCTTTCTCGCATCCGGGCACAAACCCCGGGGGCAGCTCAGGAGATAGGCCATGGATTCGCTTCTGGACATGGAAGGCATCACGTTCGACGATGTGCTTCTGATCCCCCAGCGGAGCGAGGTGGTGCCCGCCGAGGTCGACACCTCCACACACTTCTCCCGGAACATCCCCCTGCGCATCCCCTTGTCCAGTGCGGCCATGGACACGGTCACGGAGGCGCGGCTGGCCATCGCGCTCGCCGAACAGGGGGGCATCGGCATCATTCACAAGAACCTCTCCCCCGAAGTCCAGGCCCAGGAGGTCGATCACGTCAAACGGTCCGAGAACGGGATCATTCAGGACCCCGTGACCCTGGGGCCCGAGAACACCGTGGCCCACGCGCGGGACCTGATGACCCGACACAACGTCAGCGGCATCCCGATCGTCAACAAAGGGAAGGAACTCGTCGGCATCCTGACCAAGCGAGACCTGCGGTTTCAGGAGGAGGAGAGCGTCCGCGTCGAAACGGTCATGACGGCGGGAGATCTCGTCACGGCCCCGCCCGACACGTCTCTGGAGGCGGCCCGTGACATCCTCCATCAGAACAAGGTCGAGAAGCTCCTGCTGATCGACAAGAGCAACCGGCTGGCCGGACTCATTACGATCAAGGACATCAACAACCTCGACCAGTACCCCCACGCTTCCCGGGACGATCGCGGCCGCCTGCGGGTGGGCGCTGCCGTGGGCGTGCAGGACGACGAACGCGTGGCGCTCCTCGTGGACGCCGGGGCCGATGTGGTCGTGGTGGACACGGCCCACGGGCACTCCCGGAACGTGATCGATGCGGTCACGCGCTACAAACAGGCGCTCGGCGACCGTGCAGACGTGGTGGCGGGCAACGTGGCCACGGAAGAGGGCGCGCGGGATCTGATCGAGGCCGGCGCCGACGGGATCAAGGTCGGCATCGGTCCCGGCTCGATCTGCACCACGCGGGTGATCGCGGGCGTGGGGGTGCCCCAGATGAGTGCGATCGCGTCGACCGCCAGGGCGACCCGGCCGGCCGGCGTGCCCCTGATCGCCGACGGGGGCATCCGCCAGTCGGGCGACATCACCAAGGCCATGGCGGCCGGCGCCCAATGCGTCATGCTCGGGGGGCTGCTCGCCGGTACGGAGGAGGCGCCGGGCGAAACGATCCTGCACCAGGGGCGTCTGTTCAAGGTCTACCGCGGCATGGGGTCGCTCGGGGCTATGGTGGACGGGTCCGGCGAACGCTACCGGCAGGAACAACGGGAAACAAGCAAACTCGTGCCCGAAGGGATCGAGGGACGCGTACCGAGCAAGGGCCCGATCGAGCCCTTCGTCTACCAGCTGGTGGGGGGCTTGCGCAGCGGCATGGGCTACTGCGGCGCCAGCACGCTCGCTCAGCTGCACGATAAGGCCAAGTTCGCCCGCATCTCGCCCGCAGGCCAGGCTGAGAGCCACCCGCACGACATCACCATCACGCGCGAGGCGCCGAACTACCGGGTCGAGTGAGGCCGGCCGTGGACAGCTGGTGCGCGGGCGCGACGCATCTCATGCGAACGGATCGCTGCCATGACACGACATCAGAAGGTCCTGGTCCTCGATTTCGGCAGCCAATACGCCCAACTGATCGCGCGGCGCGTGCGCGAGCAGGCGGTGTATGCCCGGATTCTGCCCTGCACGACACCGCTCGCGGAAGTCCGCGCCGCTGACCCGATCGGCATCATCCTGTCGGGAGGCCCGGCCAGCGTGTACGCCGATGGCGCCCCGCAGTGCGACCCGCACGTCTTCGAACTGGGCGTGCCCCTGCTCGGCATCTGCTACGGCGCCCAGTTCATGACCAAGGCCCTCGGCGGCACGGTCCGGGCCGCCGCACGCCGGGAGTATGGCCACGCGGAAATCTCCCGCGCGGTCGCGAGCCCGTTCTTCGACGGCCTGCCGACCGAGCTCGACGTGTGGATGAGCCATGGCGACCAGGTGGAGGCGCTGGCCGAGGGATTTGCCACCCTGGCCCGGACGCCGACCTGTCCGCACGCCGCCTTTGCCGACGAGCGCCGCCAACGCTACGGCGTGCAGTTCCATCCCGAAGTGCACCACACGCCCTGCGGCAAGGAATTGCTGCACAACTTCCTGTACGCCATCTGCGGCGCGCGCGGCGAGTGGCGCATGAGCTCCTTCATCGAGGAAACCGTCCGGGAGGTGCGCACGCGCGTGGGCCGGGGGAATGTCGTTCTCGGCCTGTCCGGCGGCGTGGATTCGTCGGTCGTGGCCGTGCTGCTCCACCGCGCCATCGGCAAGCGGCTCCACTGCATCTTCGTGGACAATGGCGTGCTGCGCAAGAACGAGTTCGACCGCGTGGTCAACAAGTACCAGACCTACTTCGATCTCAACCTCCACGGGATCCAGGCCACCGACCGTTTTCTGGACGCGCTGGCGGGCGTGACCGACCCGGAAAAGAAGCGCAAGATCATCGGCCGCCTCTTCATCGAGATCTTCGAAGAGGAAGCTCGGAAGATCCCCGACGTCCGGTTCCTGGCCCAGGGCACGCTCTACCCCGACGTGATCGAGTCGGTCGCCGCCCACGGCGGGCCAACGGCCACCATCAAGAGCCACCACAACGTGGGGGGACTTCCCGAGAAGCTCGGCCTCGAGTTGATCGAGCCGCTGCGCGAGCTCTTCAAGGACGAAGTGCGGGTCCTCGGCGCCGAACTCGGCATGCCCGAGAAGGTGCTCTGGCGCCATCCGTTCCCGGGGCCCGGCCTCGCCGTGCGCATCGTGGGCGAGGTGACGCGCGAGCGCGTGCGCATCCTGCAGGAGGCGGACGACATCGTGATGCAGGAAATCCACGCATCGGGCGTCTACCGCCAGGTCTGGCAGGCCTTCGGCGTGCTGCTGCCCATCGCGTCCGTGGGGGTCATGGGCGACGAGCGGACCTACGAGAATGTGCTCGCCCTGCGCGCGGTCGAGAGCCAGGACGGCATGACCGCCGACTGGGTGCACCTGCCCTACGATGTGCTCAAGCGCATCTCCAACCGCATCATCAACGAGGTCCAGGGCGTCAACCGCGTGGTCTACGACATCTCATCCAAGCCGCCGAGCACGATCGAGTGGGAATAGAGGCCTGGGCCCCTCCGCAACACGGGGGGGCGCGAGGTCAGTCCTTCAGTCGCCGCTTCCACCGCCGGAGGGCCTTGGTCAGGGCCTTGGTGCCGGCGCTGCCCTGGGACCGGTAGGCCTCGACCACGCGCGCGGGATCGAGACGGGCGTAGACATCCTCGCCAAAGGCGGAGCAACTCTTGCGGAGGATCGCAAGCGGCAGCATTCCGAGCGCGCACCCCTTGCGGTCGGCCGTGCGCACGAGCTCGCCGCAGATGCCGTGCGCCTCGCGGAAGGGAACCCCCTGCTCGACCAGGTACTCGGCCATGGCCGTGGCCTCCAGGTGCCCCCCTCCCAGCAGGGCGGCCGCCCGGTCGGCCTGGAACTGCAGGGTGGGCACGAACTCGGTCAGGCAGGCGAGCGTCTTTTCGGCCGTGACCATGGCATCGAAGAGCGGTTCCTTGTCCTCCTGCAGGTCCCGGTTGTACGCGAGCGGCAGCCCCTTCATCAGCGTGAGCACGCTCACGAGCCCCCCGACCACGCGGCCCGTCTTGCCGCGCGTCAGCTCGAGCAGATCGGGATTGCGCTTCTGGGGCATGATGGAGCTGCCCGTGCTCCACGCTTCGTCCAGCACCACGAGCCCCCATTCGGCGGACGCCCAGAGGATCACGTCCTCGGCGAAACGGGAGAGGTGCACGAAGAGCAGGGACAGGGCCGCGAGGACCTCGATCACGAAATCGCGGTCGCTCACCGCATCCAGGCTGTTGTCGCACACCCCTGCGAACCCGAGCTCCTCGCACACAAAGGCCCGGTCGATGGGGAGGGTGGTCCCGGCCAGCGCCCCCGCGCCCAGGGGCAGCCGGTTCACCCGGCTGCGGGCGTCGGCCAGCCGGTCGCGGTCGCGCTGGAGCATTTCCACGTAGGCGAGGAGGTGATGGGCGAGCAGCACGGGCTGGGCCCGCTGCAGGTGCGTGTAGCCGGGCACGACGAGCTGCTTCTCCCGCTCGGCCACCTCCAGCAAGGCCCGCTGCAACTCGTGGACCAGCCGGTCCATCCAGTCGATCTTGCCCCGCGTCCACAGGCGGAGATCCGTGGCCACCTGATCGTTGCGGCTGCGGGCGGTGTGCAGCTTCTTGGCCGCTTCGCCGATGCGCCGGGTCAGGGCCGTCTCCACGGCCGTGTGGATGTCCTCGTCCTCCGGACGGAATTCGAAGCTTTCGTCGCGGATCTCGTCCCGGATCTCCCGCAGCCCCCGCCGGAGAGCGGCCGCCTCCTTCTTCGTGAGGAGGCCCGTGCGAGCCAGCATGGCCGCGTGGACCCGGCTCGCCTCGAGATCGACTTCGGCGAGTTCCTGATCAAAGGAGACCGATTCGCTGAACGCCTCCATCAGCGGATGCGTGGCCTTGGCGAAACGGCCCTTCCAGAGTTTTGCCATGCTCTGCCCTTTCGCGTCGCGCCTACGGGAGCGACCGTTTCATGGCCACCTCGCCGCAGTCGGGGAACTTGGGGCACTTCACGCAGTCGAGCCAGACCTTGTGCGGCAGCTGGTCGCGGCTGATGCGCGAGTAGCCGAACGATTCGAAGAACGGCGGGATGTAGGTCAGAACGAAGACCTCCTCGGCCCCGAGTTCCCGCGCTTCCGCGTGGGCCGCCTCTACGAGCTGGCGGCCGAGGCCTTGACCGCGATGCGACCGGTCGACCGCGAGGGACCGCACTTCCACGAGCGTCCCCCACATCACATGCACGGCCACCGTGCCCATCAGCCGCCCTTCTTCTTCGGCCACCAGGAAGTCCCGCAGACGCTCGGTCACCTCGCCTAGGGAGAGCGGAAGCATCACCTCCTCGGCGGCGAACGGCTTGATCAGGGCGTGAATGGCCTCAATGTCTGTGAGCCGGGCCTTGCGAATCATCCGAACGTCTCCGTGTCGATTCCCCTTGTCAGTACGCGTGAGCTCGTGTATAAGCATACGCGTCTGCGTTGTCAAGCACGCACGCGCACGCCCGGCCGCGGAAGACGTCCATGGTTCGCACCTTTTTCGGCATCCCCCTCGACGCCGAGACGCACAGCGCCCTGGGGCGGGAGATCGACCGCCTCAAGCGGCAGGCCCCCAAGGTGCGCTGGGTGGATCCCGAAAAACTCCACATCACCATCAAGTTCATCGGCAACGTGGTGCCGAACGAACTGCCCGAGCTCTTCGCCGCCGCCGATACAGCGGCGCGAGGCGTCTCGCCCTTCCTGCTCGACCTCAAAGGCCGCGGCTGCTTCCCGCACGCGCGGCGGCCCCGCGTGATCTGGGCGGGGTGCGGAACCGGCTCCGACGCCTGCGTGGCCCTGGCCCGGCAGGTGGAAGAGGCGTGCGCAGCGCTCGGGTACAAGCGCGAGCCCCGGCCCTACACCCCGCACATCACGATCGGCCGCATCAAGACACCCCGCCAGGCAGACGGACTCCAGCCGCTTCTCTCCGCAGACGAGAAGCCTGTGTACGGAACGGTGAACGTCCACGCGCTCGTCGTCTTCATGAGCGAGCTCAAGAAGAAGGGGGCCGTGTATACCCCCATGCACCGGGCACCGCTGGGCGGGTAGAGCGCCCCCCCAGCCGGAGACTTCCATGGACCGCGTCTACGAGTGGACCTTTCCGCTGGAACATACCCACACGGGCATGCTGCTCGGCAACGGCACCCTGGGCGCCATGCTCTGGGGCGGAGGCCGCCGCCTCTGCATCACCCTGGGCCACGCCGATCTCTGGGACCACCGGGGCGGCATGCCGTGGTCCGAAGACCAATCCTACGCCAACATCCGGCGATGCCTCGAGGCAAACGACGAAAAGGGGCTGCGGCGGCTCTTCGAACACACCGCCGGCAAAGGCAAGCAGCCCCGGCGTCCCAGCGTGATCCCGATCGGCCACATCGAGATCGACCTCGGCGCCCGGGCGGCGCTCGAGCGCGGGTTTCTGCACATCGACCAAGGCCGCATCGAACTCCGGGTGCGGACCGGTAGCGGCGTCCGCCGGTTGCGCCTGACCATGGACATGGACGCGCCCGTGCTGGCCTTGGCCCATCCACGCGCATGGGGCCCGCTTCGCGTTACGCGCGTGCCCGCGTGGAAGACCCTGGAGGCCGAACTCGAGGCCATCGGCTTTGCGCCGCCTTCTCGCTTCTCGCACCAGGGCCTCGCCGGCTGGGTGCAGCCTTTGCCGGCCGACCCGGCCGTGTGTGTCGCCTGCCAACAGACCGGAACCGGACTGCTCGTGACCGCGGTCCGCGGCCGCACGCGCGGGGAGGATCCCCGCCCGCTGGCCCGCGCCCTGCTCGACCGGACGGGCGGCTTCCGCAGCATCCAGCGCCGGGCGCAGGCCTGGTGGCGGGCCTACTGGCTGACGGTGCCGGACCTCCAGATCCCCGCCCCGAACCTCCAGTTTCTCTACGAATACGGCATGTACAAGTTCGGCAGCTTCACCAACCCGGCCGGACCGGCCGCCACGCTCCAGGGTCCCTGGATCGAGGACACCCGGATGCCGCCCTGGTCGAGCGACTATCACTTCAACATCAACGTGCAGCTGTGCTACCGCCCCGCCTTCCACGGCAACCGCCTGGAGAACCTGAGGCCCCTGTTCGCCATGATCGAAGGCTGGCAGGACGTGCTGCAGCACAACGCCCGCGTCTTCTTCGGCATCGACGACGGCGTGATGCTTCCGCATGCGGTCGATGACCGGGGCACGTGCATGGGCGGCTTCTGGACGGGCAGCATCGACCACGGCTGCACGGCGTGGGTGGCCCTCATGATGTACCGCTATGCGCGCTACACCATGGACGACGCCTTTCTCGCACGCACGGCCTATCCGTTCATGACGGGTGCCATGCGGGTCTACGAAGAACTGCTTGAGCGCAAGGGCCGGGCTTTCCGCCTGCCGGTCAGCGTCTCGCCCGAGTACCGCGGCGCGGCCCTCAACGCGTGGGGCGCGAACGCGAGCTTCCAGCTGGCCTGCATCCACGCCCTGGTGCGGGCGCTGCTGGACGCGAGCCGCTGGCTGAAACGACGTCCGCGTCCCATCTGGCGGAAGATCCGGGAGAACCTGCCCCGCGCCGCGCTCATCGGTCCGAAGGGTCGCGAACGCATCGCGCTCTGGGAGGGCACCGATCTGGAAGAAAGCCACCGCCACCATTCGCATCTGGCCGGGATCACGCCCCTTGCAACGCTCCCCCTCGACGATCCCTTCTGGCGGGGCGTGGTCGAGCGGAGTCTCGCGCACTGGATCTTTCGCGGGCCCGGCCTCTGGAGCGGCTGGTGCGTGCCCTGGGCGTCCGCCATCCACACGCGCCTCGGCAATGGCCAGATGGCCGCCTTGCTGCTCGACATCTGGCAGCGCATCTTCACGAATCACGGCCACGGCACCCTGCACGATGCCGAGCACCCCGGCTTCACCCTCATGGGCATCGGCGCGACCGCGCATCAGAAGCGCGGCCGCGAAGAGATCATGCAGATGGATGCGGGCATGGGCGCCATCACCGCCATTTCCGACATGCTCCTCTACGAACAGAACGGCGTGCACCACGTCTTCGGCGGCGTGCCGCCGGCATGGCGGGAGGCGGCGTTCGGCCCCATGCGAACGGACGGCGCCTTTCTCGTGAGCGGACGCTTGCGCAACGGCCGGGTCCATCGGGTCGACGTGACCAGTCCCTGCGGCGGCACGTTCAACCTGCGCAACCCCTGGGCCGGCCGGGTCCGGGTCGAAGGCGCGACCCGCCGGTCCCGACGGGCGCAAGGGACGGTGCTCCGCATCCCCACCCAGCCCGGCGAGACCCTGCGCATCCATCCGGACCGCGGCCGGGCCTGAAGCCGGCGGTCCGCGTCCGGCGCATCCTGGGCGGGAGAAACCAAAGGCCGGCGGCAAGGCCTACGGCTCGGGGGGGGCGGGCGGCGCATCGGATTTTGGCGGCTTCTCGCTCTCCTTGTCCGCGAAGAGCATCTTGTAGGCCGCGAGCCAGATCAATCCCACGAGGAACAGGATCAGAAGGGCGACCCCGATGCCGCTGCTCCGGCTGGCCACGCGCCGGTACCGGTCCTTGCGCACGCGCTGGGACGCGCGCTTGTTCGACCGGGCCCGGTCGGAAACCGTCTGGCGACGGCTTCGCCGCTTCTGGATGGCGCCCACGAGATCGCCCGTCGCCCCCATGTCCACGCCGAGGTCGATCACGGCCTGCTGGATCTCCTTGGGCGCCTGCGGTCGCTGCTCCCGGTCGCGCGCCATCATGCGGTGGATGAGATCCACCAATCCTTCGGGGAGATCGGGACAGCGCTTGGCCAGCGAGACCGGCTTCTTCTTGAGCCGGGCGACGATGATTTCCTTGGCGTGCTTTCCCTTGTACGGAAGGGCTCCGCTGAGAAGCTGATAGAAGGTAACCCCCAGTGCATAGATGTCGGTGCGGCAATCCAAATCGTCCGGGCTCTCGATCTGTTCGGGCGAGACGTAGTGTGGCGTGCCCCGTACCACACGCCGGCCATGGGGGTCCTCGAACGAAGCGCCCTCGCCCACTTGGGCCAGCCCCAGGTCCGTCACCTTGAGCCGCCCCGCCTCGTCGAGCATGAGATTGCCGGGCTTCAGATCGCAGTGGATGATCCGCTGCTTCCACGCGTGGTCCAGCGCGCTCGCGACCTGGTACAGGTAGACCAGGGCCTGCTCTTCGTCCAGCACCCCCTCCCGTTTGAGCAGTTCGGCAAAGGTTCCGCCCGAGAGGAACTCCATGGCGAAGAAGTAGCATCCGCCCGAGACCCCCACGTCGATGCCCTGGACGATGTGCGGATGGCTGAGCTTGGCGACTGCGCGCGCTTCGGAGATGTACTTGTCCACCGCCTGCTTGTGCTTGGCCAGCTTCGCGTGCAGGATCTTGAGGGCCACGATACGTTCCATGGCCATCTGGCGTGCGCGATAGACCGTGCCGACGGCGCCGGACCCCACCTTGTCCAGGATCTCGTACCCGTGCACCCGCAAGCGGCGCCGACGCTCTTCGGCCCGGACGACCGTCAACTGCTTGGGCGTGAGATAGCCCAGTTCGACCATGATGTCGCCGAGGCTCGCCTCTTCGTCCGACCCCCGGCGTTCGGTCCACACCTGGCGGCAGTGCTTCACCTGTTTGGCGTTGAGCAGCTCCTGCTCAAGCGCAATGCGCCACAGTCGCTGGCCGGTTTCGTCTTTGACGTTCTCTTCGGTCATGATGACGCAAAGCCTCTGATGAAAGGACCCAAGCTGTGTCGGGCCACCTGAAAACCCCTTGACGCCCGTGAGCCTACCAAATACTGTGGACCCCATGACCAAACGACGGAGACAGCGGCGCCAGTCCCAGAACAGCCGCTACATGCGCCAGATCCTCGACCGCCTGCGCGAATACGACGTGGAGGAGGTCCGCCTGCTGTGTGAGCGCTACCGCCTCCGTCGCAATGCGCGCACCGGCTCCTCGCAGACCGGCCATTCGTCCACCCGCACGAGTCGCTAGACCGCCGCCACGGGGCCCATCTTCCCGTCGCCTAAGACTTGCGGTACGACTGACTCGCCTGATCGAGCGCCTGCCGCTCTTCCGCGGTCAGCCCCCCGAGCCCGTCCCGCTTGACCTTGGCCAGCACGGCGTCGACCCTCTCCTTCAGCGCCTCTGCTTCGGCCTGTTCCCGCGCCTCTCGTTCCTCCTGCTTCTTCTGACGGCGGCGTTCGAACCAGCTCGCGGATTTCGTTTCCGGCTCGGCGAACCCCTCCGTCGGCGACCAGTCTGGCACCTCCCACGGCTGACGCTGGGGCGCCGGGGCTGCCGCCGCGGAGGAAGCGTAGTGCGCCACGAACATGCGCGCCTGCAGTTCCTGCCGGCCCGTGGTGTACAGGAACGTGCCGATCAGGATCAGGGCCAGTCCCATGCGGACTTCGCCGCTCCACAGCGCCGCAGCCCCCGCCAGGGCCAGCAGCCCGATCCCGACGAGGGCCACCCGCCCCATGGTGCGGATGCCGCGCTTGGGGCCCAGAGCCATGACCGCGATGGCCGTAGCCACCCGCCCGCCGTCCATCGGGAAGATCGGCAGAAAATTGAAGAGCGCCAGGCTCATGTTCACCAGCATCAGCACGGTGAGCAGTCCGGCCAGCGCAGTGCCCTCGGCGGAGAGATTCGTCGCCAGATTCGTTTGATCCAGTAGAAGCAACGGCAAAAACAGGAGCGCTCCGATGAACAGGTTCACGAACGGACCGGCCAGGGCGATCAGAATCTCTGAAAACGGTCCCGGGATCAATCCCTGCAGCTCGGCCACGCCGCCCACGGCGTGGAGCAGAATCTTGCGTACGGTCATGCCTTCCTTGATGGCCACGAGCGAATGGCCCAGCTCGTGCAGCAGCACGAACAGCGGCCACAGCAGCAGACTGGTGACGATCACGGTCCCGCGCACGCTGCTCACCTGACGGAGCTTGACGATGAAGATGAGCCCGATGAAAAGGTAGAGGAAGTAGGCCACGTGCACCTCGATCCCGAGGAGGCGTCCGATGCGGTGACTGGCCATGAATCGCGAAAGTTTCACAGGGCTTCCTTCGTTCCCTTGCCGTCGCCCGCGTTCCCCTTGCCGGCCTCTGGTTCCTTGTCCTGCCCTTCCGCCTTCTCCTTCCGGGCATGCCGCTGCGTCCACCGACGGAAGACGTCCTCCACGTACCGCGGCCCGATCTGTCCGCCCTTCGACTCCACAACGATGTCGAGACGCAACCCTTCGTCGCTGGCCGCCTGGGCCTGGAACGCGGCCAACACCTCCTGAGAGACGGGGGCGGACGCCAGCAGGTTTTCGGCCACGCCGCGCAGGCAGAGGGACGCCTGGCCGGTGAGGCATCCGGCCTTGTCCGGCGCGAGCTTGCCGCCGCCGCCCAGCCGGCCGAGACGCGGCCCCTCCCCGCGTACCACGAAGTCCACCGTACCATCGGCGAAGACCCTGCAGGATACGGTCAGGGAGGACAACTCCAGCGTTTCCAGTGCAACCGACTCCTTCTCTGCCGGCGGCGGTTCGAGTCCCAAGGACTTGCGGCGGAGCGCCTCGACCCGCCCTGCCGCAGCCGGCAGCTCCGCCAGCGCACGGATCACGGCCCCCGCTCCCTGGGCCGGGAGGGCCATGTCCGTGATCGCGACCTCGACCTCCCAGGACGGCTCGGACTCCTGGGCCTCGCCGGGGTCGGAACAGCGCCGCACGCGCGCCTCCAGAGAGCCGGTCAAAGCCGGACTCCGCACCAGGCGCGGGAGACCCACAAACCCGACGGTCGCCGCTTGGATCCGTACAGTCTCAAAGCCGGACGCGTAATGAGCCAGCCAGGACGGCACGCCCACGTACCAGGGCGGCAGGGCCCCGAGATCCAGGAGCGCGCAACGCCCTTCCAACCGCGACCACTCCCCCGCCTCATCCCGGAACGCTGCGTAGCGTGCGACTTCCGTTTCGTTGTGGCGCAGCACCAGCCGCGCGTCCGCGAGCCGCGCGTCCGCGCGGGCGCCGCCCTCCCGTGCCGAAGCGGCCGGGGGCGGGCAACAGACCGCGTCCACGGCCATGCCCCCCTTCCATCCCAGCGGCAGGACTTCGGCGCCGTCCACGCTCCCTTGGAACGCGAACCGTCTTTGCTCGAGCGCCAGATCTCCGCTCACGCGCAGGCCCGGGCCGGTTCCGGCAAGAGCGGGCAGCACGATCTGCAGCAATGGAGACGGAACCTTCCGGAGGGTCGCACGGCATTCGCGCAGCTCCCAGCGGGGATCGTCCGCGGAGAAACGGCAGAGCAGATGCTTCACGTCCGCGGTCGCACCAGCCGGAATCCGCTTTCCGTTGCGGAGTTCACCCAGAATCGGATCCATCTTTAGGGATCCCGAAATGGTTCGCGCCGCGGGGCGGATCGTCAGCGCCCCCGCCACGTCGGCCTTGAGGTCCATCTGCTTGGGCGGATGTCGGACCTTGACCTGGCTCTTGCGCACGCGGACGTTGATCCGCCGCGCATGTACGGGGCCGAACGGGAACCGGACCGGCGGAAGCGGCTCGCCCACGGGCTCGCCGAGTCCGGCCAGATTGCACTGGCCGCCTTCGTTCCACTCCAGGCGCAGCTCCCCGTACTTGACGTCGACCTCCGGCTCCACGCCGACGCCCAGGAACCCCCAAACCGGACACGAGATACCGATGGGATCGGCGAAGAAGAGACCGCGGTCGAAAATCACGCTGTGCGGCGGCGCCACCTCCACGTCGTGGAGGTTCACGCCCACCCGGCCCAGAACGTTGAGATTTACGTCCACGCTGAGAATGGAGACATCGGTGTAGAGGCGAGATTCGGCCCACTCCTTGACCCGGGACCGCAGTTCGTCCTCATCCACGCTGCGCAGCGCGAGCCAGATGAGCATGCGATACGCCACCAGCACGCCGACCAGAATCGCGAGCCGGCGCAGCCAGCGCCGCCGCACCGGTCGAGCCCGATTGCTCTCCTGGCTGGTGGGCATCGCGGCTCCTGGGCTCATGAGATGCGGGGGAAAAGGGAAAAACGCCGACGTCGCTGGGGGCGGCGGCACCCGCCGGGGCGCGGGAAGAGACCGATCGCCGGCCGGCGCAGGCCGTCTTGGAGAGCCGACGGAGCACGCGGGGCGAACAGGACGGGCGGCGGTCGCTTCGCGCAGCGGGCGTGGCGCAGACCGGTCGGCATCGTCCGGCTCTCGGGCACGGGCGCCTGCCACGTTTCGATGTGGATGTCGCCGAACTCCTCGATCTGCCAGGCGCGCACCAAGTGGAGGCGGATCAGCTCCATGAGAGCGATGAAGAAGCCCACCATCTCCCCCTTGGTCGGTTCGCTCGAGAGCAGCCGGCTGAAACGCGTGCCCCCCGCAGCCTCCACCGCCTCCAGAATCTGCTCGAGGCGCACTTCGGTAGGCACCTCATCGCTCACGATCTCCACGGCCTGACTGGTGAGGAGCGACCGCACCATCTTGTTGAACGCGGTCAAAAGATCCGCGGCGCCCAACGATTCCAGGGCGATCTCGCCTTCGTCCGATTCGGGCAAAGGCGCGAAGCGCTCGAAGCGCCGAGCCTGCTCGGCCTGCAGTTCGCCGAGCTCGGCAGCCGCCTCCTTGAAGCGCTTGTACTCCAGGAGGGCCTGCACCAGCCCGGCGCGAGGGTCGAAGTCCTCTTCCTCCTCCCCGTCCACGGGCTCGGCCGGCGGCAGGAGCATGCGGCTCTTGATCTCCATGAGCATGGCGGCCATGGCCACGAAATCGCCGGCCAGCTCGATGTCGAGCTCGCGCATGCGGTCGAGCTCGGCCAGGTACTCCTTTGTCAGGCGGGCGATAGGAATGTCGTGGATATCGATCTCGTCCCGCTTGACCAGATGCAGCAGCAGGTCCATGGGCCCGCGGAACGTGTCTTCGAGCGCGACATCGTGCGCCATGGCCGTCCTCTACCCGGTGCCGATCACGAGCCCGGCCGCCTGCCTCGCAGTGAATTCGGCGCCGATCAGCAGGAAGGCGCCAACGTACCTCACCGGCGTCAGGACCGTGCGGATGATGTGAAAGCCCATCAGATCGGAGATGATGATCAGACCGAAGATGAGCATGATGCCGAACTGCTGCTCCAGAAGATCGAGCTTCTGGCTGAGTTCGCGCGGCAGGAAATAGGCAAGGATGCGCGAACCGTCCAGCGGCGGCACGGGGATGAGATTGAAGAAGGCGAGCACCAGATTCATGAGGATACAGAAACTCAACACATCCCAGGCCATCGACGTGCGGAAGGACGCGGTCGCGGTTCCCGTCGCCACCGCCCGGACCGTGAGCGCGAACGTCAGCCCCACGGCGAGGACGACCGCAATCAGAATGTTCGTGAGGGGGCCTGCAGCAGCCGTGAGCATCATGCCCTTCCGCAGGCTCACACCGCGAAACGACATCGGATTGATCGGCACGGGCTTGGCTCCCCCGAAGACGAACTGCCCGCCGCTCATCCAGAGGAGCGCGGCGGGAAGCAGAATGGTCAGAACCGGATGGATGTGCTTGATCGGATTCAAGCTCAATCGGCCTTTGAGGTAAGCGGTCATGTCGCCGAGCTGAAAGGCCATATACCCGTGAGCCACTTCGTGGAGCACCACGGACATGATGAGAATCCCAGCGCTGACAGCGATTCCGAGCGGATCCATGGACTCAAGGCTCCGTGCGGCTGTAATGGAACGCCCCCGCCTCGGCAGACGGGGGAACGATGCTCACCTCATCGGCAATCCCAAGGCTACACCCGGCGCCCTGCAAGTCAAGCGAAACCGGGGGGATCGGGCCATCGGGCCCGTCTCTTCGAAGAGGCAATGCCCGCTGCGGAACGCGCGGCGAGCGTGCGCCGGGTTCAGGTCGCTCGGGTTGGCGATGGATTCGGTCATCTGGGATTTGTTTCCGTTTTGGCGGTTTTCTACCAGGAAATAGGGTTGCAGTCAACGCCCCCGGCTGCTAAAACCGCGGGACCGACACGCCCTTCGCTCCGACGGGGCATACGGTCCATCGATCCGCCTGCAGGAGAACAGACTCATAGCCAAGCGAAAGAAGTCGAAGAAGCGCAAGAAGCGTGCCCTCGTGGTCGGCTGCGGCGGCATGGGCCGCGGCTGGATCCGCAATCTGCTGGAACATCCGCAGACGGAGGTGGCCGGTCTGGTGGACCTCCGCCTCAAGTCCGCACAGGATGCGGCCGAGCAGAACGGTCTCGATCCGGACGCCACCTTCAAGGATCTGCGCAAGGCCATCCGCACGGTCGAACCCGACTTCGTGGTGGACGTGACCACGCCCGAAGGGCACTGCCCCACCACCGTGACCGCGCTCAAAATGGGCGTGCCCGTCATTGGCGAGAAACCCATGGCCGACAGCATGACCGCGGCCCGCAAGATGGTGCGCGCGGCCGAACAGAGCGGCAAACTCTACATGGTCAGCCAGAACCGGCGGTACGACCCCAACAACACGCCGTGCGCCAAGCTCGTCCGATCCGGCCAGATCGGCGACCTGACCACGGTCAATTGCGACTTCTACATCGGCGCGCACTTCGGCGGCTTCCGCGCGAAGATGGCGAGCCCCCTCATCCTCGACATGTCCATCCACCACTTCGACCTCTGCCGTTTCCTCTCGGGGGTCGATCCCGTGGCGGTCTACGCGCACGAGTTCAATCCCAAGGGTTCCTGGTACCACGGCGACGTGGCGGCCAGCGTCATCTTCGAGATGACCAAGGGCGTGGTCTTCACCTACCGCGGCTCCTGGTGCGCCGAGGGGTGCCACACCTCCTGGCACGGCGACTGGCGCTTCATCGGCAGCCGCGGCACGATTCTGCTCGAGAAAGACCAGCCGCCCACGGGCGAACGGCTCAAGAACCCCCGCCAGAAGGCCTTCATCATGGACAAGGTGCCGGTCAAGCCGCGCAAACAGGCGGTCAAGCACACGGGCATCGCAGGGTCGCTGGACGAATTCCTGAAATCCCTCTCCACCCGGCGCAAGCCCCAGTCCGAGTGCCACGACAACATCAAGAGCCTCGCCATGGTCTTCGCCGCCATCGAAAGCGCCAGGAAGAAGCGGCGGGTCAAGGTGAAGATTTAGGGCCTGGTTCAAGAACACGCGGATCCGGGTCACACATGGCACACGGAGCAGTATGTAGCCCAGGCATCCATGAGAAGGTATGTCAAGTGTTCGACGTGGCGAACA
>CAZBZG010000050.1:0-20938 GCA_964496245.1 uncultured Planctomycetaceae bacterium | reverse complement strand
GCCTTCTGCTGCTCCGGGTCGGCAAGCGGCGCCTGCGCTTCCGGATCGTCCCCATCCGCGCCGATGGGAGCCCCCTCGAAATCCTCGGGGTCGATCACACCGGGGATGCTGGAGGCCATCTCGGGCAGCGGAGGCATCTCGATCGCCCCGCCTTCCTGCGGTACAGGGAGGGCGGCCAGTTCGGGAGATTCCGGTTCCATCCCCTGCGCCGTCGACTCGCCAGCGCCTCCCGGCAGTGCCAGGGGCGGGAGTTCCACCCCACCCTCGGTTTCGGCTACAGTAAGCGGGGGGACCGCGGTCCCGGGTTCGGCCGCGATGGGCTGTTCGTGAATGGACGGACGCAGATCTTCGTCCGCGAGCTCGGGCGCCGTCCAGGGCGGTGGTGCGGATGCGGCCGCTCCCGTCTCCTGTGCGTTCGGGGCCGCGGGTTCGGGGCCTGCGTCGGAGGCGGGCTGGGCATCCACCTCGGGACCGCGCAACGCCCACAGCTCCGGCGCCTGTGCATCTGCGCCCTGATCCGTCCAGGCGGGCGGCACCATGGCGCGCACATCCTCGCGCAGCACCTCGGACACGCCTGACGCCGGAGGCGACTCCGGTTCGGCCGGTTGGCTGCTCCAGATGCTCCGTCCGCCGTCCCCCTCCTCCGCGAGGAGCTGCTTCTCCCTCTCGAGGAGCTCCCGACTGCGGGCGGCCAGCTGGCCATCCTCCGCCGGGCCATCGGGCGGGAGCGCGGAATCGGCTTCCGAAAGCGCTTCGGTCGGGAGTTCGGGGCGCGCCCCTGGGGCGGCGGGTTCGCCGCTCTCCGCGCGCGCAGCGTGCAGAAGGGCCTCCTCGGTAGAGGCGCGTACGTGTTTGGTCGCGTCGCTGGGCTGCGGTGCGGGCGCATCGGCCTCTTCGGGCGCTTCCGCGAGGCGCGTGTCCGCATTCGTCTCAGCGGCCGAGAGCCGCGTGCGCAGGCCCACGGGAACGCGCTCCGCCGTCGCCACGGCGACGCCCGCTTCATCGGCTGTGGGGGCGGGACGTGCTGCGGGGACTCGGGCGGACGCTTCAGGTGCTTCCGCGGTTTCGGACTCGGGCAGGAAGGAGACTTCGCTGTCGAGTTCGGCCACGGCCGTCTGTTGCGGCGTCTCGCTCTCGCCCTTTGCCGTGTCGGACTTCCGGCAACCAGCGAGGACGATGCCCAGCCCTACGGAGAGACCCAGTGCCAGCACAAGAATCTTTCGCACGTTGATTACTCCTCAAGCAGGCCTACGCAGCGTGGCGTACGTGTCTGCGCGTACCCTGGCTCCGGAGACAGACGCGGATTGCCAGGATGTCACGCCGATGCCCTCGCCAAAGCCAACGGAGATTATCGGTCGTCGGGCTCTCGCGCCCGGTTGTCTTCGCCTTTCGCCTCGGGCTCTTCCGGCCGGTCGTCTTCGCCTTCCTTCTCGGTTGTTTCCTCGGCCGCAGCCTCCTTCGCTCGCTTCTCGATGGCGTCCTGCATCCACTCCTCGAGCTCGGGCCGCCAGATCACCTCCGTGCGCTTCTCGATATCCCCGGAGATGCCGTGTTCTGGTTTGCGCTGTAAGATCCTCTTGTACTGGTCTTTACGCTTGAGCGAACGGATCACGATGTAGTAGCCGCCGTCCCGGATCTGGGGCGCGCCACCCACGAGTTCGCGTTCACCGTCCTCCAAGCGTTTATAGCGGTACACGCGGAATTTACATCTTCTTACATCGACCAGACCCCAGCCTGTACTGAAGTCCCATTCGCCCCGCCCCACCTTTTGAATATCCCCGATGGGCACGGGCTTGAGGTCCTCGCGCTGGGCGTAGTAATCGGCCCAGGAGCGGAGTACGGGACGGCCCTCTTTCCACTTGGGCTGCCGGTTGCCGTCCACCTCCTCGACCACGACCCAATCCCGCCAGCCGAGCGTGTTGGCGGCTGCGGGCTCGGTCAGGGCGTAGGCGCGGGGCGTCTTGACTTCCTCGCCCTCGCGGGTCACCACGATCACGTGCAGCCGGACCGTGTGCAGCTTGCTGTTGGGATCCATGGCCACGCTCACCAGCCGGATCCGTCGGCGCACCGGCGTGAGCACCAGATCGGTGTAGGTGAAGAGGCTGAAGGCGGGCTTGGTCCGGTACTCGACCCCCACCTTGGTCAGCCGATTCTCCGCGTTGCGGAGGCCTTTCAGCATGTTGGTCTCGGGATCGCGCCGGATGTGGAGGAAGTTGGTGGGCTGGTACCCCACAGCATACTGGGTCGGCTTCTCCTTGGCCAGAAAGTCGCCGAACTGGCTCGCGGTCAGGGCGAGTCCGCCCCGCACCAGCTCCTTCTGTTCCCCCTTTGCCGCGCGGGTCTCCTTCCACGTGATGTCCGCGTTCTCGACCCGCAGGTCGTAGTCCCTGTACTTCTCCTGCTCGCGCATGGCTTCAGGCAAGTCGCGCGCATGGACGCGCGCCACCATCCGGTAGCGGTAAAGCGTGTTCTCATCCGCGTCTTCGTCCAGGAAGACGAAGACACGTGGCTCATAGGGAGGGATCTTCTGCTTCAGTTGCTCGGCCACATCGTCCGCGTCGGGCGTCACCGTGGGGGCTTCGATATCCGGCCGGTCGGGAACCGCCGGGCCCGGGCCGGGCATCGGAAGCGGAACCGGCATGGGTGCAGGTCCTTCTTCGCCATCCGGCCTCTCATCCTTCTCGGTGCGCGCAGGCGCCGGAGCCGGTCCGCCCCGCTTGCGTACATCCTCTTCGGCTGGCGCGGGCAGCGGTTCGCCGGCCAGAATCGCTTGGATGGCCTCTTCGGTAAAGCTATCTTCGAAGAACGCCTCGTCGTAGGCGGTCATGTCCTTGGCCACCAGCTTCCACTTGGTCTTGGTGAACGACGCAGGCTTGGCAAGGTCCAGCATGTGCTGCCAGACTTCCTTCTCCTCCTCGTTCAGGCGCTGGTAGTAGGCCTGCTCCTTGTTGGCCGCGGGTGCGGTTTTGCGCGGCGTTTCGCGGCGGTCCCGCCTGAACTCGTCCTGCGGACGGAATCTCCGTTCCGGCCTTCTTCGTTCCGGGGCGCGTTCCGGCTCTTCCCGGTGCCGCATGCGCCATTCCTCTTCGTGCACGACTTCTCCGAAGGGATTCTCCTCCTCCGGCCGGTCGAAGCGGCGGTCGGCCTTCGGCTCCTCCTCGCGCTTCTCGTAGGACACGTCCACCTCGAGCGCACCGGCCTCGCGGCGGCGGAAGGTGGTGAGCGCCTCTTCGGAGAGGTCTTCCTTGCCCTCGCCCACCCGTTTCTTCCAACAGCTCACGCTCACCGAGTCCGGTTGGGGATACCGGATGCCGCCCTCCTCCTGGCCCTTGGTCCGGCAGATCAGCAGGATCCGGTCGCGGCCCGTGATCACCCGCCACTCGATGGGCGCGGCTGCGGCCGTGCGCCAGTAGTCGGAAGGATCCTCCGCCTCTGCCGGCGGGGGAGGGGGCAACGGAATCTCGCGCGGCGTGGGGGGGCGATTGTAGAACGCCCAGGCCAGCTTGGGAGACCGGACCCGGCGGTAGCTCTCGTGCTGCATCTGGACCAGATCGGCGACCGGCGGGACCGGCTCGATATCCTTGATGGGATCGGACGACTTCAAATGCTTGTCCGATAATTCGATGGCCCGCTTGACCTCCTGCCGGTCCACCGCATAGGCCTTCTCCCCTCCGGGCTGCGGCAAGGTGTTGGGGTCGCGCAGGAGATTGCCGAAGATGGACCAGAGGCAGAACAGGCCGATCAGGCCGCAGGCCACCTTCTCGCCGTGCTGGAACAGGAACCGCTTGATTGTAGCCATGAGACGTACACCTCCACGCCAACGATGGGGTCTAACCCCGTTTTCCGTTCGGGCGCGTCCGCATGCGGTGGGACGCGCGTTCGCGATAGGTTTCTAGTAGGATCCCTCCTCGCCGTAAGGTCCCCCGCGCGGTCCGTACCGCGGCCGTCCCCGGTCGTAGCGTTCCCGCAGCCGCCCCCCCCGTTCGTCCGTCTTCCGCTGAGCTGCGGCGGGCGCGTGGTAGTTGTCGATGTCCGAATACCGGAATCGATAGACCTCGTACTTGAGCACGGCGTTCACAGGCGGTTCGTGGCTGAAACGCGCGCGCGTGGCAACAGGCGCCACCTCGGGCAGGGCCTGGACCAGGTTGGTCGTACTCGACTTCCGGCCCCTCTCCTCGCCCTCTGCCGGACCCATGACCTCGGCATCCGGCAGGCGCTGGAACGTCATCGCGAGCGGCGCATACCAGATGGTTTCGCTGGACAAGAGATTGCGGTGGAACGCCAGCACGACCCTGGGATGGGCCTTGATCTCGAGCGTGACCGTGAACTTGTCGTGATACGCGGCTTCGACACCCTTGGGCGGTTCCTGCGGCTTGAGGGGGTCCTCCTGTTCCGGCTCGTCGGATCCACTCCGCGCGCGCCGGCTCCGGCTGGAACTGCGCGCGGACGCCTGCTGTTCCTTCTCCTCGGTCCAACCGGGGGCGGGGAGCTCGGCATTGCCGACCTCGGGTCCCTTGATCTCGAGGCTCACCACCTGCTCCACGAAGCGCCAGCTGGGCCGCTTCCACGTCGCGGTCTCGAGGTCTTCCAGCTCCGTCTCGCCCTGCTCTTCCCGCAGCCGGTTGCGCTTGGCGCGCGCCTCGTCGTCCTGCACCTTGCCTGACGGCATCTGGTAGGCCTGCAGCGTGCGCTCGAAAGCGACCTCGGTCCCGGCCACGGCGCGGATCAGGATGTCTTTTGTCAACAACAGCTTCCGCCACTCCCGCCACCCCTTGTGGGGGTCGTCGGCCGTGAAATTCTCGTCCACGGGGACGAGGATGAGCTCGTCGCGTTCTTTCAAGATCCGACTCTTCACCTTGGCTGCGTCGTTCGCCTGGCGTTCGGCTTGCTCGGCCGCCTCGTCCCAGAGCAGGCTCGCATCGCTCGCATACGTCTCGTCCTGCAGCATGGCTGCCAGACGGGGCTCCATCTTGCGGCGCAACTCCGCCTCCAGCTCATCAAAGGCCTTGTTGTACAAGTCGCGGATGCGGGGACTGAAGAGCTCCCAGGTGATGGGGGCGCCGGGTTTTGTGATCGCACCCGTCTCCGGGTCCCGCTCAATGGTTTCCGGGTCGGTGATCTGCCCGCCTTCCCGGCTGCCGTTGGAGAGGAAGCGGTTGAGGCCTTCGGTATAGGTGCGCCAATTCTTCTCCACCTCCACGCGCTGGGCCTGGATGGCCTCCAAGTGCTCGCGCGCACGCTCCACATCGCCCCGGGTCGGATAGTCGTTATCCCGGATTTTGCGCCGGAGGCGCAGCACTGCTTCGCAGGCGCTCTTCACCTCGGCGTTCTGCTGAGCAGCGGCCTCCTGCCGTCCTCCCACGACCACGAACTGCACGACCAGGATCGCGATCGTGACGACCGCCAGCACGATCCATAGCCCGTAGGTCTTGATGAAATTCATGGCCCTTCTCTCCTCCAGCACAATGGCCCGTGGCGCAACCGGCTAGCCGCGCGGTAGATACATGAACTTGATCTCGAACTCGCCCACCGGCTCCTCCACACTCTCGAACTTCAGCGTGGGGCGCTCTTCCACCGCGATCTCGCTTGGCGGCTTGGGTTCCGTGATCTCGGGGACCCGGATGGCGTTGGTGGTGTTGGCTGTTCGCAGGACGTGGGAGAAGGTCTTGGGAATCACGCCCTCCATCTTCTCCAGGGAGTCCTTGAACTTGACGAACTCCGCCTGGTCGGTGGTCCCCCGCTTCTCGGTGAAAACCATGAATCCGGCCAGCTTGACCTCGACCACGTCCACATCCTTGCTCGTGTAGCCCCGTTCCGGGACGATCTCGCCTTCGGCCGGCATCCAGGTCACCTCGTCGGGGTTGTCCTCCTTGACCTTCCGGCGGTACTTCGTGACCGTGCAGGACAGGTCGTCGCCGAAGATGCGCCACAGCCGGTCGTACCGCCAGTCCAGGCGGCGTTCGATCTGGCTCCGGAGATTCTTCAGGATCAGTTCGTAGTTCTCGTCCTCTTTGTCGAGCGCCGCGATGTACTCTCCCCATCCTTCGTAGAGTTCGGCGAACGCCTGCTTCTTGGTCTTGGGCGCGGGATGGCGCGGGCTGCCGCGGCGGATCAGCTCGTCCTGTGTCTCGTTCCACTCCTCGAGGGGTTCGAGCACCTGCGCTCCGGTCTCGAGAATGTAGCCGCGCGTGCTGCTCACGTTGGCGAGCGCCCGGCTCTTCTGGATCTCGGGGGCGAACTGCTTCTTGATCTTCTCGTAGGCGTCCTTCTGCTTGCTCGCCTGTCGATTGGCCACGCCGGCCTCTTCGACCAGTTTGCTGAACGGCTCGGCCTGACCGCCGGCGACGAGCAGGTTTACGACCACCGCCAGCACGATGAAGCCCACGGCCGCGGCCGCGAACTTGACCTTGGCCGCGATCGCGCGGCGAAGACGGCGCTCGTAGGGCAGCAGGTTGACTTCCACCTCCGCCAGTCCGACGCCCTGGAGCGCAAGTCCGGCGGCGGTTCCCAGCACCTGGCGATTCGCCTCGACCTCGTTCGGATCCACGCTGAAATGCGTTGTGAGCGTCTCCGGCACGCTCAGCGTGCGGGTGGCCAGGTTGACGTGGTCGGCCGCGAACTGATCGACCCCAGCCAAGAGGTACGTATTGCCCGCGCAGACCATCTCACTAAACTGGACGCCGCGGAAGAGACTCTTGTAGTAGCCGATCGATCGCTGGACCTCGGCGCACAGGTTGTTCAGCACCGGCGCCATGACGCGGAAGACCCGGTCGGCCTGTTTGCTGTCGCCCATCTCCTGCTTCAAGGCCTCGGCCCGGTCATACGGAATGCTGAACTTGCTCATGAGGGCCTTGGAGAGATCGGCCCCGGAGATGCCGATCGAACGGAGCCAGAACGAGCCGTCGTTGACCACCACGAAATCGCTGCCGCGGGCGCCGGTGTCCAGGATCACGGTGGCGTTTTCGGGGGGTGCGTCGTAGAGGATGTAATTGACCAGCGCCACGGGCCCCACCTGCAAGGCCTCGACGTTCAACCCCATCTCGTCGAGCACGCTCAGGAGCTGCTGGATGATGTCGCGGCGGCAGCAGAGCAGCGCGACCGTGATCTCTCCGGTATCCGGATCGCGCCGGAGTTCGTGATAGCCGTAGATGACTTCTTCGAGCGGATAGGGAATGAGCTGCTTGGCCTCGTAACTGACGATCTCGTCCAGCCGCGACGCGCTGGCCGCCGGCAGGGAGAACTCGCGGAAGAGGGCCGCAAAGCCGGGCAGCGCGACGACCACGGGAGTCTTGCCCACCTTCTTCTCCCGCACGAACGCCCGCAGGCCGTCGGCGCGCTTCTCCTCGTACGCCGGATCCTCCGGTTCGGTGCCTAGATCCCGGAAGAAGACGTCGGTGATCTCGGCGTCCGCTCCGGTCCGCCGCACCTTGACGGCGTGCAGTCCCGTCTGTCCGATGTCCAGACCCCAGGCTTCACGTGCTGGCATGGCTCACGCTCCTGTTGTTCGACGGCTTCACGGCCACCTCTCCACACACCCTTGGGCGAGCGGACAGCGTCGTTCTTCCACCCACACGCTCCGCACCTCTGCTGCGTGGTGCAGAGCGCCGCTGGGCGGAAAAGGATGGGCCCGTCTCCTCGAGACGATCCCCTTTGAGCGCCAAGAAACCTGTCCGGTGCGAGTTGGTCCTGATTGTGTTATAGCGGCACCAGTCGTCTCTGTCAAACGCGAACACCGCCCCACCGGCGGCCCTTGTCTGGCTGTGTCCGAGGCACGGCGCCACTCGTGGCGACACGTAGTATCCTCAAGCCAGATATACGGTTTCTTTTCGACCGAACCTCCTGTGCGCCTGCAGTGTTTCCGCGGACGCTCGAGCCGGGCCCGGACTCCCGTACCGCCCGCCTGCGCTCCGGCCTGCAGCGCCGACCCGGGAATGCGCCTGCCGCCTGTTCGTTCACAGTCCGACCCCTATCTACCACGAAAGAGCGGGCTGATTGTTCCCGGTTATAACGAAGAAACCTCTCTGGCAACCCTGATGGCACGCGTGAGCACACGGCAGGAAAGGCCGGCGCAATCCCTTTCTTGCCAAGTCGTTCCAAAGCTCTGCCCGCTCTTAAGGTGGTCCCCATCCGCCAAGGGTTGCCGCCTGCGCCGGCCCGAGCCTGGACAAGCGCATCTTTGTGAGGTAGACTGACCTTGTTGGTCGTGTGGGTCGCCCGAACGGCGGGGCAGACCGATCTCTTGCTGACGGGGGCGAACAGTGCTCGGCGGGCTGTTGCTTCAGTACCTGGAGTACATTCTGGCGATCGGCGGCGTGGCCGCCTTTCTCGTCTTCGTGCGGGTGGCGCGGGGATCGGGGCGCCAGAAGGTCATCATGCTCGCCTGCCAGTACGGCGATACCAAGGAAGTGCAGGCATTGCTGCGGGAGGTGGGGTGGCTCGCCACAGCCACGGACAACAACGGGTTTACGCCGCTGCATGTAGCCGCTCTCTGGGGCCACGAAGACATTGTGGCCCTTCTGCTCGACCGCAAAGCCGATGTCAATGCGTACAACCAGGCTGGCATGACACCGCTGCACGGGGCTGCCATGGCCGGCCACGAAGAGGTGGTGCGGATGCTTCTCGACCGGGGGGCCAAGGTCAATGTCCGGGACAACCTGGGCAACACCCCGCTCTACTTTGCTGCGTGGGATGGACACGAGGCCGTGGTCCGGCTGCTCCTCGACCGCGAAGCCGACCCGGAGATCCTGACGCAGAAGGGCGAGAGCGCCCAGGACCGGGCCGCCCTCCACGGACACACGGACCTGGTCGGGCTGCTCGCCGATGAGACGGCCAAGCGGCAGAAGGTCGAGCCGGCTGCGGCGGCGGGCAATTGACCGGCCGATCTCGCCGGCCGACGACACGTCGGAAACGCATCGCGCGGCCCGGGTCGATGGCCCGGGCCGCGCGTCTTGTACACAACCGCGTTGCCGTGCGTCTCACTTTCCGGCGAGCAGTTCCACCAGGTAGGTCAGCTGGTCGCCGGCAAAGACCACGGCACCGGAGAAGACCACGCTCACCATGGTCATGAGCTTGATCAGAATGTTGAGCGAGGGGCCGGACGTGTCCTTGAAGGGATCGCCGACCGTGTCGCCCACCACGCTCGCTTTGTGCGGGTCGGAGCCCTTGCCGGTGAGCGGCGTCGCCCCCTCCTTGGGGGTGTCGCCGTCCATGTCCTCGGGCGCGTAGGTCTTCTCCTGCTTCTCGAGGTACTTCTTGGCGTTGTCCCACGCACCGCCGGCGTTGTTGAGCATGCAGGCGAGGGTGAATCCTGCGGTCAGCCCGCCCACGAGCAGCCCGATCACGCCGGCCACCCCCAGAATCAGGCCGACGACCACGGGCACGACAATGGCCAGGAGGCTGGGCACGATCATCGCCTTTTGCGCACCCTTGGTGCTGATGGCCACGCACTTGGCGTACTCGGGCTTGGTCGTGCCCTCCATGATGCCCGCAATCGAGCGGAACTGGCGCCGGACCTCCTCGACCATGTCCCCGGCTGCGCGGCCCACGGCCTTCATGGTCATGGCGCAGAAGACGAAGGCCATCATGGCGCCGAGGAAGACGCCGCAGAGCAGCTTCGGGTTCATGACGCTGAGGTCGTAGGCGGTCACAAAGTCCGGCACCTCGGCGCGCGCGAAACTCTCGGCGCCCACGACCACCTCCTGCATGGTGCCCACCACGTGCTTGACGCCGGCCGGCAGGTCGGCCACGCCCTTGTAGTCCTGGGTCACGAACCGCACCGAGCCGATGTCGATGAACCCGTCGTCCCCGGCGTACCGGCCGAGCCAGATGCGCACCTCTTCGAGGTAGGCCGCCAGCAAGGCCATGGCTGTGAGCGCGGCCGAGCCGATGGCGAAGCCCTTGCCCGTGGCCGCGGTGGTGTTGCCGAGCATGTCCAAAGCATCCGTGCGCTCGCGCACCTCGGGCCCAAGCTCGCTCATCTCGGCGTTGCCGCCCGCGTTGTCCGCAATGGGCCCGTAGGCGTCCGTGGCCAGGGTAATGCCGAGCGTCGCCAGCATGCCCACGGCTGCGAAGCCCACCCCGTACAACCCCATGGAGAAGTCGGAGAAGCCGCCCGCGAACCCGAAGGCCGCGAGGATCCCGAGCACGATGGTCACCACCGGTAAGCCCGTGGAGAACATGCCCACGGCCATGCCATCGATGATCGTGGTGGCCGGGCCCATCTTGGCCTGCTCGCTGATGCCGCGTGTGGGCTTGTACTCGTCGGACGTGTAGTACTCGGTGAGCTGGCCGATGATCACGCCCGCGAGCAACCCGGCCGCGACCGAGCCGAAGATCCCCGGCTCGATCAGCCCCAGGCCCCAAGCCAATACGGCCACGACCGCGAGGATGCCGCCCGTACTCACCCAGACGCCGAGCCCCAGCGCCTTGAGGAGCGTCTTCATGTCCGCCTTTTCCTCGCAGCGTACGAGGAAAATGCCAAAGATCGAAAGGACGATGCCCACGCCCGCCACGATCATGGGCGCGAGGATGTAGGCCGGCCCCCTGTTGAGGGCCGCACCCAGGGCGGCGGTCGCCAGGATCGAACCGCAGTAGCTCTCGTACAGGTCCGCGCCCATGCCGGCCACATCGCCCACGTTGTCGCCCACGTTGTCCGCGATGGTGGCCGGGTTGCGGGGATCGTCTTCCGGGATGCCGGCCTCGACCTTGCCCACGAGGTCCGCGCCCACGTCGGCCGCCTTGGTGTAGATGCCGCCGCCCACGCGCGCAAAGAGCGCCTGCGTGGACGCGCCCATGCCGAAGGTCAGCATGGTGGTGGTGATCTCCATGTACTTGTGGTGCGAGTCCATGCCTGCTTCCACGAGCTGCAGCCCGAGCACGCGCAGGCCCTCCTGCATGTTCTGCGTGGTGTAGACGAGATTGTCCAGGATCCAGTACCAGATGCAGATGTCGATTAGGCCGAAGCCCACGACCACGAGCCCCATGACCGCGCCCGACCGGAACGCGATCTTCAGGCCCTGGTTGAGGCTTTCAGACGCCCCCTGCGCGGTGCGCCCCGACGCATAGGTCGCGGTCTTCATGCCGAGGTACCCGCAGAGACCGGAGAAGAAACCACCGGTCAGAAAAGCCACCGGCACGAAGGGGTTCTGCACCCCGTTGTAGGCGAGGATGGCGAAGAGAATGAGCAGCAGCACGAAGACGAGCGTCACCACCGAGTACTGCCGGAAGAGATAGGCGTAGGCGCCCTCGCGCACGTGCTGGGCGATCTCCTTCATCCGGTCGTTGCCTTCGCTCTGGCCCATCATCCATTTGAAGAAGCCCAGCGCGAAGATCAACGCAGCCACCGCGCCCCCGGGCGCAACCCACCACAGGTGTTCGGCCGAGAGCCAGGGGGCCGCGTCTGCCCCGCCGGCCGGCGCCTCTCCGGCCAGTACCGGCATCGCGGCAGCCGCCGCGGTCAGGACGAACAGCAAGGTGCGAGCTCTCCAGCGATGCTCGGACATGATGCCTCCTCTCTGCCTGGGTTTGGTCCACACGTCTGGGCGCCAGAAATCGCAGCCCGCGGAAGCCGCCACCTCACGCGGTACGCCGTATTATTGGGGAGGGCATGGGGCGGGTCAAGTCAAAACGAGGCGTGAACCGCGATCGACGCCGGGACGCTAAGCACGGTCGGTCATCCGCCCTGGCTGACCTGGATGGCCCGCAGCAGGGCCTTGGCCTTGTTCTGGGTCTCCACGTACTCGTTCTCCGGCACGCTGTCAGCCACAACCCCTCCGCCGGCCTGCACATAGGCCGTGCCGTCGTGGAGGAGCACCGTGCGGATGGTGATGCAGGTGTCGAGGTTTCCCGAGAAATCCACGTACCCCACGGCGCCCGCATAGGGACCGCGTTCGTCCGGCTCCATCTCGTCGATGATCTCCATGGCCCGGACCTTGGGCGCGCCAGACACCGTGCCCGCCGGCAGACACGCCCGGAATGTATCGAACGCGGTCAGCCCGTCGCGCAGCCGGCCCTCGACGTTGCTGACGATATGCATGACGTGGGAGTAGTATTCGACCACCATCTCTTCGGTGATCTCGACCGAGCCGTAGCGGGAGACCCGGCCCACGTCGTTGCGGCCGAGGTCGAGCAGCATGGTGTGCTCGGCTCGTTCTTTGGGGTCCCCGAGCAGATCCGCGGCCAGCGCCCGGTCTTCGGCTTCGTCCGCGCCGCGCCGCCGCGTGCCCGCGATGGGCCGCACCGTGATCACGCCGTCCTCCACGCGCACCATGACTTCAGGAGAGCTCCCGACGAGCGCGAGCTCCGGATATTTCAGGTAGAACATGTAGGGGCTGGGGTTGATGACTCGGATGTTGCGGTAGACCTCGAAGGGCGGGGCCGTGCAGGGCGCCGAGAGCCGCTGGCTCGGCACGACCTGGAAGATGTCGCCCGCGCGGATGTACTCCTTGCATCGTTCGACCACATCCATGTACGCCTCTTTGGTGAAATTGCTGTCCACCGCGGGAAGCGCCTCCGGAATGGGCGGCACGTCCTCGAGCGCGAGCCCGGACGGCGCCGACAAGCGCTCGACGATCGCGTCGATGCGCTCGCAGGCCTGGGCATACGCGGCGCCGGGCGACTGCTCGCGGCAGTCGGCGTGCACCACGACCTTGCATGTCTTGTTGACGTGGTCGAAGATGAGCATGCTGTCGTACACGCCCATGTAGATTTCGGGCAGCCCGAGCGAGCGCGCCGGGCGCCCCGGCAGATCCTCGGCCTGCCGCACCACATCGTAGGCGAAGTACCCCACCGCGCCGCCCACAAAGCGGGGAAGCTCCGGCAGGTGCACCGCCTGGTAGTCCGCCAGCAGGTCCCGCAGGGCGTCCAGGGAGGACGGCGTCTCCTCCTTCTGCACCGCGCCGGTGCGGCCGTCGACGATCTCGGCGGTGGTGCCTCGCGACCGGAAGATCACCGCCGGGTCTACGCCCAGGAAGGAGTATCGCCCAATCTTCTCGCCGCCGGTCACGCTCTCGAGAAGAAAGGCGTAGTCCGTCTCCTGCAACCGGTCCAGCGCGAGCACGGGGGTGAGCAAGTCGCCCATGAGCTGGCGGTAGACCGGCACGAGACGGCCGGGTTCAGCCAGTTCTGCGAACGCCTCGCGCGAAGGGATGTGCATGTCTACCCCTCAAGGAAGCGCTTGAAGTTCTCGCCGAAGAGGTTGGCCACGTCCCGCTCGATCTCGGGTTCGGACGGGCGCCAGCCGGTGCGGAAGAGATCCGCGTACTTCTGCTGCAGCACATGGGCGACGATCCAGCGCGTGTGGGCCCACTTGTACAGGAGCTGATCGAGCACGCGCGCGTCCGAATGCTGCGGGACGAAGCTCGTGCCGATGAGTTCGAGACGCATCCGGGTCATCTCGTCGATCGTGACCGGGTCGTTCAGGAACCACCAGCACCCGAACGGCATCAGATTGGCGAATTTGCGCGCGGCTACGCACAATTCGTGCTGGTTCTCGCGGCTGAGCAGGGTCACCAAAAAGCGGTTGTCCGGATATTCCGCGCACAGCCCTTCGACCACGTCGATACGCGCCTTGCCGACCGCGTCGCCGGCTACCCGCAGCTCCGGGTTCACCAGCTTCTTCACGCCGATCATCATGGCGAACGGGATCGAGCGCTCCCGGCAGACGGGCAGGACGCACTTGTCGATCAGCTTCGACCGGTTCGACTTGTCAAACGCATCGAAATCGGGCGGCAGGCTCACGGCCATGTAGACCGCGCCGATCCGCTCGCACCATTCGTGCAGGAAGCGTTGGATCTCGGGGTAGGTGTTCTTGTCGAGCCGGCTCTTGACTCTGTAGCCCAGGGACTTGAGCTTCTTGGCCCCATTTTTCCAGTCGTTGAGAATCCCGTCCAGGCGCAGCGCCCCCTGGAAGCGCGCATCGCCCGGCGCGTCCTCCTCCCACACGGCCCGCTCGGCATCGTCGAGGGGATCGTTGGTCATGACGACCGACGACACGTTGGCGCCGCGGAACACGGCGTCGATGTGCTCAGCGGCCGACCGCTGGGCGAACCATGCCCGGTGAGCCGACAGATCGCGGCTGGCCGGATCCAGACCGAGCAGCCCGAGCGTGGTCAGCACCCCCCGGGTCGATTCGCTGAGAGGCGAGTGCTCCACGAACAGGGCGCGCCAGATGAGGTCGGCCTGCGCGGGTTTGTCCAGCTCGTAGAATTCCGCAGGCGTGAGCCGGGCCTCCGGGTCGTGCACCGATCGCGGGTGATACCGGAAGAGTTCGGCCACGAGATAATGGTAGGTCAGCAGTTCCTCCAACCCCCACAGCAGAAGGTCGCCGAATCGGGCGTCAAACAGGTGGGTGTGCATGTCCACGACAGGCGTGCGGTGCACCACCTGCCACACCGTCTCCCGCAATTTCGTTTCGGTCTCGATACTCACGGCCGCTCCCTTCTGATCGGATCCCGCGCCAAAGCCCCGCGTCAGCTGGGACGGGCCTTGACCCGCCTCTGCCCGCGCGCCGCAGTCTAGCAGCGCCACCGCTCGCCGTCAAGGCGCGGAAAGCCGGTTCCGCCGGTCATGCAGGTAGAGTCCGAACGCCAGCACGCCGGCAGCCGCGATCGCCCCCATCATGGCGAGCAGCGGCACATGCACGGCGAGCCCGCGGTCCACCAGCCAGCCGGCGAGGCAGACCGGGAGCGACCCCACGAGCCAGGAGCCGCCCACCACCAGGCCGGACCGCAGGCCCGCGCTCAGGCCGCGCGCACGCCGGGCCAGGCGTGCCACCAGCGGATACACCCCCATGAGCGCTCCGAGCGGCACGCTCAGCACCACCACCCATTCGAGCGCATCCGCCAGGAGCAGCCCCGCGTACAGGGGAAGCGCCAGGAGCTGCGCCAGGGCCACGATCGCGAACGTGGAGACGCGGCCGCTCAACGTCCCCCACACGTACGAGCCAAAGGCGCTGGTCAGCCCCAGGATGAAGAGGGCCGTGCCGCCGATGGGCAGGGCCGAAGGCCCGAAGGCCCGGTCGAGATGCGTGGTCAGGAAGACGAAGAGCATCTGCGTGGACGCCACGATCAGGCTGACGAGCACGAACAGCGGCCAGAAGCCGGGCGCGTCCGGCGCCGTTTCCTCCCCCGCCGCCCGCGAGGAGGCGGCCGTGGCCGCCTGGGGCGTACGGGCGAGGAGCAGCAGGGCCACCAGCACGGCACCGGGGACAGCCAAGCACTCGAAGTGGTCGAACCCGAAGCCGGCCACCCACCGCGTGGCCACGAGCGCGCCGAGCGCATAGCCGAAGAAACCGCCCGAGAGGAAGAACGGGACGCCAATGTGATCCCGCGTCCCCGCCACCTCGTGCGCGGTCATGAGGCCTTCGGGATGGAAGATGCCGATGCCGACATGGCTCACGAGCACGGCGAGCGCGATCCCCCAGAGCGACTGGGTGAGCCCGATCCCCACGATGCATACGGCCAGGAGCGGACCGAGCATGAGAAACCACGGATAGCGCACGCGGTGGATCGCCAGGCCGGCCAGGGGCTGGATGCCGTTCACCACAATGCCGCCGATCCCCGCGAGCATACCCAAGACGCCGGCGCTGATGCCGGCGTTCCGCTCGAGCGCGGGGATCAACGGCGCGAACATGCCGCCGTACAGGTCCACGGTCATGTGCGCGAGCGTGAGGACGATCAGCTGGAACGCGCCGAGGGAGAGGAACCGCATGCAGAGACTCGCTGAGCAGAGACGAAGGCAAGGCCGAGGGACCCGGCGCGCGCGCTCACGACCCCGCGAGGATCGCCGCCGCCGCTTCGGCGATGGTTTCGGGTTCGCTCATGCGGCCCGGGCCGGTGGCGCCGCTGGCCAGCCGCCCCTCTTCGGGGCCCACGAACCGGACACCGCGCTGGCCGAGAACCTCGACATTGGCCTGCGTGGCCGGGTGGGCCCACATGTTCCGGTTCATGGCCGGGGCCACGAGCACGGGCGCCTGGAGGGCGAGCAGCACGGTACTCAGGAGATCGTCGGCCAGGCCGTGGGCCATTTTGGCCAGGCAGTCGGCGGTGGCCGGCGCGACCACCGCGAGATCGGTCCGCTCCGCCAGCGCCACGTGGCCCGGGTGCTTCTCGTGCGACTGCCAGAGCGAGGTGTAGACCGTGCGGTGGGTAAGACTCTCGAAGGTCAGCGGCGTCACGAACCGCTGGGCGTTCTCGGTGAGGATCACGTCCACGTGCGCGCCTGCCCGGACCAGCCGGCTGGCCAGGTCTGCCGCCTTGTACGCGGCGATACCGCCGGTCACGCCCAGGAGGATGTGCTTATCAGCAAAGGCTTCCCGCATGGCGGCTCTCCTCGTGCGGATGCGGACGAGCCGGGCGCTCAATCTTTCTTGGACGAACTGTCCGACGAGCCCTTCTCGCTCTTGCTCGAATCCGTCGACGCGCTCTCGCCCTTCGAAGCACCGTCCGAATTCTCGCTCTTGGGCGGCGACTTGCGCTTGTAGTCGGTCTCGTAGAAGCCGCTGCCCTTGAAGATGATGCCCGCCCCCGCGCCCATGAGGCGCTGGAGCTTCGGTTTCCCGCACGCGGGGCACTTGCGCAGGGTCTTGGCGGTCATGGACTGGAACTTTTCGAACTTGTGTCCGCAGGCGTCGCACTCGTATTCGTAGGTGGGCATGGCTCACTCCTCGGAGGAATCGTCCTGGGGGGGCTCGGCCGCGACGATGACCTTGGCGGGCCGGAGCACGAAGTCGTCGAGCGCGTAGCCGGGCTGAAAGACTTCGAGTACGGTGCCCGGCGCGTGCTCCGACGACGGAACCGTGGTCAGGGCCTCGTGCACGGCCGGATCGAAGGGACGCCCCTCGGCCAGGATGGTTCGGACGCCCGCACCCTCCAGCGCCTTCCACAGATTGCCGCGTACGAGCTTGACCCCGTCGTGGAACGTCTCATAGTCGTGCTTGTTCTCGCCCTCGGCAATCGCCCGGTCCAGATCGTCGAGCGCTCCGAAGAACTCCTTGAGGAAGTCGGACAAGCTCTCCCGCTTGAGCGTGGCCATCTCCCGCTGGACGCGCTTGCGGTAGTTCTCCAGATCCGCCTGCGTCTTCTTGGCCAGAGCCAGGTACTCGTCGCGCTTGGCTTCGGCCTCGCGGAGGAGACTGGCGGGCACCATCATGCCCGCCGCCTCGCCGCCGGCGGCTTCCGGGGCGGGCGCATCGGGGCCGCGACCCGCTGTCTCGTAGGCTTGGGCGGCCGCCTTTTGCTGACCGCTCGGGGTCTTTTCGTCCGACGCAGCGGCCGGCCCGGCTTCCGCATCGGTCGGCGCGTCCCGCTCCGGTCGCTCCTCGGCGGCGCCTTGGTCCTGCGTAAACGGGATCTGTCCCTGCGTCCCGGCGGTCTCGTTCCCGGTCTTCTTCCCGGGCGGCGGCTTCCGCTTCTTGCGCTTTCGGCTCACAGCGGTCTCTCCTAGAGCTGTCGCGTGTCCGGACGGGTCCCCGGTCCGCCGGCGTGATCGGCCCGCGGACGGCGACCGCCTCACTCCTCGGTGAAGTACTTCTTGATAGCCTCCATGAAGGTCTTGCGCTTGGCCGAAACATGCCTGTGTTCGAGTTCGGCCAACTGCCGGAAGAGTTCCTCCTGCTTGGCCGTCAGCTTCTTGGGCGTTTCCACGGCGACCTGTACGATCTGATCGCCCTGCCCGTAGCCCTGTAGGCGCTCGAATCCCTGGCTGCGCAGCCGAAAGATCTGTCCACTCTGGGTGCCGGCCGGGACCTTGAGCCGGGCCTTGCCACGCAGCGTCGGCACCTCGAGCTCGGTGCCGAGCGCAGCCTGGCTGAAGGTGAGAGGCACCTCGCAGAGCACGTCGTCGCCGTGCCGCTGGAAGAAGTCGTGCTCCTGCACGAAAATGTAGCAGTAGAGATCCCCCCGCGGCCCGCCCGACGGGCTCGGTTCGCCCTCGTCCGGCACGCGCAGCCGCGAGCCATCTTCCACCCCAGCAGGAATAGTCACGCGCACGCGCACGCTCTTGGGCACCTGGCCGGCGCCGTTGCAGGTGGTGCAAGGTTTGTCAATGATCGTGCCGTCTCCGTGGCAGTGCGGACAGGTAGTGGCGACCGAGAAAAAACCCTGATTGCGGTAGACCTGCCCCCGGCCGCCGCAGGTGGGGCAGGACCGCGGCTTGGAACCGGCGGCCGCGCCCGAGCCGCGGCACTTGTCGCACAACTCGTGGCGACTGAGCTCGATGGTCTTGGTGCAGCCGAAGGCCGCCTCCTCGAACGTGATGTTGACCCGGCACTTGAGGCTGGCGCCGGCGCGGATGCCCGAACGGGTGGTGAATCCGCCCATGCCGCCGAAGATGCCGTCAAAGAGGCTCCCTCCCCCCATGCCACCGAAGATGTCGGAAAAGTGGGTGAAGATGTCCTCGAAATTCGAGAACTGCTGGCCCGCCCCGGCCACGGCCTCGTGCCCGAAGCGATCGTATCGACGACGCTTCTCGGGATCCCGCAGGACCTCGTAGGCCTCTGCGGCTTCCTTGAACTTCGTCTCCGCCGTCTTGTCGCCGGGGTTCCGGTCTGGATGGAACTTCATGGCCATCTTGCGATAGGCCTTCTTGATCTCATCCTCGGAGACCGTCCGCTCGACGCCCAGGATTTCGTAGTAGTCGCGCTTGGCCATGCGCCTGTTCCGCAAGTGCCGGCGGTCCCGTCCAGACCGCCACCGGTTTCATCCGATCGCGCGCCGCCGCAGGTCGTGCCGTACACCGACCGCGCGCTTCCGCATCATACGCCGGACGATACCTCCTGTCCATGGCCGGCAGCTACTCTTCACCCCTGTGCCAGGGTTCGGCCGAAAGCGAGGGCCTCCTGCTTCACATCGTCGCGCTGCGCCAGCTCCCGCCGGTCCTGGGGCGCAAACGGGACGAGCAGGGACTCGAAGGACATGCCGAGGAATCCGGCGATGCTCCCGAACATCTGTTCGACCTGTTCAAGGCCGCTGCCGAGGTCACCGCCGGCCGATGCCACCAGGGCGAGCGTCTTGCCGCCGAATCCATGCTCCATCCGGTTCTCCTCGGGCTTGAACTTGACAAGCGAGTACATGCGATCCAGGAGCAGCTTGAGCTGGGCCGAGGGACCGAAGAAGTAGACCGGGGTGGCGAAGACGAGCGCATCGGCTTCGGGCATGCGCGCCAGCACGGGATGGGCCGCATCGCGGACTACGCATTCGAACTCGGGCAACGCCTGGCAGCCCATGCACGCGATACAGCCGTTGACCTTGTAGTCGAGGCGAGCGGCGTCCACGAGCTCCACGCTGGCGCCCGCCGCCTGCGCGCCCTCCGCGATCCAGCTGCAGAGGGTCTGCGTGTTCCCGTGCTCCCGCGGGCTGCCCATGAACACCTGAATGCTGCGCCCCATCCTCGGACTCCTCCCCGCGCCGGGTCGAACAAACAGACGCCCCGGCCTCGGATCGGTCCGGAAGCCGGGGCGCAGCTAAAGCGTTCGCCGGACGGCGCCTAGGTCACCGCGCCCACGGTCGCATTGTCGCGATCCTCGTCCTCGAGTTCGGAGACCATGGTCTCCAACGTGAGCAGCAGCGTGCCGATCGAGCCAGCGTTCTGCAGCGCCGAACGCGTGACCTTGGCCGGATCCAGCACCCCGGCCTTGATGAGGTCTTCGTATTCGCCGGTGAGGGCGTTGTACCCCTCGGCGTTCTTCTTCTCCAGCACCTCGGCGGCCACGACCGAACCATCGAGACCGGAGTTCTCGGCGATCGCCATGATGGGCGCGCGCAGAGCCTTGAGTACGATGTCCACGCCGATCTTTTCGTCGCCGCGAACTTTCTTGCGCGCCGTCTCCACGGCGTCAGCGCAGCGCAAAAGCGCCACGCCGCCGCCGGGGACCACGCCCTCTTCCGCAGCCGCGCGAGCCGCGTGGAGCGCGTCCTCGACCAGGGCCTTGCGGGCCTTCATCTCCTCTTCGGTGCCCGCCCCCACGTTGATGATGGCGACTCCGCCCGAGAGCTTGGCCAGGCGCTCCTGAAGCTTCTCCTGGTCGTAGTCGGACGTCGTGGTCTCGATCCGGCTCTTGATCTGCTCGATGCGCGCTTTGATGTCCGCGGCCGATCCGGCGCCCTCGACGATGGTGGTGTTGTCCTTGTCCACCGTGACGCTCTTGGCTTGGCCGAGCTGCTCGAGGGTGACGTTCTCGAGCTTGAGGCCGAGGTCTTCCGTAATGGCCGTGCCACCCGTGAGGATGGCGATGTCCTGCAGCATGGCCTTGCGGCGCTCGCCAAAACCGGGCGCCTTGACCGCGCACACATTGAGCGTACCGCGCAAGCGATTGACCACGAGCGCGGCCAAGCACTCGTTCTCCACCTCCTCGGAGATGATGAGCAGCGGCTTGCCGCCCGTGGCCGCCTTCTCGAGCACGGGCAGGAACTCGCGCAGGTTGGAGATCTTCTTTTCGTGGATCAGGATGTACGGATCTTCGAGCACGCAGCTCATGCTGTCGGTCTTGTTGATGAAGTACGGGCTCTGGTAGCCCTTGTCGAACTGCATGCCTTCGACCAGCTCCATGGTCGTCTCGATGCTCTTGCCTTCCTCGACCTGGACGACGCCGTCGGTGCCCACCTTGTCCATGGCCTCGGCGATGATGCGGCCGACCTCCTGATCGTTGTTCCCCGAGATCGCGGCCACGGAAGCGATGTCATCGAATTTCTTGCACGGCTTGCTCATGGATTCCAGGTGCTTGACCGCCTCTTCGATGCCGGCCTCCACACCGCGCTTCAGCGCCATGGGGTCGGTGCCGGCAGCCACGTTCTTGAGCCCGGCGGCAAAGATGGCTTCGGCCAGCACGCTCGCCGTGGTGGTGCCGTCGCCCGACACGTCCGAGGTCTTGCTGGCCACCTCCTTGATCATCTGGGCGCCCATGTTCTCGAACTTGTCCTCGAGCTCGATCTCCTTGGCCACG
>CAZBZG010000049.1:6388-21496 GCA_964496245.1 uncultured Planctomycetaceae bacterium | reverse complement strand
TCCGCGAATCGCTGCAGGGCCTCAGTAGATGTGTACCCAGCCTCGCGATCTGCATCCGCCCGTCCAGGGGCACATCGCAGGGCAGGGGGGTCAGCGCTCCGCGGCCAGGAGCATGCCTAAGATTTTGGACTGCAGTTGGGGATTGTGCCAGCGTCGCAGCAGTTCCTCGACCCGCGCGTGCACGTCGGCCGGCGGGGCATACGTATAGCGCCCGTCCTTCCCCTGCTCCAGAACACCGGTTCCCGCCAACCGGTCGCAGGCCGCCTGCACCGCGTCCGTATTCGCTCCAAGTTTGTCGGACATGCTCTGCACGTCCAGCGCAGACCGCTCGCTCCTTTGGAGGGTTTCGACGATCTCCAGCGGGAGCCGGCCGGGTACGCGCTCGTCGATCAACGCTTGCAGGCCTGCGGGAGAGGACGGCGCGGCCGTATCGCCATCGGTTGCGCCTGCCGGGTTGTCCGGCGTGGCGGCGTATTCTTCCTCTTCACCGGCCGGTCCCGGGGCGGCCGCGTCCACCACATCCTCGGGCCGCAGGTGGTGCTCTTCGAGGACCGCGTCCGCGGTCTTTACGTGATGCAGGAATTCGAGGAGGTTCGTGACCTGCAGGGTATAGCGGACGTCGGCGGGCAGATCGGTAAGCCGGAATTCCCGCTCAGCAGCCGTCACGCGGTCCCGCAGCATGACCAGCGCCCGAATGCCTTCGCTCAGCAATGCTGTCACCTCCCGCATGGAGATCACGATCACGCGCGTGTCCCCGGAAAGCAAGTCCGTCACCGCGTCGATAAGCGGCTGCGTGGCGTCCTGTCGGAGCTCCCCCTCGGGCAGGACGAGCGCAACGGATCCGGCCTGTTTCACGCACACGGGCATACCGAGTCCTTACACATAGGCGAGACGCTGCTCCAAGCATACACCTCATGCATCATTTGTCGACAACGAAAACGACACGGATCCAGGGATTGGGGGGTAACCTCAACAGACGGCCAACGTCCGATAATACATGTTATGTTGCATTCGCTCCGGGCCCCGAAACATCTAGCAATCCCGCATCCAGGAAGCTCGTGTACGCGCCTTCGCCCACGACCACGTGGTCCAGGACCCGGATCCCGAGGATCTCGGCCGCCCGGAAGAGACGCGTGGTGATGGCGCGGTCCTCGGGGCTCGGCGTGCTGTCGCCCGACGGATGGTTGTGGACAAAGGCCACAGCTGCCGCTGCCTCGCGAATCGCGGGTCCCAGCACCTCCCGCGGGTGGACCAGTGAAGCGGTCAGCGTACCTTCGGAGACCCGCCGGTCCCCGAGCACCTGGTTCTTCTGGTCGAGCAGGACGACCAGGAAGACTTCCTTTTTGAGATCGCGCAGGACCGGCGAGTACAGTTCGTAAAAATCCCGGCCCGAGCGCACGGTGGTGCGGCGCGACCGGCGCTCCGCCAGAACCCTACTGTGGAAGCTCGCGGCAGCCAGCAGACGCACCGCCGCCTCCCGGGAGACATCTCGGACGCTCATGAGCTCGGCGAACGTCGCCTGCGCGATCCCCCGCATGGACGAGAAGCGGTGCAGAAGCGTCTTGGCGCAGACCCGGTGCTTCTCGCCGACCCGTCCGTTTCCCACGATAAGTGCGAGGGCCTCTTCGTCCGTCAGGACTTCCACGCCCTCCCGCCGAACCCGCTGGGCGAGCGATCCCCTCCCGCGGTCGGACCCCTTGGGCGGTGCGTTGTAGTACTCGCATTCCCGCGTGACCCTACAGGCCCGGCACCGCGGCGTGCCACCACAGATGGGCTTCGGGACCACTCCGTACAGGCCACGCGTGTGCAGACGCAGTACGGTACTCACTTCCGCGGGGGTTCGTTCGACGGCTGCGGCCGTCTGCTCAACGAACCGGCGAATTTGATCTGCGTGCTCCTTAGCGGCAGCGCCCGTCGGGAGCGTACCGAAGCGTACGAGAAACCTCCGGACGTCTTCGTCCTCCCCTACCGCGCCATCCGCGGACACCCCCGACGCACGGACGCGCCCCAGCAAGTGCGCCAGCATCTGCCCTTCGGCCTCGGCTTCCAGCCCCGCGACCAGCCCGCCATAGAGACGGGCAGCGCGCGACGAGGGTTGGGTCCCGTCCTTCTCGTTTCGCCCCATCCGTCTCTGCCCCCGTTCCCCGCCGCACAGAGGACCGCCCCTCCACCCACCTGCCCCGCGGAGACACCTTCGGGTGCGCGTCTCTCGTACCCCAGAGCTGCAATCGATCCGCGCAGCTTTGGACTACAGAGAGATCAGATACGCCCGTTCCACGCCCTCGACCTGCAGGAGCTTGTCCATGAGCTCCTTGGGCGCCGGCTCGCTGAGTCCGATGACCATGGAAGCACGCTTCCGGCTCTCCAAGCACCCCACTTCCATGTTGGCGATGTTGATGTTGTGCTCGGCGATGAGCGTACCGAACTTCCCCACATACCCGGGCTGGTCCGGGTAGCGAAGCAAGAGCATGTGGTCATTGAGTCGGATGTCCATATCCGCATCGTCGACCTGGATGATCCGCGGCGACACACCGTTGTATGCGGTGCCGCCCAGGCGGCATTCCTTGCCTCCGCCACGCACCGCCACGTCCACGCGGTTCACGAAGAAACCGGCGGGCGGCCCGGAGGTCTCGCTCACTGCGATCCCGCGACTCTTGGCCAGCACCTGCGCATTGACCACGTTGACGTCCTCGCATCCTGCTGCCTTGAGAAGACCGGACAGAGCTGCGGCCGTGATCTCGCCCGTATCCTTTGCTTCGAGTTCGCCCGAGCAGGAAAGCTCCAATCCCTCGGGTGCCGCGTTCAAGATCGTACCGGCGATCTTGCCCATGGCATGCGCGACCTCGACGTAGGGCTTGAGGCTCGGGTCCGCGGAAATGTCGATGTTGACCGCATTCCGGATGATGCCTTCCTGGAAATAGGCGATGAGCTGCTCGGCCATCTGGACCCCGCACCGCTCTCCTGCTTCCGCGGTCGACGCGCCCAGGTGAGGGGTGAGCGTCAGATCCTGCACACCGAGTAGCGGGCCCTCGGTCATGGGTTCGGATGCGAACACGTCGAGCCCCGCCGCCGACAGACGCCCGGACTTGACCGCCTCCGCCAGCGCGGCCTCGTCCACGATTCCGCCCCGCGCGCAGTTCACCAGCCGCGCCCCCTTCTTCATCTTTTTCAGCCGCTTCGCGTCGAGCAGGTTCCTGGTCTTGTCCGTGAGGGGCGTGTGAATGGACACAAAATCGCTGCGCCCGAGGAGGTCGTCGAGGTCGGAGAGTTCCACGCCGATCTGCTTGGCCCGTTCGGCGGGGAGATAGGGATCGTAGGCCACCACCGACATGCCGGCCGCCTTCATGACCCGTGCGACGTGCGTACCGATCTTCCCGAGGCCGACAAGGCCGAGCGTCTTCTCGTGCACTTCCACGCCCTTGAGCTTCTTCTTGGCCCACGCGCCCTGCTGCATGAGGGCGTCAGCCCTCGCGATGTTCCGTGCTGTTGCGAACAGGAGCGCGATCGCATGCTCGGCTGCAGAGATCGTGTTGCCGAGGGGCGTGTTCATGACGACGATGCCCCGTTCGGTGGCGGCCTCCTTGTCGATGTTGTCGGTGCCCACACCGGCCCGGCCGATCACCTTGAGCCGCGGGGATGCCGCCTCAATCGCCTTGCGGGTCACCGTCGTCGCACTCCGCACCACGAGGGCATCCATCTGCCCGAGCGCTTCGCAGAGCTCCGTCTCGTCATACTTGTCCCGCGCTTCCACCGCGTGCACACCGAACGCCTTCTGGAGCAGGGCGACGCCCCCGCCCTTGATGTTGTCTGCAGCCACAATCCTCAACGCATTCATCAATTCGGTCCTTTCTAGGCAAAGTGCTTTTGCAGTAGCGTCAGATCCAATTCCGGATACAACGGGTAGTTGTCCAGCAAGGCCTGCACACGGTGCCGCGCCTCGTGGATGACCTCCGGTTCGACTTCGTACTTGGCCTTGCTCGTCTTGCCGGCGTTCTTTCCTGCGGCGATGGTAGCCGGCTGCGCCTTCGACAGAACGAATTGCAGAATGGCGGCCACCTCCTGCATCTCGCTTTCCCCCATTCCCAATGTCGTGAGCGCGGCCGTGCCGAGCCGGAGCCCGCTGGTGTACCAGGCGCCGTTCGGATCGTTGGGGAGGGAGTTCCGGTTCAGCGTAATACCGCATTCGCGCAGAACGCTTTCCGCCTGCCTGCCAGTCAGGCCCAGGGAACGTACGTCGATCAGGAACAGATGGTTGTCCGTTCCTCCCGTGGTGACCGTGAGACCGGCTTCCTGGCACGCCTGCGCGGCGGCCCCGGCATTTTGCACGATGCTTCCCGCGTAGACAGCGAAGGACGGATCCGTGGCTTCCCGCAGGGCAACCGCCTTGGCCGCCATGACATGGGGAAGCGGACCGCCGATCACCAGGGGACACCCCTTGTTGACGGCATCGGCGAACTCCGACCGGCACAGGATCAACCCCCCGCGCGGTCCCCGCAGGGTCTTGTGCGTCGTTGTGGTCACCACGTGCGCATGCGCTACGGGTTCGAAGTCACCCGAGAACACCTTCCCTGCGACCAGGCCCGCAAAATGCGCCATGTCGACCATGAGAACGGCCCCGACCTTGTCTGCGATCTCGCGCATCCGCCGGAAGTTGATTTTGCGCGGATAGGCGCTGTATCCAGCGAGAAGAATGAGCGGCTGGATCTCGAGCGCCCTGCATTCGATCGCATCATAGTCCAGCAACCCGGTCGCCTCGTCCACGCCGTAGGTGTAGGCGTCGAACATCTGCGCAGAGACATTGTGGCGGTATCCGTGCGTGAGATGCCCCCCCGCGTAATAATCCATGCCGAAGAGCCGCTGATTGCCGAGATCCCGGCGGAGATTGTCCCAGGCATCCCGCGACAGTTTCGCCGGATTTGATTCCCCCAGCGCTTCCAGCGCTGGCTGCTCGACCCGGCTAGTGAGAATCGCCCAGTACGCGATCAGATTCGCATCCGCGCCGCTGTGGGGCTGCACATATGCGTGTTCGGCACCGAAGACCCTGCACGCGAGTTCGCAGGCTTCGGCTTCGATGGCATCCACGTTTTCGCAGCCCGCGTAGAATCGGTGCATGGGATACCCCTCGGCGTACTTGTCCGTGAGGAGGTTTCCCATGGCCAGTTGGGTGGCCAGCGAGCAATAGTTCTCGCTCGCGATCATCTTGAGCGAGCTCCGTTGGGCCGCGAGCTCGCTGACGATCGCGGCAGCGATGCGCGGAGCCACGCGGTTTACCTGTTCGAGACTGGCGAGATACGCAAGCAGGCCCGGATCGACGTTCTCGGGGTTCAAGCCCTGCAGATACTCCTGAATGGCGGTGGTCATATCACGTTCTCCCGTGAGTCTACTGAACGAGCGCCCACTTCAGGTAGGCGTCGATGAAGGGGTCCAGGTCCCCATCGAGCACGCGTTGGATGTCACCGACCTGGGCCGCCGTGCGCACGTCTTTCACCTGCTGGTAGGGGTGCATGACGTAGTTGCGGATCTGGCTGCCCCACGCGTTCTCCATCTTTGCGGCGTTACGCGCGCTGGCAGCTGCCTCGCGCTCAGCCTCCTGCCGCGCCAGGAGCCGGCTCTTCAGGATCTTCATGGCGAGATCGCGGTTGCGATGCTGCGAACGCTCGTTTTGAACGGATACGACCAGACCGGTGGGCAAGTGTGTGATGCGGACGGCCGAGTCGGTCTTGTTGACGTGTTGCCCGCCTTTGCCGCTCGAGCGGAACGTGTCGATGCGGAGATCCCGGTCCTCGATGTCGATCGCAACCTCCTTCTGGAAATCCGGGACAATATCCACCGCCGCAAAGCTCGTTTCGCGCCGGCCACTGAAAGGAGAGATGCGCACGAGCCGATGCACGCCGACTTCGCCTTTCAGATAGCCGTAGGCGAAGGACCCCGTGATCCGAAGGTCCGCCGCCTTGATGCCCGCTTCCTCGCCGGAGGAGAGCGAGAGTTCCTCCACCTTCCAGCCCTTGCGCTCGCAGAAGCGCTTGTACATACGCAGGAGCATCTCCGCCCATTCGCAGGCGTCCGACCCCCCTGCCCCGGTGTGAATGCTCAGGAAACAAGGCTCGCGATCATGCGGGCCGGAGAGCAGCGCGATCAGTTCGAGCCGGTCGATGTCCTCGGCCACGCCCTGGATTTGCTGGCAAGCGTTGTCCACTTCGGCTTCGTCTTGCTCCTCCGAGGCCAGTTCGAGCCACGCCTCGGCGTCTTCGAGGGATTTCTGGGCAGCGATCAGCGGGTCGGTGACGCTCTTCAGGGCCTTCAGCTCCTGCACGAGCGTTTGGGCCTTGTCAGAATCATCCCAGAATCCGGGCTCTCCCATCTGGCGTTCGATGCCAGCGACGCGTTTCTGTTTCTCATCCACGTGCAAGGACTCGCGAAGCGCGGCCAGACGCTGGGAGCACAATGGCAGCAACGCTCTCGCCTCACTGGGGTCGGCCATGGTTCTCGCACTCCATTAGGATACCGCAACGCATTGACACGCAAACGCTTAGGGCCGCGCGATCCTTGGCCGCTACGGGAAACCTTTGAGTATACCGTTGACCGTGCGGCCGTCAACAGGAAAGCACCTCGCCGCGTCAGGATGTGCGCTCTCCTGCCGCCCTCGCATGGACATGGGGACCGATCGAGGCCCCGAAGCCGCTTCCGGACTCTATTTGAATCAAGCCCCGCCTTCTGGTATAAATGTGCGCGTGCTGCCTGGCACTCCTTCACCGCACCGCAGGAGCCCCATGCGCGGATTTCTCATCCCACAGGCGGTCGGCCCACATGGTCGTGGCAGGCCCGCCCGCTGCCGCCGCCTGGCCGGCGTGGCGCTTTTCATTTTGCTCGCGCAACCGGCCCCTGGCGGGGACGCTGACGCGCCTCCGGCGGATTTACCCTCCCCCGATGTGCTCACCCGCGTGCCTTCGGAGCAACTCGCGCTGGCGATCGACCGCTCCACCGCCTATCTCATGCGCCATTGCGCGACCAGTGGTCGGTTCGACTACATCCGCTACATCGATGGACGGCCGCCGCCCGCAGACGCCTACAACCTGCTCCGCCACGCGGGTTCTATGTACGCACTCGCCATGGCTCACCAGCGCAAACCGGACGCTGGCGTGCGGGCCGCGCTCGCTCGTGCCGCCGCATACCTTGCCCGTCACATGGCACCGGGGCCGGGCCATCCCCCCGCGCTGGCGCTCTGGAGTCCCGGCCCTCGCCTCGGCCGCGCGTCCGCGCCCCGACTGCCGGTGGCCAAGCTCGGTGGAGCCGGCCTGGGGCTGGTGGCCTTCTGCTCGCTCCCCCCGGAGGTCGAGCGGCCGGGCCTGGAGCAGCTGATCGGGTTGGCCCGGTTCATTCTCGCCATGCAGCGGGAGGACGGGGGATTTCACAGCAGGTACTACAAGGGCATCGGGCCGGACAAGATGTGGCATTCCCTCTACTATCCCGGCGAGGCCATGCTGGGCCTTGTCTGCCTCCATGACATCGACCAGGACCCTCGCTGGCTGACCTGTGCGGCTCGGGCGATGGAGTACCTCCTCCGAGAGCGGAGCCGCGACAAGCCCCCGCCTCCCGACCACTGGGCTCTTCTGGCCACGGAGCGCCTCCTGCCAAAGATCGACCAGATAAAGACGCCGCGCCTCCAGGCCGAACCAATACATTCCCATGCCGCCCGCATTTGTGAGGTGATGATCGCTCAGCAGAATCTGCGGCCGGAGCTCCCGGCCGTGCACGGGTCGTTCCTATCCGAGGGCCGCACGTGTCCGACCGCCATTCGCCTCGAAGGCCTCCTGGCAGCGCTCTGCTTCCTTCCGCAGGCGCGCGACGATCTCCGCAGGCGCATCGAAAAGGCGGTCCACCTCGGCGTCAGCTTTCTCGTCCGTACCCAGGTGAAGCGCGGCGAACTCGCAGGCGGCATTGCGCGATCCGCCGTTCGCCTTCCGGACAGACCTGAGCACAGCGCGTTCAACAAGCGGGTCGCCGAGATCCGCATCGACTACGTCCAGCATGCTCTCTCGGCCATGATTGCCTACGAGCGGGCATTTGTTCAGCATGCCGCTTCAACCGCGCCATGAGAATGTCGGCACCGGCTTTTCGCTTGACATTTCGCGCCCCCGAGATGTAATGGCTTCTGTATAACGCCAGGTGTGTGAGACCCCTACGGCTTGAATTGCATGGAGGCGGGGCATGGGTACCACGAATTGCATGCTCAGCGATCTTCAGCCGGGCATGGTGTTGGCCCAGCCCATCCTGGACGACAAGGGCCGCACCATCATGCAGGAGGGTGCTCGCCTCACGCCCATGGCGATTCGACGCCTCGAGAAATGGGGGATCGAGGCCGTCCGTGTCGCCTCGGGAGAGGACGCCAACCCTCCCAGCAGCCGTCGCGCGTCCGGACAGACTGCTCTCCAGGAGGCCTCGCCTGAGGACCGCGACCGCATGCGATCCGTTGCCGCCGCTGTGCAGGAGCGCTTTCAGAACGTCGCCGACGATCCCATCATGGACGATCTCAAGCGCTTGGCTGTGCGACATCTGGTCCTGCACGCGCAGGAATCGGTGCCTGGCATCGAGTGATGTTCGATCTTTCCCGGGACGCAGGTGCTGGCGCCACCCCCAATTGGCCGACCGCGCCCGGCATGATCTTCAGTTCCCCGGCCGCTTGCGGCGGCCGCACATCCGGCGCGGCCGTCTTCCTCAGGAGCATCGACGACCATGGCTCTCGACTCCGCCAAAGTGCGTAAGAAGATCGAATCCGTCGACGATCTCCCCACGCTCCCCACCGTCGCGAGTCAGATCATCGGCATGGCCAATTCCCCCATGACCAACGCCGCGGACGTGGGCCGCATGATCGAACAGGACCAGGCGCTCACGGCCAAGGTTCTCAAACTGGTCAATTCGGCGTTCTACGGCTTCCCCGGCCAGATCAAATCCATCCAACACGCCGTGGTCATCATGGGGTTCAACAAGGTCAAGAATGTCGTGGTCACGGCGTCGGTCTTCGACATGGCCAAGGGGCGGAAATCCGATCGCCTGGATCTCGCTCGCTTCTGGCAGCATTCCTTGGGCACCGCGGTCAGCGCAAAGGTTGCCACCAAAGGCCTTAGCAGCCCTCTCCAACCGGACGACGCCTTCGTGGGAGGCCTGGTCCATGATATCGGCAAGCTGATTCTCGATCAATTTCTGCCGGAGGAGTACGGTCCCGTTCTGGAGGCGGCCCAGAAACGCGGCTGCCTGATCCTCGAAGCCGAGAAGGAGCTGCTCGGCTTCAATCACAGTCGGGTCGGCAGCTGGCTGGCCGAGAAATGGCAACTGCCATCTACTCTCCAGCACGCCATCTCCCAGCACCATCGCCCCACTCACGCGCGCGAAGACCGTGACATGGTCGCCGCTATCCACCTGGGCGACATCTTCGCCCGCGCGCTGGGGGTCGGCAACGGTGGGGACAACCGCATCCCGGCGATCCAGCCTGGCGTCTGGCAGCAGTACGGCCTGACCGTGTCCTTTCTTGACGAATCGCTCGAAGCCATCGTCGACGAACTCAAGAAGGCCGAGGATTTCTTCGACCTGATCAACGGATAGAGCCGTCTGGGGCCTTGATGAGCGCAGCTTTTCCCGTGTTTTCCAACGAAAGCCTTTCCCCCGACGAAAAGCTCCAGCGTCTGCGGGACATCAATACCGAGCTCTCAGAGTCCCTGCGCCGCCTCTCCGCCTTTCAGCAGCGGGTCCTCACCATCAAGCAATGCAAAACGGTCGCCGAGGCGCTCGACCAGATGGAAGTTCTCCTGGATGAGACGCTTGCGTTCGTCTATGCCCGCACGTACCTTCGCAACGAATCCGGCGAACTTACCGAAGTGCGCGCAATGTGCCCGGCGGACATTTCCCTCGACTGGTCCATGGCCGAGTGGGCATGTCACAACCAGGAACTGGCCATTATTCCGCTGGAGTCACTGTCAGATGAGGAGGAACTGCGCTCGCTTCTTCTCATGCCACTCTCCGGGCATCTCGGCACGGTCGGATTGGTGGCGCTCTGGCTCGCGGTCGAACCCAGTACGTTCACCCAGGAGCAATCGACGCTCCTCAACATGCTCTCCCGCGAGACGGCCGCGGTCATCGAAACGCAGCGGTTTCGCGAAAACATCCAGAAGACACGGACCACGCTCGAGGAGGTGGTCGAGAGCGTACCGCACGGGCTGCTCCAAATCGACGCAGAGCGGCGCATCGTGCTGATCAACAGTACCATGGAGTTCATGCTCGATGTGCGCCGCGCGGATGTCCTCGGACATTCCTACGAGGAGGTTCTGCCGAAGGCCATCTATCCCGTCCTACGGCGCCTCATCGAGGGCGCGACGAGCGACGAGCAGGAGTTTCGAATCGATATCCGGGGCTTTGAAGAGACGCTCGGCATCGCTGCCCTCCCCATGCGCGCCGCCCAGGAGGGGCATCCTGCAGGTCATGTCATCATCTGCCGGGATCTGACCACGAGCCGGGAACTCGTCAAGTTGCGCGAGATCGACGCCATGAAAAACGACTTCATCTCGCTTGTCAGCCACGAGCTCCGCACGCCCCTCACCTCGATCATGGCCTACTCGGAGACGCTGCTGCTTGAGGGAATGGTCGAGACAGAGGAAGAGCGACGCGAGTACCTCGAGATCATCCACTCCGAAGGCGAACGCCTGAGCCGGCTCATCAATGACGTGCTCGATCTGACAAAAATGGAATCCGGAAGGCTGGAGTACCTCTACGAGGATCACGACATCAACGACGTCATCCACACGGCCCTCGCGCCGAGCAACTCGTTGATCCAGAAGAAATCGTTGACCCTCGAGACCCGGCTGGCCGAGGGCCTGCCCACGATCAAACTGGATGCCGACCGCATCACGCAGGTGCTTACCAACTTCCTCTCGAATGCGGTGAAGTTCACCCCAGAAGGCGGTACGATCACGGTCACCAGCATGGAGACGCCGCCGGAAGAGGGGCAACAGGTGGCCACCGTGACGGTCTCAGTGGCTGACACGGGGATCGGGATCGCTCCCGAGGACTTGAATCGGGTCTTCTCGAAGTTCGAGCAGATCGAACACATCGATCACCACTCCACGGGCACTGGCCTGGGGATGCCGATCTGCAAACAGATCATCGAGGAGGGGCATGCCGGCAAGATCTGGATCCAGAGCGAGGTGGACAAGGGGACGACCGTGTGCTTCCGGATCCCCATATCCTGATGCGATAACCTGCCCCGTACACGCGGGTCCTCGGGGAAGATCCCCCCCACGTTGGAGGACGGTCCATGCGTTTTTTCCGTTTGAGTCCACTGCTACTCCTTGGCGTCTGCCTTCTCTCCGGGTGCAGCTATCTGGGCTACCAGCGCTACCGGCCGAAGGAAATCAACGAATACGATGAGATGCTCGCCGACCCGCTGGAAGCGTCTGGAGACCAGGGATGGCTCTGGGTACGCGGTAAGGTAAGCGGGGATCTCGATGCGGACAAGAATGACGAGGAAGTGGTGATCGCCACCTGGCAGAAAGGGGACATGACTGCTCCGGCGCCGTTCACCAGGGCCATCCTCCTGATCTGCCGCCGCAGTCCCAAAGGCGAGCTCGACCTGCTGCTCCGACGAAGCATTTTCGAGGGCGCCCGGAGCATGAACGAGGCGAGCCTGCCCGCTTCGGTCCATCTCGCCCGGCCCGAAAGCGCTATGCGCAACTGCGCCGTCACCATCGTCGATGTCGGCAGCTCGGGAGAGGGGCTGATCCTCGTCTCCCTGTGGGGCACGGAAAGCCAGACCACGCCGGCGTGGCACGCCGGATATCGCTTCGTCCACGAGAAGGGGCGGCCCGCCACTCTTCGCCGGGTCTTCTGCACCCTGGCCATTCAGCGCGACGTGGGGGTGATCACCGCCGATCTCGACAAGGACGGCCTCGAGGAACTCCTGCTCAACCAGATGGTCATCTCACCGCAGGTTCTGCCCTCTGTCGAGGGGCTCGAATCGCCCCAATGGCTGTCCGTGTTCACGTCTGCAGAGGACGGGGGCTACCGACAGGCGACGTCGGAATTCCCTGCCGCGCATGCCGAGCTGCTTCTCTCCTGGTACCAGACCTATGTCCAGGCCCTGCACGGCGGCGCCGCAAGCGAGGCGTTAGCGCCGCTCGAATACTACATCGGACAGATCCATCGGTTCTGCGGCCAGGCTGCGGTGGCGACGCGCTTTCTTCGCCGTGCCCAGAAAGCAGGAGACGACAGACTCAAGCACCTCGCCGAGGACGCTTTGCGTGCCTGTGCCGCCAAAGCGGATGAGGACGGCGAATCAACCCCAGAGTAACGTGATGCGCGCAAGGGCGGCGCGCCCTGTCCTGGCCGCTGCGGCAGACCTGTCGTGCCCTTCGGCGCGGGACGAACCATGCTCTTCCCGATTGATACCATCGCAGCCATCATGCTCCTCGGCCTGGTCTCCCAGGCGCTGGCCCGCAATCGGCTGCCCGTCCAGCCAATCTGGACGTCCATCACGCTCCTTCTGCTATCCGTGCTCCTCTGCGTCTCCCTCTCCATCGCCATCCGCGCCGCTGCAGAGCGCTACCTCGGCCGGGCCGGCTCCAACGCCGTCCTCCACCGCCGTATCATCGGCCTGCTCGACCAGATGCTCCGCACCCTGACCGTGCTGCTCTTCGGCGGCCTGCTCCTGGCTTCAGGCTGGCCCCACGGGGTGCTGCCGGCCATGGGCCTAGCACCCTCCAACTACTTCGCCGAACAGATGGTCGGCATCGCCCCTTACATCCTGCTATGCCTGGCATCCTGGATCCCCATCTACAGCTTCCACCGTCGCACACTGCCCGGAACGTGGACACTGGGGGCGTATCTCCTCTACCGCATCCGGTACACCATGTTCGTCTTTGGATTGTGGATCCCCCTGGTCGCCCTGCTCCAGGTAGCGAGCGGCCAGCGCCAAGAGAGCTGGGTCTGGTGGCTGACCGGCAGTCGCGCTGGGCTGTATCCGCTTCTCTTCCTCGCGGCCTGGGTGTTTCCGGCCTTCCTGCGATTCTTCTGGGGCTGCTCCCGCCTCCCAGACGGCCCGCTCCGACAGCGCCTGACCGCCCTACAGGAAAGAGCGGGCGTGCGCTTCAGCCAGATGTACGTCTGGCATTTCGGCGGTGGCCTTTTGAACGCCGCAGCGGTGGGCTTGTTCCCGCCCTTCCGATACCTCTTCCTCAGTCGGGCGTTGATGGAGAGCCTGCCCCCCGGCGAGGTCGATTCGGTCGTCTGTCACGAGATGGGGCACCTCCGCCACCGGCATCTGCTGTTCTATGTCCTTTTCACGCTCGCCGTCCTGAGCCTCGCGCAGTATGCCGTCGCGTGGATAGGCACCGACTACCTCAATGTCTTCACCATGATTATGGTCATGATCCTGTACTTCCGTTTCGGCTTCGGCTTCCTCTCCCGCCGCATGGAGCGCCAGGCGGATCTGTTTGCGCTTGAGGTCCAAGGGAGCCATGATCCCCTGTGTCGCGCACTCGACCGCATTGCGCTGTACTCCGGCAATCTCCGCCATGCGGCGAGCTGGCATCATTTGAGCATTGCGGAGCGCGTCAATTTTCTCCGCGCCGCAGGTGCCGATCCCCGCCTGGTACGTGCGCACAACGACCATGTACGGCAGATCAAGTTTTTCGGATACACGTTTGCCCTGCTCGTCTTCGCCATTCTGTCGCTGCTCCCGATCTCCATCCCGTCGCATTCGCGTTCCCTTCCCCGGAGCGGTGCACAGACACACACTGCCCATGGGGTGGAACGGCACTGGCAGCGCGTCACGCGCTTCCTTCCGCAAGAGGCCTGCGGTCCCCTGGGGCACGCCGATTATTTGTTGAAAAGCGGCAGCGCGGCACGCAAAGCAGCTCCGGTCGCGCGCATGGCCCTCGCTCGCGCCGCCACAGCCGCCGAGCGCCGCAGAGCCAGGGAGCTCCTCGCCGCGGCCGAACGCGCCCTCCGTCAACCCGTTCCGCCCGAACGTTCCGATGCTCCATGAGGCCGCCCGACCGAGCCTCCCGAGCCTCCCAGCCCCTTGACTTCACCGGCCTTTCTGATGATAAAGGATAGTGTTTCCGAATCCACCGTACCGACATCGATGGAGTCGATGCATGCCTGACCAGGAGCCAGAACTCGCAAAGCGCATCAAGGAGATTCTCGTCGAGCGCCTGTTTCTCGATGTCGATCCGGCCTCTCTGGACTCCGCGCAAAGCCTCACGGAAAGCTACGGCGTGGACTCGGTGCGGCTCTTCGACATGGTGGTCGGCCTCGAGGAGGACTTCTCGGTCAGCTTTGAGGACGAGGAATTGACCATCGAGAACTTCGACACCGTCGCGGCGATCGCCGGTCGCGTGCGTGAGAAGCTGGACGCACAGTGAGTGCGTTCCCGTTTCGCATCCCCTCGCGGAATGGATGCCTCTCAGCCGTGCGTTTCGGTCCCGCGGGTGCCGCGCGGGGATTGCTCATCCTCCTACCGCTAGCGGAGGAGCGCAAGGGAGCCGTCCGCCCGGCGGGGGCGGTCGGTGAAGCGCTGGCGGCACACGGATGGCAGACCGTCCTCTTCGATTATGCGGGTACGGGAGATTCACCCGGTGATTTCGACAACGCAACATGGGACGGGCTCGTGGCTGATGCGACCGCTGCGCTTACCCATCTCGAACCGCAGACCCTTTCGCTTCTTGGCATTCGCCTCGGAGGGCGGCTCGCCCTGGAGCTCGCGACCCGACACCCGCAGCGCGTGGAACGTATCTGCCTTTGGCAGCCCGTCTTCGACGGGGCTGCCTGGCTCAAAGAGCTGCGGCGGCGCAGCCGTTTCCGTCTCGGGGGACACACGGTTCAGGCGAATGACATTGACGGTTATCGCTTCGCCGACGCGCTTGCCACGGCGCTGGAACGCCTCGATCCGTCCCCCCCCTGCCCCGCCTGCTCCTTGCACGTCGTGCTGGTCGGAAGCGGCCGCAATGGGACGACCTCGGTGGCGGATCGCCTGGCCCCGCCTGCTGCGGACGTTCGCAGGCTGCGCATGCCGCCATTCTGGATGCAGGTTGACGTGAGCGACCCGGCCGCGCTGGTTCG
>CAZBZG010000049.1:0-6378 GCA_964496245.1 uncultured Planctomycetaceae bacterium | reverse complement strand
TTCGCATGACTGAGGACTGCTTTTTCGTTCACTAGAAGGGCGCCCATGGATCACCACGAGGCCTACCGCGACCTCTTCGACAAGGAGGTAATCATCGACATGGATGTGCCGAGCGTGTACATCGGGCGGCTGGTCGAGGCGAACGAGCACTTTCTCACGGTCGCAGACGCCGATGTGCACGCACTGGGCGACTCCACCGTCACCAAGGAGGTTTATGTCATGGGGGTCCGCCGCAACGGCATCCAGCCCACACGAAAGCTCGTCAAAGTCAAACAGGCCAAGGTCTTGAGCATTTCGCTGCTGGAGGATATCATTCTCTACTGAGGAACGCATCAATGGTTGGACACGTCCACAGGGTCAGCTCTCCCCGCCTCGCACTCCTCGCGGCCTTGTTCGTAGCCGCGCACGCCGGCCGCGTTGCGGCCGCCCAGGATACAGGCGCCCTGGACAAGACGATCGCCGTCGACCTCTGGGGGCGGCATCTGGGAGATGCCGTGTCGCAGGTGACCGAACGCTCCAAGGTGGATGTCGTGGTCGATCCGCATTTCGTCCGCCCTCGCGAGTTCCGCAAACACAGGCTCTATCTGGAAGCGAGCCGCCTGCCCGTGCGCACGGTCATCGAGTGGCTGTGCCGCGCGCTCGGATGCCGCTACCGCACCACGGGGCCCCATTCCGTACTTCTCACCGATACCTACAGCTGGATGGAAGAGAAGCGTACGTTCTGCATCCCCTCCTATTCGCTGGATTCCCTAATGGCACCAGGCCAAACCGTCAAGGACTTCGAGCGAAAGCTGTGGGAGATCGTCAAGCCGAATGCACTCTTCGGACCGGCGTTCTACCTCCGAATCGAGGTCGACTTCATCAACGATCGCGAGCAGACCAGGCGCCTCGTGGCCGTCCTCCCCCACACCCTCAAGCAGTATCTGGAGGAGGCGCTCCAGGCCATGGCCGCTCCCGGTCAACCCATCCAGGCGTCGCGCTCCGCCAAGGCGCACCCGGAACAAGCTGAACTCATCAATAGGCTTCGCAAGCCGATAGTCCTCGACGCCAAGAAGAAATGGAGTGTCCGGCAGGTGCTCCGTGAGATCCGACTCCAGGCGGGCATCCAGGTCGCGTTCGACCACGAGCCGTTTCGTTCCGAACCCCCGCCGCGCATCGGTCTGGCGCTTGGCGAGGTGACCGCCCGCGAAGCCATCGAAGCAACCGCCGAGTCCTTGGGCTTCAACGGCTACGAGTCCATGCCGCCAGGGAGCGTCTGGCTGACGACCGCGGCGCGGCGCTGGACAACGGCCGCCAGCCGGGAATTCCTGTGGGAGGGGCTCGTGCTCAAGAGCTACGCCGTTGGCGACCTCGTCCAAGCCGTGGGCGGAGGGGAGGTCCTGTGCCATCGCATCCGCCGCGGTGTGTGCGTAGACACCTGGAAGGATCCGGCAACCGCTGTGGTCTACCACGTGCGCAGCGGGAATCTGCTCGTCTTGGCGCCGCCTGACGTCCAGGACGCTGTTGTGCGGGAGCTGGTTCGTCTTCAGACCGCATGGCGGCACATCCCCCTCAGGGGCTCATCCGCCGCCGCACCTGCCGCACAGGGTGTTTTCCACGACCGAGAGGGAGGCCATCTCAGACGTTTCGTCGCTCGGCGCAGACAGCGCGCAGGGCAGTTGCTTGACGCGCAAGGTTCCCATGATTGAACTGGTCCCACAGAATCGGCAGCAGCTAATCAGCGCCTTCGGCTGCTCACGACGCCTCGCCACGCGTCTGGGAGCCTTGATGGCACACGGGATCACCACGAGCGCCGTGGTCCTCGAGGAAGCCCGCGTGGCGAGCGCTATGGAGAAGCTCCTCCTCGACAAGTCCTTGCTGCAATGCGAAGATCTCTCCTCCCAGATCCACTCCCTGCTCCAGGAGGATCGATTTGCCGAACTCGCCGGCGAGTTCCCGCTCGTGGTTGTCGAACAAGACCCCTGGCAGGTGATCGCCGCGCAGGAAGAGACGGCGGCGGAAGCGGGTTTTCAGCAGGGGGTTCCGGACGCGGCGGATGCTGGCCCTCTGCCCCTCGTACCGGATGGCGACTACCTTCCCGACCTCACCCGGCCGTCACCCGTGTCCGATGCGACGCAGTCTGCCTTTTCGCGCGAGGAGGCAGCGCGCCTCCGCGTCCAGATCTTCGCCGCAAGCACCCCTGCGGAGAAGGTGGCGGCTCTGCGGCAATTCGCCTATGCGCCAGTATCCTCTCCCGAGAAGGTGCGCATCTTCCTCCAGGCCACGGCTGACGAAGACCGTCCCCTCCGCGCAGCCGCCCCCCAGGGACTGCGGCTCATGGGCCTTTCGCCCGACATGGCCGAGGCTGCGCGCCTCCTGGCGGAGGGCACCCCCGAGGAGGCCAGAGCGGCACTGGCACGTCTCCGCGACCTCGCGCCTGCGGCCCCTGAACTCGACCGCGACGCAGCCCTCATGGCCCTTCTGGGCATCCTCCGCGACCCTCACACGCCAGGAGAGGACGCGGTCGCTGCGCTCAACACCCTCCGCGAAACAGCCACAGCCTTCGGTGCTGACCGTCTCTGTCGCGACGACATCCTGCGGATCCTGCTGGAGCGACTTCTCTCCGGAAGCGAAGACGTTCTCCTGGCTCTGCGCGGGACCTGCGCGGCCATCGAGTCCCTGCGCCGGGGTGCGGTCTCCGAGCGTGTTCTGGCCGAACTTCACAAGAGCCGTTCACCCGCCTATCGCGGCGCGCTTCTGCAGCTGCTCACGGGCATGGATCTTCCGATGGACGCTCGCGGTGAGACCCTCCGCATGGCTGCCGACACCCTGCTGCATCTGCCGACTGATTCGTCGGCATGCCGCATGGTAGCCGGACACCTCGTGCGAGCGGGCGACGAAGGCCTTCGCCTCCTGGCCCAGCGGCTTCCCGCGGCGGACACCGCGCACCAGCGCCACTTCATCCGCGAACTCGATAGGGCCCTGCGATCCCAGGACCTTCGCCCCGACACTCGGGAGGAGATCGTAGGCGCCGGACTCGCTCTGCTGCGCCACAGTCCACGCCAGGTGCGCACCGATCTCCTCGAGACGCAGCTCTGCAGCCGCGATGATGTCTCCCCATCCGTCCGCCGGGAGATCGCGGCTGCCCTAGCGGCGGACCTCCGGGATTATAATCGCTCCCCTTTGAGCGAGACGCTCGAAAACAGTCTGGTCTGCCAGGGTCCGCCCGCCATCGCCCCGCTGCTCACCGTGCTCCGGGAGCACAGGGGTAGCCAAGATGCCACCATCCTCGCAAACGCACTCGGACGCATCGGCTCCGCACTGGCGGCCACCGGCCAGTCTGAGGCGGTCCGCCAGACCGAGGACGTGCTCCGCGAGCTGCAGAAGCTGACATTCTCGGATACCGTGGTCCGCGACAGCCTGCATCTCGCCATGGGCCAGATCTGCTCGCAACCCGCCATCCCCCAGGAGGTGGGCAACTTGATCCTGCGAACGCTTCTCTCGCGGCTCGAGGGAAATGCGCGTGATGCAGCAACGCTAGAGGCGCTCGGTCTCGTCTGTAACGGTGCCGGCGGCGACCATGAATCGATGAACGCCGTAGCGCAGCTGGCCCTCAACCACCTGATGGCCGTCCAGCCCGACCCTACACTCGAAGTCGGCCGCAAGCAAGGTGAGGAGTTCTTCACCCTGGGCGGACCGATCGATGTCTACGCAGCTCTGATCCCCGCTTGCCTCGCCACGCTGGGCCATCTGGCGGTCGGGCCGCGCACCCCCGCTTCGCTCCGAACCAAGCTGGTGGACACCCTCCTCGAGCGCTGGGAGAAGGCCATGCAATTCGAGGTGCAGTGGAGCCCGGTGAATGTAACACAACTGACCGAGATTCTAGGTGCCATCGGCGCCAGCGACATGGCAACGAGCGAACAACGCCTGCGCATCGCCAATACCCTCGCGCGGCACGTGGACGAAATTCCCGTGCTCCATGCGCTCGCGAGCCTGCTGCGCCGCGGAGATCCGGAGCCTTCCCTGGACCGCCTCGCCGGGTCCCTCGTCCTGCGTCTGCTGAAGCGCCTCCAGGAGGACGAGGTGCTCACGTCAGAGGACCGGGAGACGTACCTGCGGATCCTCGCCAAAGTGGGATTGCGCGGTCGATTCCAGATCCGAGGCGGCGACGAAGCGCGCCTGGTCGAACGGATGATCGAAGCGCTCGTGTCGGGACTGCGCCAGGGGATACCGGGATCTGCACAGCATCTGACCAACCTGCGCGACGCGGGCGTCCTCGCCCCGCGCCATCAGGCTCTCGTTGCAGATGAACTCCGGCGTTTCACATCTGTGATCCCGGTCGACCGCCCCGCAGATGGTCCTGGATCGTGAGCGCAGTCATTGCGGTGGCATACACCGCTCCCCCCACGTTGCCCCACGCCGCGGTGTACTGCGAAACGCGCCCCTCCTCCGCGCCGGTCGCCGCTTGACGCGCGGCGAGCAGGCGGATGGCCCGTTCCGCATGTTGGCTTGTGGCTAGGTCTTCCGCGAGCTGCGCCGCCCGGCTCAGGAAGAACACGCCGTAGGGATCAACCGGCCCGCGCCCGGATGTCGCCCTCCTGCTTGCGGCGTTCAGCTGCTCCAGAATGCGTGTCCCTGCGTTGCGGTCTCCCTCCGCGGCGTCCACAAGGAGACACGAGGCGGCCATAGCGTCGAGCGTTGCCGACGTCTGCCCCACGGACCCCGCGCGTCCGTAGGCCACATGGCCCTGCCGGCCTACGAGCGCGCGCACGTAACCCCGGCCGCGTTCCAGGGCCGGACGCACCCGGGACCATCCCTGGCTTGCCGCCTCTTCCAGGGCCAGCAACTGCCAGACGCTCACCCCGAGATTCGCCGAGGAGTGCTCCGCGCCGCCGTAGCCCCAGCCGCCGGACGTGGTCTGGCACCGCATCAAATACGCCAGGGCCCGTTCGATGCTGGCGTTCGCTTCCGGCAGACCGAGGCGCTTCCTGGCACAGAGCAGTGCGGTCGTGGCGATACCGTGATTGTACATCACCGCGGCCGAGTCAGGTCCGAAGCAGCCATCGGGCCGCTGGTGCGTGAGAAGGTATGCCGTAGCCCGTCTCGCAGCCGACTCGAAACCTTCTTCGTTCTGGGCAAGGGCCAGCAAGCCCAGTCCTGTGATCGCTACGGCCAAATCTTTTCGCCCGCCATGCGCACTCACATCCCACGCTCCCTCGGCGTCCTGGGTGCGGGCCAGCCACGCGCAGGCCCGCATAGCCGCTCGTTTCATTGCGACCTGAGACCCCCCCCCGGCCCGTTGGCCGTGTGTCCTTACAGCTTCTCGGGTGCTCGAAGAGCCGCGCCACAGGAGCAGGCAAACCACTGCGGCCGCAGCCGCGATGCCGATCCAGCGCACAGGCATGGCGCGGCTGGGGCTGCCCCGCTGCACGTTTGTTGCACTGGGCCCCATGGCGGGCTCCGCAGGCAAACGCGCGAGCACCGCAGGCGCGAGATCCCGGCTCACGCTTGCGTCGGGATCCGAACGCAACGCTCTGAGCATTCGCTCGGTACGCCCCAGTTGCTTCCGGAGCTTCACGTCCCCGGCGAGCGCGGCCTGCAGCCCTTCGGAGTCTGCGGGCGTGAGCTGCCCGAGCACATACGCAAGGAGGCAAAGTTCCGTTTCAGCCTGATCATTCGTCATCGGCGTCCTCCGCGTCATCCAGGGCGAGATGCGGCCGGAGCTGTCGCAGAGCCTGAAACATCCGGCTTTTCACCGTACCCTCCGGAATCTCCAACACTTCGCCGATCTCCCTGTAATTCAGGCCGTGATACACGTTCAAGACCACCACGGACCGTAGCTTCTCCGAAAGCCTCTGCAGGGCCGCCTGGATGTCCAACCGGCGCTCCACCGCGGAGCCCTGTCCTTTGGTCGCAATGGCCGGCAGACGCCCCTCTTCCGTCACCGTTCGCACGGTTCGCTTCTGCTTGCGCAGATCGTCCACCCACACATGCCGCGCCAAGGTGAAGAGAAACGTGGCGAACCGGGCGCTGGGGCGGTACCGCAACCTCCATTGGTACAGCCGGAGGAACGTTTCCTGCACGAGATCCTCCGCTCTATGATGGTGAGCGCCCAGCCGCCGGAAGAAGTTCAACAGGGCGTTCTGATTTCTTCGGACGATCCCACAAAACGCCTCCAGGTCGCCCTGGGCCGTGGAGGCCATGGCCTCCACATCCAGCGCATTGCGAGATTGCAACTCATTAGACATGAACGATATACGGCCTCTTACCCCTTGTCCGCGGCGTCCTGCGTCTTTGCGCGACCGCGGCCCGTACCCACCCGGCTGGCCCCGCGGGGATCAGCCCGCACCCAGGTTGCCGGCTCAGCCGAGCCGACCGGTCCCGTGCCAGCGCGTTGCG
>CAZBZG010000048.1:1929-21498 GCA_964496245.1 uncultured Planctomycetaceae bacterium | reverse complement strand
GCTGGAGCTCGGCGCTCCCAGATTGTTTCCTCACGCCTCGTTCTGCTCGCGCACCTGTTCGTCACCGGACGGGGCGCCTGCCTGCTCCCCCCGGCTCCCGGCCAGCGGGAGTCCCACGGCCAGGATGAGAAGAGTCAGTTCCAGGACATAGAGGAGGACGACGCGGTTCAGGGTGTGATGGTAGGGCGGGAACGTGCGGGCGATCCGCATCCGTTCGCGGTCGATCGCCTCGTACGCATCCGGCGACACGAATTCGCCGGCAGCTTCGCGCTCCTCCAGTTTTTGTTGCTTGGCCTCGAGCGCCTCTTGCAGCGCCTCGCCCTTCTCGGCCCTCGCCTTGCCGCGCGTCTGGATCCTGCGCGCGGCCAGGTGGAGACCGCCGGCCATGGCCACCAGCAGGAGAGCGACCACGAGCCGCAGGCGTCGGCCGCCCACGCGGATGCCGCTTCCAGGCAAAGCCTGCGATTTCCTCTTGCGCACCAGGTAGCCGGCCGCCCCCAGCGACGAGATGGGCAACACGAGGATCGTGTACCAAGCCGCCACATACGCTGCGAGGTCCATCGCCGCGCCACCGCTGATCTCGAGATCCAACACGAAGACCGCAGCGATAAACGTCAGGATCAACCCGTTGACGGCCAGGATGTACTTGCAGAAGCGAATCATGGGGGCCTGCACCTATCCCGGTTTTCGCGCATCGCCCAACCCCTGGTCTCAAGCCTCGCTCAGTTGCGTCTTATTGTAGGCGGAGGTCCGCCGACCGCAAGCCATTTCGTGTCTTCATACCGGCAAGGCCCCGCGAACCTGCAACAGAAGCGCTGCGCCGCATCCGACGCACGGCAGAAGCTTGCAGCGCACGGTTGCGAGCGAGCCGGACCTGCATCTGCACAGCGCCGCGGCCGAAGGCCGGGACAGTGGCGTGTGGATGGCACGGTCGCGACGCACACACTGGGTCACCGCTGCTGGGGGATGATCCGCCCCCCTTGCAAACACCGCGCGCTTTCCCATAATGAAGGCCCTTTTGTGCGGCCCTACGCGGTACGCGACCGCGGGCGATCCTGACGAGGAGACTCCATGCCGACCCCCTTTGACGCTGTCGGAGTTCAGGTGCCCACCGTGCTCCTGCCCCGCGCGGACGTGGACCTCCAGCGCTGGGCGGTGGTGGCCTGCGACCAGTACACGTCCCAGCCCGCCTACTGGGACAAGGTGCGCGCCGTTGTGGGCGAAGCGCCCTCCACCCTCCACTGCATGCTGCCCGAGGTCTACCTCGAGACCGACCGGGAGCAGCCGCTCACCCGTTCGATCAACACGACCATGCGAAAGTACCTGGCCGAAGGCATCCTCCAGGAGCGGGCGCCCGGGTTCGTGCGCGTGGACCGGCGCACGCCGCACGTGCCCTCGCGCAAGGGGTTGCTCGCCGCCCTGGACCTCGAGCGGTACGACTTCCAGAAAGGCGCAAACACCCTGATCCGCGCGAGCGAGGCCACCATCCTCGAGCGCCTGCCGCCGCGCGTGCGCGTGCGCCAGGACGCGCCCCTGGAGTTGCCGCACATCATGGTGCTGATCGACGACCCCGAGCGCACGGTGATCGAACCTCTCTTCGACAAAGATCTTCCCTTGCTCTACGACTTCGACCTCATGATGGAGAGCGGCCACGTCACGGGTGCGCTGGTCGATCAGCCGGCCGACCAAGCAGCCGTAGCCGACAGCCTCGCGCGCCTGGCCGACCCCGCGCACTTCAACGCCAAGTACGGCCTCGAGGGCGAGGCCCCGCTCCTCTTCGCCATGGGCGACGGCAACCATTCGTTCGCCACCGCCAAGGCCATCTGGGACAGGCTCAAGGAAACGACCGCGGACGAGCAGACCGTCCTGCAGCATCCCGCGCGGCACTGCCTGGTCGAACTCGTCAACCTCCACGACCCCGGGCTCGTGTTCGAACCCATCCACCGCGTGCTCTTCAACGTAGACCCGGACGACCTCCTGGAAGCGGCCCAGCGCGCGTGGGCCGAGCAGGGCGCACCCTGCCGGGTGGTTCCATGCGAAAATGGTGAAGCCCTGGATCGCGCAGCCAGCGACCCGCAGTTCGCGGGCAGCCAGGTCATCCCGTTCGTGGCCAGCGGCCGCCAGGGGCTGATCGCCATCGACCAGCCGCCCCGCAATCTCGTAGTGGCCACGCTCCAGGAGTGCCTGGACGCGTACCTCGCGGCGCACGCATCCGTGGAGATCGACTACATCCACGGCCGCGACGCGCTGGACGACCTCGGCCGCAAGCCGGGCAACATGGGCTTTCTCCTGCCCGCGCTCGACAAGCACGCGCTCTTCAAGACCATCATCCTCGACAGCGCCTTGCCGCGGAAGGCCTTCTCCATGGGCGAGGCGGACGAGAAACGGTTCTATGTGGAATGCCGGCGGATTCAGGCGTGAGGCGTGGGGTGTGAGGCCATGGCGTCTGCGCCCGGGCCTCTGGAGACGGGCATGACATCGCTCCACGCGCTCAGAGGCTGGCGGTTCGATCCCGGCCGGGTGGCGCTCGCCGACGTGGTCGCCCCATCGGCCGACACGCTGGATCCGGCTGCGCGGGACGCGCTCTATGCGCGGCACGAGCGCAACGTGATCCGCCTGATCGCGGGGCGTCCTTCCCAGCAAGACACCGCCTGGCACAACCCCTGGACGCGCGCAGCCGCGCATCTGGACGCGTGGCGCGAGGAGGGCCTCTTCCTGCAGGACCGGCCGTCCGTCTACGTGGTGGAGCGTCAGAGCGGCAAGACAGGGGCCGCGGCCGCCCGGCGCAGTTTCGTCTGCCGCGCGCTCCTCCCTCCGGAGCAGGAGCCGGAATCGGAGACGCTTGCGGCACCCGTGGGCGATGCGGACGCATCAGACCAGACCCGCAGGCCCGTCGCGCCCGACCCGGACGCGCTCGCGCGCCTCCGCGCCCTGCGCGGGCACATCTGTCCGCTCGCCGCCTCGCTCGCCGATCCCGACGGAACGATCGCGGACGCGCTCGCATCCATCGCGGATTACGATCCGCTGGCCGCGCTTCCCGGGCCGCGCCACGGCACGCACCGGATCTGGGTCGTGGATCATGCCGAGCGCGTCGACGGGTTTCTGGCGCTGGCCTCCGGCCAGGCGTTCTCGTTTGCAGAGGACATGGCGCGGGTGGCAGCGTGCCGCGCCTATGCACAAGAGGTGCGGGACGCTGTGGCTGCTGCGGGGCGGCCCGTGCCGGCGTGGGGCGACTTTTCAAGCGACTACGTGTTCGTGCGGGTCGACCCGGAGACAACAGCCGGGGGTGCGCCGGATACAGACGGCCAGGCCGCTGCTGCGGACGCGCCGCCCCTGCCCTGCGGGCTCGTACTCGACCTCCACTGGTAGGCGGTCACCAACCCGTTCCCATCCTGTCCGGGTCCTCTCCGGTCGCGAGCGCGAGCAGCGCGAGCGCGAGAAACCCCACGCCGTCCACAGCATCGTACCGGTGTTCACCCGGGTGCCCGCGGAGCATGTCCCCGTCCCAGAGCCGGTCGACCGCCTCGGCGGCCACGCGGCGCGCGAGCGTCTCGTAGGGCTCCGTCCCCAGCGTGCGGCTGCAGCGCCACAGGAAGTGGATGCACCGGCCGTAGTGCTCGGCATACCCGCCGCGTCCGTTCCGGGCCGGCAGGCTCGCCTCCACCTGTGCCGCCCAGCGTTCGCACGCCGTCCGATACTCGGGTTCGCCCGTGCGCGCGAAGAGCGAGAGGCAGCACTCGGCAAAGGGCATGGGGTAGTCGTGCGCTGGAAAGAGCGGGCGCCAGACATCCGCGTAGTCGCCCGGCTGATGGGTGAGCGACTGGGCATTGTCCGCCTCGGTCGCACCGGCGCCCAAAACGGGCGTACCGTCCGCCACCCGCAGGCGGCCCCAGTAGCGACCCGTGGACGCGTCAAAGCCGCGAGCGAGAAACGCGGAGACGGCCGCAGCCGCCTTGTCGACCCAGTCTTGTCGTCCGCCGCTGCGGTCAGCCGCCCGCAAAAGGCACCCGCCCCACAAGCCCACCTCGGTGGTGCAGGCGAACTTGTCCCAGCGTTGGACCGTGGGGTTGTTCTCCAGGAGTCCGGTCTGCGCGTTCTGATGCCGAAAGCTGAAGTCCACGATCCGGTCGGCCTGGTCGAGGAGCTCCGTCTCGCCCGTGCGCGCAGCCAGCCACGCGAGCGACTCGACGAGGATGCCGCCCGCTTCCAGGAACGCGCAGCCCCGGTGTCCGTCCGCGTGGCGGTTGAACCCGCCCGCCTCTGCGTCGAAGAGCGAATGCGTGGCGTACGCGCGGATCCCGGCCGCGGTCGCGTCCGGCGAGACGCGTTCGAACAGGTCCCACGCCGGCGGGATGGGCCGCGTCTCGTGGACCTCGCCCGCTTCCGTATCCGGATCAACGGGATGCGGATCCTCGCTGCCGCGAAACTTGAGGGTCTGGCCCGCAAAGGCGTCCCAGTAGTAGTGATTGCCCCAGAGGAACATGCCGTTGTTGGCTACGCAGCGTTCGAGGAACGAGAGCACGTACGCGTTTGCGGCCTCAGCGTACCCAGCCTCTCCGGTGCGGCGCGCGAGCGCGTGGGCGGCCACGAGCGACGGCTGGTCCCAGTAGAGCGAGCAGCCCTTGGGCGCGTCGATCGCCCGGTAGTGGCGGCGGGGGATGTCGGGCGGCCGCGCATCGTCGACCGGGTACTCGCCGGTTCGCGTATCGAGCGAGGCCATCCACATGGCGGACGGCGAGGGTCCGAACGCGGCCCGGCCGCGGGCGAGCAGCTTGTCGAAGTGGCTTCCAAGGAGCGGCAGGTAGCCGCTCGATCCTTGCACGTTCGTCGTGTTCACGCGTATCCTCCCGCGCGCCAGTCAAGGCGACGGCGCAGCCGCTTCGCCGTGCCACCTTCCGCTCCCGCCAGCGGCCGCGTCCGCGTACCGCCGCCCCGCGCGCATGTCCCCCACACTCACGGTCCTCCACCCGTCGTCCCGCTCGCAACCGCTTGTGCCGGAACATTGTACTGCCACGCCAGTCAGGTCGCAACGCCCGGGGCTTCAAGCGACTCCCTGGCAGATCGCTTCCCCCGGAACGTTCCGCCCTTGATTCCCCCTGATCTGCCTTTACAATGCAGGGCTGGTGGTTCCCGGCAAGCTGCGGATGCCGGCACACAGCGCGTGCGAGGGAGATGGGGATGGACCGGGTGGTCGCGTTGCTCTCGCTCCAATGCGTCCTGATGGCTGGCTGGCCGCTTCTGGCTGGCGAGAGGCCGTCCCTGTCGCCGGCGCCGTCTGCCCGTCTCATCCGGGCCGACACGGACCCGCTGCGCATCCCTCTCCTGCTCCGCGAGGTGCTCGCCCCGCCCCGCGGCAATGCTGCGCGGCGGCAGCGTTACATCGAACTCCTCGTCCAGGCCGGTGCCAGCCGGCAGGAGCTCGTGGAGCAGCCGGTGCACACGCAAGAACCGGACAGCCGCAACGTGATCGCCACACTCCCCGGCCTCGATCCCATCGCCGGCATCCTCGTACTCGCTGCGCACACCGACAGCATGGGCGGCGGTGACGGAGCGGTGGACGACTGGTCGGGCGCAGTCATGCTGGCCAGTCTGTATCAGGTCTTGCGGCAGCAGGAACTGCGGCACACCATCCTCTTTGCAGCCTTTGCCTCGGAAGAACACGGCTGCCAGGGGTCGGCCCAGTTCGTGCGCGGACTGCATCGCGACACCCGCGCCGAACTCCAGGCCATGGTCAATCTCGAGTGCCTGGGCGTGGGCCGGCCGCGCACCTGGACCAACCGTTCGGCTGACAGCCTCGAGGTTCTGTGCCGCATGGCCGGCAAGCGAACGGGCCTCGCCGTCAAGCGCCAGGTCCTCTTCGGGTACAAGTCGGACGCCCAAAGCTTCGCCCACGCGGGCATCCCGTCGATCACCATCCATTCCCTCGGCCCAAAGGACCTCGGCTGCATCAACGGCCCCGCAGACACGGTGGACCGGATCAGCCTGTACCGCTTCGCCCGGACCTTCCAGCTGCTCACCGCGTTTCTCGAACGGCTCGACCAGCACGTAGGCCCGTTCTCCAACCATGACCGCGAACGGCACTGGCAACCCGCCCCCCAGACGCTGCTCCGCCAAGCCGTGGACGCGGGCAACGGCAGGGGCGTGCGCCTGAACTGGCTGGGATCGCCCGAACGCGCAGCCGGGCTCCAGCTGGGCGACGTGCTCACGGGCGTGGCCGGGGTTCCCGTACGCTGCCGGGGCGACCTCGCGCCGGTCCTGCTCACCCTGCGGCGCGGATCCGCGGTCGACGTGCAGGTCTGCCGCAGGGAGAGCGGCCGGGCCTGGACCCTGAGCGTGTCTGTGGCGTATTGATGCTGTGTCGGGCGCTCAGACCTGGGGCGCTGCTTCTTCCCCCACCCCGGCCTCCCCTTGGTCAGACGCTTCCTTGCGCAGGGGTTCGAGCACCTCGCAATAGGTCGTTTCCAGGTCGGCCCGCGTGCGCGCAGCCTTCTTGGCCAGGCTGCGGGCCTTGGCAGCAAGCGCCGGGCACGATTCGAAGGAGTCCAGGCATTCGGCGAGATGCAGGAAGTAGGCCTCGCAGGACTGCTCCGCGCCCGCCAACACGTTGAGCACGTCCACCGACGACCGCGACCGCTGGCAGAGCAGGCGATTCGTGGTGTCCAGCCGGTTGGCCAACGTGCGCGCGATGGGAACGAGAATGGCGGGCTTCTCTTCGACCATGGCATGCAGCTTGGCTGCCGAGATGCAGTTGAGCATGGTCGGTTCGCTCGCACGCACCGTGGCGCTCCGCTTGGGGAACTCCTTCAAGAGCACGGCGATCTCGCCCACGATCTCGCCCGCACCGATGCGCCCCACCGGCACCGAGCCGCTGCGGACCTCGAGCTCGCCTTCCCGCACGAGGTAGAGCGCTCGGCCGATACTCCCCTCCTCGCACAGCACCTCGTCCTTCTTGAGGCTCATGGTCCCCGACCGCTGCTGCTTGGCCGCCTGGGTGAAGAAGACCGTGGTCTCGCGGCGCTGTTCGACCAACGCCCGGCCTCGCACCGACAGCGGACTCTCCTTGGTTGCGGAGAGTACGTCGTTCAAGTCGGGCTCGGAGAGCGCCTGCTTCTCCACGCTGCGGAGCAGATCCGAATAGGCCACGGCCATCTGGTCGGAACCGCGGCTGACGCACTCGGCCAGCGTAGACACCTCCTTGACCCGTTCGGTCACGTCCCGCAGGTGCTCGGCCAGGCTGCGGCAGAGCTTCATGGCGATGCGCGGCTGCTCGGTCATGATCTGCTGCAGACCGGACGCGGCCAGGGGCACCCGTTCCACGGTCGTGCCGTCGGTCAGCGCGACCACGCTCGCCCCGCGGTGATCGAGGAAGAACCCCCCTTCACCGATGAACATGCCTTCCTGCTCGAGGGTGCCCACCTGCACCCCGTCGGCGAGCACCTGCTCTTCGCTGGGAACCGCTACGTCTGGGTGGATCAGGATCCCGACCCGTCCCTTGCGCAGCACGAAGAGGCCGTCCGCCTGTTCCCCCTGGAGACAGACCACGCCGTTCTTGTTGTACTTGCGGGTCTCGTGTGCGGTTGTCATGGCCCCGGCGCTCCCGGACGTCTCTCCTATTGAACCGCCTGCGCGCTCCCGGTCAACAGGAAAGCCGGGGGATGGGGGGCATTTGGGACATCAGATAGATTCGTCCACTGGAGCCCGATGGGCGCGTGACGGCGGGCCGCAGGAGGATCGCCAGCAGCAGAGCCCGCGGTCGCTGCGTGCGAGGCCGGGGACCGGCAGGTCGTTCGCGGCCGCCCGCCCTGGACACGGCCGGCGACGGCGGCTACCATGCCAAGCGGGTGCAAAGGGGACTCGCATGGGCCGATTCAGCGGCCGGACCCTCATCGCCATCTTCCTCGTTCTGGGCATCGCGGGCGGCGTGACGGCCTACTACACTTACGACCGCGTCCGCAAGGAGGCGTCGCTCGACCTCAAGATCTCGCGTGCCGAGGCCGAGCGGAAAGCGGTCGCCTTGCTCGCGGCGCGCGGCGTCGACACGGGCAGATTCCAGCAGGCGATCTCGTTCTCGTACGACAATTTCGCGCTCCTCTACATGGAGCGGGAGCTCGGCATCGAACGAGCCAACGAGATCATCGCCCGGGATCTTCGCTTTTGGCATTGGGAGACGCGCTTCTTCGTGCCGCTGGAGAAGGAGGAGTACCTCGTCCGCCTCGACACAGCGGGCACCCCCATCGGCTGGACCCATGAGATTCCCGAGAACGCGCCCGGCGCGAAGCTCTCGAGCGATAAGGCGCTGGTGGTGGCCCGGTCCTACCTCGCGGAACATTTCGCCTATCCGCTCGAGGACTACGACCTCGTCGAGCAGGAGTCGACCGAGAAGAACGCCCGGGTCGATCACGCGATGGCGTGGGAACGCTCTGGCTACGAGGTGGCCGACGCCCCGGTCAGACTGGAAGTGGATGTGTCGGGCGATGTGGTGACGCGCGTGTACACGCGGCTCGACATCCCCGAGAACTGGATCCGCGAGTTCCTGCGCCAACGTTCCTACAACTGGATGCTCTCCTCGCTGGCCGACGCCGCCGCCCTGCCACTGTTGGCGATCCTCTTCGTGTTCATCGTCTCGCAACTTGGGACGGGAAACATCCGCTGGCGGCCGGCGCTGATTCTCGGGGGCGCGACGTGCCTGATCGTCTTTGCGGTACGCCTGAATTCGATCCCGCTGGCGCTCCGGTACTACGACACCACCCAGAGCTACGCCAGCTTCATCGCACGCCAGATCCTCTCAAGCCTTCTCGGCAGCCTCTACCGGGGCGTGATCGTTGCGGCCATCTACGCCGGCGCGGAAATCTGGTTCCGGAATATGCTTCCGGAGAAATTGTCTCTGGACGGCGTGCTGCGGCTCCACGGGTGGCGAGGCGCGCAGACCGGCGAGAACGTGATCGTCGGCTATTCGGTGGCTGCGTTGGGGATGGGCTATGTCTCGGTCTTCTACCTCGTGGCGGACTGGATCGGAGCCTGGTCGCCGCCGGAGGTGAGCTACACGGACGCGCTCACGACCTATGCTCCGTGGCTCTACGCGGTGCTGTCGGGGTTCTCGGCAGCCGCGATCGAAGAAGGCATCTTCCGCGTCTTCGCCGTTTCCTACCTCCTGAAAAAGACGCACAGCCGGATCGTGGCCGTGGTTTTGCCTGCCGTAATCTGGGCATTTCTCCACTGCAACTATCCCCAGCAGCCCTTCTACATCCGGGGCTTGGAGATCGTGCCGGTGGGGATCGTCGCCGGACTCATCTTCCTCCGATACGGTCCGCTCGCGAGTTTCCTGTGCCACTACACGTTCAACTGCTTCCTGACGCTGCACTTCTTCCTCCGCTGTGGTCACAGCAGCATCTGGATTCCGGGCGCCATCGTGCTGGGAGTGTTTCTGGTGCCACTGGGTTTCTCGCTCGCCACCGTGATTCGCCGCCGCGGCACGGGCGGCGCGGACGACGACCTGCTCAACGCTGCCTCGCCCGTGCGCGAGGAGCCACCCGCCGCGCCCGTGCACTTCCCATCCATCCGACCGGCCTTTCTCTCTCGCGCCCGGCTGGCCGTACTCGCAGGGCTGGCTGTGGCGGCAGGAGGGGCGGCCTGGTTCCTGCGGACACCGGGCTTTGCAGACGACCTCGGCCTCGAGATCTCACGCCGCGCAGCCCTCGAGGCTGCAGACGCTTCGTTGCGGGAATCTCTCGGCCGCGATCCGTCTTCATACCACTGCACCGCTGTGTGGCGCACCCGGCAGAACCGCTACGCGCAGGCCTACGTGTACCGGCGCGATGGCTTTGCTGCGGCCGACCGGGTCTTCACCGAGGAGTTTCCCGACCGGTATGGATGGGAGGTGCGTTATTTCCGTCTCGGCGAGAAGGAGGAGTTTTGCATCCGGATCTCGCCATCGGGCGACACGCTCGCCATCCGGCACAGGATCGACGACGAAGAGGAGCGGCCCACCCCCACGGACGCGCAGGCGCGCGCCAAGGCCGAGGAGTACTTCCGCGAGGTCCAGGGCCTGGATCTATCCGCGTATCGATTCTTCTCGGCCCAGCAGCGTAAGCACCCGAACCGGACCGACGCAGTCATCAAGTTCCGCAAGAAACATCCCGACTGGGGCGACGCCTACATCTACGTGGCCGCCCTGGTCGCCGGCGAGGAAATCCTCGCCTTCCAACGGGGGTTCCACGTGCCCGAGGAGTGGATCCGCCGGGAGAACGAGTCCCACGTCGGCAACGCGATCGCCACCCACCTCATGTGGGCGGTTCCGTATGCCGCCGTGCTCCTTGCGCTGCTGGGCGTGGGCCGGATGTGGCACCGCCGTCTGATTCCGTGGCGCCCGGTGCTGGCGCTCACGGCCGTGATCGTGGCTCTCGAAGGCCTGGAGATTCTCAACCGGCTGCCGCAGCAATTCTTCTGGTACCCTACGGCCACGGCCTACACCAATCACTTCGTAACGTTCGCGGCCGAAAGCGCCGGACGTTTGCTGCTCAGCGGGCTCACCTGCGCAGCCCTGCTCGCGCTCGCGTGGGGCGCGTACCGGGAACGTTTCCAGGGAGAGCCACGCCTCGGTCCGCCAGCCACGTCGCCGGCCGAGCGCCGGCGCTACTGGCTGGACGTGCTCGCGCGATCGTATCTCCTGGTCCCCGTGGTCGCGGGACTGGCGGCGCTGGAGCAGCAGGCGATCGTGCACTTCCCCACTCTGGTGCGCGATGTGAGCTCTGAGGTGCCTGCGGGGCTTTCGGCCGTGGTGCCGCCCCTCGACGGCATCACCGAGGCACTCACCTCCGCGCTCTTCTTCCCAGCAGCGGTCATGGCCGCCTGCTTTCTCGCAACCCAATACATCCGTCGGCGGTATCTGACCGTGCTCATCGTGGTCGCCCTCTGCGTCGCACAGCCCCTGACGGACGCCAGGCCTGTCGACGCGGCCGTGTTCGCCATCGGCCGCAATCTCCTGGCCATTGCCGCGCTGGCCGCGGCCGTCTTCCTCGTGCTCCGCCGCACTGTGTTGGCCTACGCATTCGCCGCCTTTGCCCTCGTCTGTCTGAAGGAGGCCACCGCCCTGATGGCCAGCAGCGGGATCTGGGGTGTCTACGCCTGGCTCTTCCTCGCGCTCGCGTTCCTGCCGGCCGCCTATGCGCTCTACAGCATCGCTGCTGCGAGACGTAAGCAGCAAGCCTCATCCCCTGACACCTGATCCGTCCTGACGCAAACCCGGCAAGGTCGAGGGGTCAAGGTCGAGGGGTCGGACCACGATAACCATATGACAAGAAGAGCGTTAAGGGCAGATCACCCGCATGAAACATCCCTTAGCGGGCGTTTTGGACCTCAAAAATCGGGCCTATCAGCCGGGGATAGCCGGGCAGCCCACGCAAGGACTGTCCTTTGCCATCTCTTTCCTGCCCCAAAAAACGCGTTTAAGGCGCTTCCGAACCGCTGGATAACGCTTAATCTATTTGCAGATATACATTTATCGTGGTCCGACCCCGCGTCCACCCCGGACCCCGCGTCCACCCCGCGTCCCCCCGCGTCCACCCATTTATCGTGGTCCGACCCCGCGTCCCCCCGCGTCCCACCATATACCTTTATCGTGGTCCGACCCCACGTCCTTCCCATTGCGGGCCTCGGTGGGTCAACACCCACAGAGGCCCACACAGCAAGCACCGAAGGACCCGCGGGTCTGAACAGCTACGCGGCTTCGGCTGCGGGATGGCGGTCGCTCTTGGGCGGGTTCGGCTTGGGGCGGAGGACCACGACCAGGGCCTCGCGCTCGCGGGAGAGCATGCAGTAGTGGAACTCGAACAGGACCTGATCCATGGTCTTGTCGGCCTCAGCGAGTTCCGGCATCCGGTTGACCGCCCGGCGGAAGAGGCAGATGGCCCAGTCCCGGCCCACCTGTCCCAGACGCTGAACCAGTTTCGGCAGCGTCGTACCAGGGTCGACTTCGCGGGTCCAGTCGGGCAGGCGCTCGAGGCTGGCCAGATCGCGCACCGCGTGGCCGACCTCCAGGCCATTGACGTTTCGGTTCGCGGTCTGAGCGAGCAGTTCGGACCAGAGGGCAAGCTCCTCTTCGATCGTCCGCGGGGCCTCGCCCGTGACAAAGGCGCGTACGTAGGGAAGCAGGATGTCGCGCTCGGTCGTGCGCAGCCAGTCCCCCCCGTAGATCCAGTTGCGCAGGCACGTCGGCCAGCGGCCGGGCGCCCGACTCCACGGTACGTGCAGGGCCAGGCACCGGCGCTCGGGGTCGCTGATGCGCGTGAGCGCGCGGATAAGCAGATTGCCTGCGAGCTGTCCGAACGCCGCCCCCACGAGAGCGGCGGGCAGAAGGGCCAGTCCGAAGACCACGATGCTCGCGGCCTCGGGAGCCAAGAACCGCGTTCCCAGCTGGAAAATGAGCAGGGACCCGACGAGCGCTCCCAGTCCCGCGGCAGCGACCGTCCACCGGAAATACCGGCGCACCGGCCGTACCGCCTTGTCCACGGCTGCGGCGATCCGCTTGACCTCGGGGCGAACCGCAGGCACGGGCACCACGCCTTCGCGGGTGGCAACCGGCTCCTCGCGCGTCACCGGGCTGAAGAGCCCCCGGATCCGGCCGGCTGAGAGCCACCGCACGCCGTCGGGCGAAACCTCGCTCTGACTACTGATGCGGCCGCGGCGGACCATCTCGTGCAGCCGGTAGGCGGAGAAAGGCCCTCTAACCCCCTGCGAAGTCTTGAGATATAGATGCGCGGTCTGAGCCATGATTTCTTCCTCTTTCTCTCCTATCGGCGCGTCTTGCGGGCCGACTTCAGGCATTCTTATCGGAAGTTGCGATCGCGGGACGACTCGGGTACGTTTGGGAGCCGTATGCGTTGGATGAACCGACAATTGCATCCCGGGCCAAACCCCCTATAATGCCTGCGGGACCGAGGGACCTGTTTCGCGCCCAAAACGAAGTGCACGGAGATGCTTGAGATGCCGGTGAAGATCGCCCCCAGCCTGCTCGCTTCCGACTTCGCGCACCTGGCCGACGAGATCGGCCGGGCCGAAGCCGCTGGCGCGGACATGCTCCACCTGGACATCATGGACGGACACTTTGTGCCCAACCTGACCGTGGGCCCACCCGTACTCCGTGCGATCCGCCCGATCACCCGCCTCCATCTCGACGTGCACCTCATGCTCGACAACGCCGTGGATTTCCTCGAGCCCTTTGCCGAGGCGGGCGCGGACGGGCTCACGGTCCACCTCGAGGTCTACCCGGAACCCGAATCCGTCCTGGACAAGATCGGCGCACTCGGTAAGCTACGGGGACTGTGCATCAACCCGGACATGCCCGTGAGCCGACTGGACGGGCATCTGGACAAGGTGGACCGCCTGCTGGTGATGAGCGTCTTCCCCGGCTTCGGCGGTCAGAGCTTCATCGAGGAGACGTACGACCGTTTGCGCGAGGCCCGCGCGCTCATCGCCGACCGGAAGATCGAGCTCCAGGTCGACGGCGGGATCTATGCGGAGAACGCCCCGCAGGTCATCGCCGCCGGCGCGGACAACCTCGTGGTGGGCACGGGGTCGTTCCGGGCCCCGGACATGGCGGCGGCCCTGCGCAAACTCAGAGGCGAGGAGTGACATGGCCCTCTTTGGCTGGGACGGACTCAAGAAGCTTGGACGCAAGCCGCAGACCCCGAACGGCGAGGTCGGCACGGGCGCGGGCACCAAGTGCCTGGCCTGCGGCGAGCTTCTGATCAAGAAGACATTGGCGGAGAACCTCGGGGTCTGCCCGGCCTGCGGGCACCACCACCGCATCGACGCGTGGCGGCGGATCGACATCACGCTGGATCCGGACACGTTCGCCGAACGCGACGCCGATCTGACGAGCCGGGACATCCTCGACTTCCGCGCGGCCAAGGCCTACAAGGACGTGCTCGAGCGGGACCAGGCCAAGACGGGCCTGCGTTCGGCCATGGTCGGCGGCACAGGAGAGCTGGACGGGCGGCCGGTGGCCTTCGGCGCGACCGACAGCCGGTTCCTCATGGGATCCATGGGCTCGGTGGTGGGCGAGAAGATCGCGCGCCTGGCCGAGCACGCCCGGGACGAACGCCTGCCCCTGATCCTCGTCTCCGGGTCGGGCGGGGGCGCGCGCATGTACGAGGGACTCTTCAGCCTCATGCAGATGGCCAAGACCGCCGCCGCCCTGGGGAAACTGCGCGAAGCGAACCTTCCCTACATCAGCGTGTGCACGGACGCCACCATGGCCGGCGTGTGGGCGAGCTGGGCCGCTCTCGGCGACATCATCCTCGCCGAACCCAAGGCGCTGATCGGGTTCACGGGGCCCCGCGTCATCAAGACCACGATCAACGCCGAGCTGCCCGAAGGCTTCCAGCTCTCCGAGTTTCTGCTCGAACACGGCCAGGTGGACATGATCCTCCAACGGAGCGAGTTGCGGGCCACGCTGGCCCGCCTGATCGACAAGCTGCTGGGGCCGGTGGAGGGTGCACCGGCCGAGAGCTGATTTATGCACGTTCGCACGCCCCACGGTTCGTTCCTGGTCTCCTACTCCACCAACGTCCACGCCGGCGAATCGCTGGACGAAGTGCGACGGCTGCTCGCAGAGGATGTGGGCCTGGTCAAGAGACGCGTTGCACCGGACGACCCCTTTGGCGTGGAGCTGCGCCTCGGGCAAGCGGCCATCGCCGAGCTGAGCGCAGGCCCGGCCCTCGACGATTTGGCCGCGTGGCTCGCGGCAAACGACCTGTTCGTCTTCAGCCTGAACGGCTTTCCCCTGCGCGACTTCCACGCGCCCGTGGTCAAGGAGGAGGTCTACCGCCCGGACTGGGGCGAGGCCGAACGCCAGCAGGACACCATCCGACTCGCCGAGATCCTGGCCGCACTCCTGCCTGAGGGCATGGAGGGCAGCCTCAGCACCTCGCCGGGTTCGTACAAACCATGGGGCGACCATCGGGCCCGCCGGGCCGAACTGGCCCGCGGCTTTGCCCCGGTTCTCGCAGCGCTCGACCGCCTCCGCCGGGAGCGGGGGATCGTCATCCGGCTGGCGGTGGAACCCGAGCCTCTGTGCACCTGCGAGACGGTCCAGGAATTCGCGGATTTCGTGCAGGCCGAGGCGCTGACGCACACGGTCCAGGCCCTGGTCGACGAAGAAGGCTTGCGCGAGGCCGACGCCGTGGACGCGGTGCATGCGCACCTGGGGATCAACCTCGACGCCGCACACCTGGCCGTGGAGTTCGAAGACCCGGATGCAGCCGTCTGCGCATTGCGCGAGGCCCGCGTCCCGCTGGCCAAGCTCCACGTGAGCGCGGCCGCCCGGCTGCGCGCGCCCGCGGACAACCCCGAGGGTCTGGACGCCCTCAAACGCCTGGACGAACCGCGCTATTTGCACCAGACCTTTGCCCGGGACTATGCGGGCCGGATCGTCTTCCGCGCAGCCGATCTGGGCGAATTCCTGGCCCTCCCCCGCGAAGCCATGGCCGACTTCGCCGAGGTGCGCGTCCACTTCCACATGCCCCTCTTCGCCCCGGTTTCCGATCCCCTGGGATCGACCGCGGACATCACCGAACACCTGCTCCAGGAGGTGCTCGCTTCCGGCGAACGGCCGCACATCGTAAACGAGACCTACACGTGGCCGCTTCTCGAGAGCGACCAGGACGTGCACGCCAACATCGCGACCGAACTCGACTGGACGCTGGAACGACTTCGCCAAGCCTGACCTCTCCCCAAGCCCATCTTTCCGCACCTCCACACGGAAGCTGTCCGCGATCCTTGCATCGCACGCGGAAACAGGCTAACATGGCCGCATGGCCCGCAAGAAGACGCGCGAAACCTTACAGGACTACGAGACCCAGCTGCAGGCGGCCTGCCGGGATCTGCCCCCGGTCGTGGTGCTCTGGGGGACCGAGGCCCACCTCCGGCGCCAAGGGCTGGATGCGTTCCTCCACGCCCTGACTCAGGCGCACCCTCAGGTCGAGACGCTGGTCCTCCGCGGTCCGTCTTCGCAGCAGGATGCGGGGACCAGCTGGGGAGAGGTCCTGCACGAACTGACCTCGACCAGCCTTTTCGCCCCCGAGAAAGCAATCGTGCTCAAGCAGGCCGACCGCCTGCTGGCGCCTCCGTCCCAGGGACGATCCCAAGAGGAGACGGCTGAGGACGCCAAGAACCAGAGACTCCAGGCTGACGAAGAGCGGTTCCGAGCCTACGTGGAATCGCCGGCCTCCTCGGCGTGGCTCGTCATCGCCTGCGAGAAGCTGAACCGCCAGCGCAAGCTGGGGAAGACACTCGCCCGCGCGGCGCAGTGCGTGCCCTGCCCCTCGCTGACGAAACCGGCCGAGATCCTGCCCTGGCTCCGCCGGACGGCCAAGGCCCTCGGCAAGCGGCTGGCGCCCGAGGCCGCCGACCTCCTCTTCGCCGCGCACGGCGGCAACCTCGGCAGCCTCCATGCGGAACTGGAGAAGCTGGCCATCTTCGTGGACGACGCGCCAACCATCGAACACCAAGACGCGCAGGCCTTCTTCACGGGGTCCGAAGCGTTCGAAATCTTCGGTTTGACCAACGCCGTGGAGGCGCGTGATCTCGAGAAGGCCCTGGTCTTCTCGCGGCGCATCCTGACCTACGGCATGCGCGAAGCCGGCGGCAAGCGGTCGGACCGGACCGGGTCGGCCCACCGTGCGCTGGCCATGCTCGCCCGCACCATCGAACACATCCTGGCCGCACGCATCCACCTGCAGCGCGCACGGGACGCGGGCGGCCTTGCCGCTGCGCTCGGCATCAGCCCGTGGCGCGCCGAACACCTGGCCAAGGCAGCGCGGCGGTACAGCGTGGCCGAACTCCGGCGCATCCTGCGGCACGTGGCCGAGGCCATCCACCGCAGCCACAGCACGGGTGGAGACGTGGCCTCCTGCCTCGAGCAGAGCGTGGTGGCCTGCTGCCACCAACGCGAACCGTACGCGATTCCCTTCACGTGAAATCCCTGTTCGGGTTTGCCTTGCGCGCGCGCGTGAGCTATAATACCATCGTGTGCGGAGATGACGGGGAACCGATGCTCATGCTCCTCCCCAAGCGGATTGCGCTCATCTTCTACCGGGCCTCGACCTACCAGCGGCTCGCCAAGGTGCTGTTCATCCTTGCCTACGTGGCCGGCTTGAGCCTGTTCTTCGGTCTCTTCATCGCAAAGGATTCGGAGTTCACGCGCGCGGCCTCCTATCCGGAGCCCACCCGGCCGGCTGCGGTGGCGCACTCTACCCAGCCCGTCCCCGCGCCCTCCACATCGACCGAAGAGGCGGCCACCGGCGAACCGCAGGACGCGGGCGAGACCGACTTGGCAGCCGCAACCGACGCGTCGCCGGAGGGGGAACCGACCCAGGCGTCTCCGGCCGGGCCCTCGGCGGCAGAGAGCCCTTCGGCGGAAACCGCTCCGGCGGAGACACGTGACGCACGCATCCTCCAACAGGCGGACCAGCTCATGAGACGTCACGGAATGGATCCGGAAGACCGGGAGAAGCTGCTCGAGCTCCTGACGCCGCCGCACCGGGACAAGCCGTAGGTGCGGCCTCCCGTTCTCTGTGCGCGGCCCCTCGGCCATCAGCCCCTCCCTGCAGAAAGCCATGCCCAGACAAGAACGCTTCCTGACTTCGATCGACCTCAACACGGTGCCGTCTCTCAACACCGATGTGCTCGTGATCGGCAGCGGCGTGGCCGGACTCTCGGCCGCCCTGGCGGCAGCCGCCTCAGCGCGCGTGCTGCTGGTCACCAAGGACGTGCCGCAGGAGAGCAACAGCTTCTACGCCCAGGGCGGGGTTGCGGTCGCTCTGGGCGCAGACGATACGCCCGAACTGCACCTCGCCGACACGTTGAAGGCCGGCGTGGGATTGTGTGACAACGAGGCCGTGCGGGTGCTCGTGACCGAGGGCATCGACCGCTGCCAGGCCCTGGTCGACTGGGGCGCGCCCTTTGATCGCGTGGACGGCGAGATCGCCTTCACCGCAGAAGGCGCACACGGCAGACGGCGCATCATCCACGCGGCCGGCGACGCCACAGGCAAAGCCGTGGTGGAGACCCTGCTCGCGCGCGCCCAAGAACATCCCAACATCCGCATCCTGGCCGAACACTTCACCGTCGACCTTCTGCACCACGAGGACGCGTGTTACGGCGCCCTGCTCCTCGACACGACCTACGGCCGCATGCTCGGCGTGCGCGCCGGCGCCACCATCGTGGCCACCGGCGGACTCGGCCAGGTCTACCGGGAGACCACGAATCCCGACGGCGCTACAGGCGACGGCCTCGCCCTCTGCCTACGGGCCGGGGCAGTGCTCCGCGACATGGAATTCGTGCAGTTCCATCCGACCACGCTGTACGTGGCCGGCGCGCCGCGCTTCCTCATCAGCGAATCGGTGCGCGGCGAGGGCGCCTACATCCTCAACCAGGCGGGCGAGCGTTTCATGGGACACTACTCCACAGACAAGGAACTGGCCGCCCGGGACGTGGTGAGCCAGGCCATCTTCCAGGAAATCCATCGGACCGGCACCACCCACGTCTGCCTGGATCTCCGGCACCTGGGGGCCGATCTCATCGAACGGCGCTTCCCCACGATCAAGGCCATCTGCGCCGACTACGGTCTCGACATCACGCAGGAGGTGGTACCCGTGCGGCCGGCCGTGCACTACATGATGGGCGGCGTCAAGGTCGACCTTCAAGCCGCCACCCGGGTCCAGCGTCTCTACGCGGTGGGCGAAGTCGCTTCGACCGGCGTGCACGGCGCCAACCGGCTGGCGTCCAACTCGCTGCTCGAGGGGCTCGTCTTCGGCTGGCGGGCCGGCAAGCAGGCTGCCATCGCCGGCCACGTTGCGCCCGGCTTTCCCACGAACGCGGTCGAACGACGCCTCTCCGGCCGGGCCGTGCCGCTCGACGTCGACGACCTGGTGCGAAGCCTGAAGAGTCTGACCTGGCGGCACATCGGCGTCTACCGCAACGGCAAAGCTCTGGAGGAGGTGGAACGTACGATCCACTACTGGGAGCGGTACGTGCTGCCCGAGCAGTTCCAGGCCCGCCGCGGATTCGAAGTGCAGAATATGTTGACCGTGGCCCTGGTGATTGCGCACGCCGCGCAGCTCCGAACCGAAAGCCGAGGCGCCCATCAGCGCACCGACCACCCCGAGACCGATCCCGCCTGGGAACGCCACATCGAGCTCGATCTCGACAAGCTCGAAGCCCAATAGACGGCTCCGACGAACGCCTGACCGCCATCAGCTCCATGGACCGAAACCGTGCCAGAGACCATTCGCAACCAGAGCGCTGCGCGCATCCTGTGGCGGTTGCTGTCGCACGTCGAGATCTACCGCGGCGCCATGGGATTGGGGTTCGTCGGTGGCCTGATGCGAGTCGTCCTGCCCGTCTATGTCCCCGTCTTCCTCCAACGCGTGATCGACCGAGCGTTGCAGGCCCCCTCCCTGTCCCAGGGAGAGCGCGTACAGGTCATCTGGGCCGAAACGCTGGTATTGCTCGCACTGGTCGCATTCCATCTACTCGGCGGCGTGTTGCGCTTTCACTACCCGGCGCTGG
>CAZBZG010000048.1:0-1919 GCA_964496245.1 uncultured Planctomycetaceae bacterium | reverse complement strand
GATCAGCAAGGTCCAGCGCAATCTGCGAATCTTTCTCTACCGGCGCGTACAGCGGCAGGCCATCAGCTTTTTCCATGCCCGCCCCACGGGCGAAATCGTCAGCCGCCTGGTGACCGACATCACAGAGGCCACCGGCTTTCTCGGCCAGTTCTTCATCGTCCTCACGCAGATGGTGTTGCGGGCCGGCTTCATTTTCGCCTACATCTTCTGGGTTTCCTGGCCCGCCGCGCTGGTGACATGCCTGGCCCTCCCTTTTTACCTTCTGCTGACGGTGCGCCTTCGTGGGTCGATCCGGCACGCGGCCAAGCGCAACGCCGAAGCCACGGCCAACCTCACGAGCGTGGTAACGGAAAACATCGAAGGCATGGAGGTCATCCAGGCCTTCACGCGCGAGCGACGCAGCAAGGTCGAGGTCCAGGATGAAGCCAAGGAGCAGCAGGCCCACCAGTACCGCCTCAACATCCTCGGCAACATCCTCTTCGCCGGAACCGAAATCATCACCATCCTGGCCCGCGCCGCGGTCATCGCCTTCTGCGCCTGGCTGGCCCTGCAGGAGCGGATGACCATCGGCGAAGTGACCGCCTTCGCCGGGTACGCGGTCATGCTCTACCAGCCTCTCACGTTCCTGGTCCGATTCACCGCCCAACTCCAGACGGCTACCGCCAGCGCCGAGCGGGTGCTGGACTACATCGAGGACCCTCCCCAGATCACGAGTCCAACCGATGCGCCGAACCTACGCCTCGACGGCGGAGCGATCGGATTCCATGACGTCGTTTTCACCTACCCGAAAGAGACGGAGCGTCCCGTGGCCGCGCTCAACGGCGTCTCCGTGGAGATCCAGGCCGGCTGCCGCACGGCGCTGGTGGGGCCCAGCGGGGCAGGCAAGACCACGTTCATCAACCTCATTCCTCGTTTTCACGACACGGACCAGGGCGCCGTTCGCATCGACGGCCAGGACGTGCGCGACGTGCGGCTCTCCAGCCTGCGCGAGGCCATCGGCATCGTGCCGCAGACCCCCTTTCTCTTCAGCGGAAGCATCCTGGAGAACATTCGCTTCGGCCAACCCGACGCGACCGAGGAAAAGGTGCGCCGCGCCGCGAAGGCAGCCTGTGTGGACGAATTCGTCGCCACGCTGCCGGATGGGTACGAAACCGTGGTGGGCGAACGCGGCGTGGGCCTGAGCGGCGGGCAAATCCAGCGCGTGGCCATCGCCCGCATGTTCCTGAAGGATCCGCCGATCATCATCCTGGACGAAGCCACCAGTTCCCTGGACACGACCAGCGAGCGCTACATCCAGGAGGCTCTCGACCGCCTGCTGCAGGGACGAACGAGCATCACCATCGCCCACCGTCTTTCGACCGTTCGCGATGCGGGGCTGATCCTGGTCTTCCGGGATGGCCGCATCGTCGAATCGGGCCGACATGCGGCGCTTCTGGCCCGGGCCGGGCTCTACGCGGAACTCGTCGCCAGCCAATCGCTCTGAGCCTTCCCGTCCAACCGCGCCGCGTCAACGCCCGCCCTCAGCGGCCGCAAGCAGTCTGCCGCGGAGGGGGGGCGAACCCTACTTGCGCTGCATGGCGCCCGACAGGAGCTCTCCGCCGAATCCGGCCGGCGCCTCGCCCACCTCAGCGTAGACGTAGACGGCCGCCCGGAAGATGGCGTGCAGCGTGGACTCGATCAGGCCGAGGGCGATCCAGTAGAGTACGGCCAGCCCGATGCAGAAGATCAAAGCCACCGTGTTCTGGAGCGCGAAGCCCAGCACGAGCAGGCAGCAGACAGAGGACAGCAACGCGAAGAGCATGAGTTCCTTGTCGCGCTTGAGCACCTCTCAGCTCGCGCCCATGATGCCCCAGGTATACCGGATGCGTTCGAACATGCCCGTCCCCCTTGCCCGAAAACCATTCCGAAAGGCTTCTGTG
>CAZBZG010000047.1:0-21845 GCA_964496245.1 uncultured Planctomycetaceae bacterium | reverse complement strand
GTTGTTCAGGATTCCGCGTACTGCCGAGCAATAGTCCAAGACAACTTCTTCGGCCGGGCGCAATCCCGAAAAGTGCCTCAGCCATTTCGCCCGTGTGGACGCCTCGAACCGCCTGAAATGCAGTGCCAAGTCGGCACCAGCGGCTCGTGTGCGTCGTCGCAGCGCGAGAGGGCGAAAGCAGCTGTCCGACCACTGGGTGCGCAGATGACGCCCAAAACCTGCAAATCACAGTCTCTGAGGGGCTTGCATGCACAAACAGGGAGGCACTTTTTGGGATTGCGCCCCTTCCTCCGCGATTTGATGGTCTTGACGCTGGTCACCAGGATTGCCGTGAGTTCATCCGCTTCCTTCATCAGGTCTGAAAGCGAAGCCGCCTTCACAATGCCGGATTCCACCAGTAGATGCCGAAATCCAGATCCGCGCAGTCGAACTGGAACAGTTCGCGCAGCAGCCGCTGAAATTTGGCCTGTGCAGTCGTCAATAGCCTCTCCTTGCCATCTTTCTCTCATTGCAGCCAACGTTGGCGGTCATCAGCGGCGGCGGCCAGCCGTCCGCTGCACCGGATTGTTCGATTCATTTTCGGTACACGTCCTTACGATGTCGCACTCGCACGACGCAGATGACAAGCCGATCATCTTCAATCTGGTAGAGAATACGATAGACACCACAGCGCAGGCGGTACTTCTGCTCTCCGGACAGCTTCTTTGACTGTGGCGGCCCGGGCTCCTTGGCCAGTCCGGCAATTGCTCTAACGATGCGTTGAGCATCCTTCTTGGGTATGCCCTTGAGATCCTTGGCAACCGACTTGCGGACGACAATGCTATATTCTGCCATTGCGCTTCAGTTCTTTGACAAAGTCTTCGAACACAATGACGGGGTCACGCTTACGGGCCTCAAAATCAGCAAGATCGTCCACATCCTCCGCCAGTTCATCCCGTACGGCTTCATTGATCAACTCCGACACGGAACGAGATGTCTCGGCGGCTTTTAGCCGAAGCGCCTTGTGAAGAACCGGGTCAAGGTACACGGTTGCGCGTTTGCTTAAAGTGCTCATGGGGGCCTCCTCTTCTTCCCCAAGGTTAGCACTATGCCGCTATAACGTCAAGACGTTCTTCTTTGAAATCGAACGGCTGGCGGATCACTGGCGCGAAGAATGAGCGTCCAGTGCAGCCGTTTGTTGGGATTTCCTGTGTTCCGCGTTGTCGTAATCGTAATCGTAATCGCCGTACACAGCCGGTTCCTCACGCAGTTCATGGCCCCGTCGTGCGAGCTTCGTCAACCTCGAAACGATGCGCAGAAGCATCGTCTTGCCCCTACGGTTCTGCTCGACATTGAGCACTTGGCAGGCATCCAGACAGTCTTGGATCGCGGACCATTCCAGTGCGGAGCCACGGGCGATCTCAAAGAAGCGCCGACGGTCAGCGTTCGTCCCTTTGCCGTTGCCCTCGGCAACGGCCGCACGAAGCAGTTGATCACGGGCGTGACGGTCTACGCCGCTCAGTCCCTTCGCAAGCGCGTAGGACCAAGCCACGTAGTCGATGGCGAGCCGGTAGACATCAAGTTCTTCGTGCCCGAACGGCATCGCTTCTCCGATTACGATTACGCCAACGACAACCGTTCCGCTATCGCTTCACTGACAACGACCGATTGCCGATCCCAACGTTTATTATCCGCCTGCATGACTTGCGGGGGGACTGGGAGCTGCGGCGGCGGAAGTTGCCCTTCCGGGGTCAGTATAATGGAGGGCCGGGCGCAGGCAAGGCAAATCCTGTGGGTAGGTTTTAGGATCAGCCTCTGGATTGTACGGGGGGCCGGATCATGGAGAAGGTGCTCGCGTATGCAGAGCGGCTGCGCTGCCAGGGACGGTACAGTCCACGCTGAAGCCTGAGCGGCGAGGCCGTTCGCAGGACGGACGCTGCGCGAACGGCGCCCGCGGCCACGCCCGCCCTATCGGGCCGCCGGATCGCCCAAGAGGAGGAAGGACCGAAGCACCCCGGGGTCGGTGCCGGCTTTGGCGAGCGCGGCTTGCGCAGCGGCAAAGGCGTCGCCAAGGGTGGCACCGTCGACCTGGAGCGCCTGGAGCATGGCGACGCCCAGTTCGGTCTGGCCCTTGGGCGGGGTCACGGCCACCGATCCGACCACGGCGGACGCACCCCGGCCGGGGGTGAGCAACAAAGCTTCGGCCAGGCAAGCGTAGCCCCCGCCTGCAGGCAGGTGTACGCCGCTCGAGAGGCAGTCGAGCTGGATCACGAGCGGGGGCGCGGCCTGCTCGGTCAGCCCGGCCACCTGCGGCGTCTCGAACAGCTTCTTCTTGGCCCACTGGTGCTGGCTGCCGTGGCCGGAGAAGTAGACCACGCGCGCACCCTGGTTCCACCCCGACAGCAAGGCAGAACGCGCCTCCGTGAGGCCGAGGTCCTTGATGTAGGCCCGCTTGACCGCGCCGTCCACCACAGCCGCGGCCCGCTCGCAGGATTCCCGGAAGTGTCCCTGCGAATCGCAGGCCGCTGTCACGAGATCCCACGCAGCCGCGCCGCCCGCCGCCCGGCCCTCGATCTTGTCGAGCACGACACGCGCCTGCTCGGGCGTGCGCACCGGAATCCGTCCCACAGCCACCGGGCTCTCTGCGCCGAAAGCAATGGCGTAGGCATAGTCGCTCACCGCGTGCAGGTCCTGGCTCACGACGAACGGCGCCGGAATGGCGTAGTCCACGTCGTCGGAGTAGACCCCGAAGTAGTCGAAGGTCATATCGCCTAGCATCAGCACGTACCGCGGCCGGAGCTTGCGGATGAGCCGCAGGATGGCCTCGGGGTCGTAGAGCCCGTGATACCCGGCGGCGAGCGCGTCCGACAGCGTGAAGACCTCCACGGTCATTCCCTCGCTGCGGTGCATGCGCGCGTAGGCCAGGGCTGCGTCGTGGAGCGCGTCCGTGGAGACGACCAGGAGCTCGGCATCGAGGCCGGACAGGTCCGGCGGGGTCCCCACAGCCTCCAGCGCCCCGGGACTCCCGAGCGCATCGAACTCGCTCACCGCATAGCGATGGCCGGCCGAGACAGGGAAGACCGCAGCCAGGCGGCCGTCGACCGCCGTCTCCACCTGGAGGCGACGGACGTGGCGTTCGCCCGCCTCCTCGGTCACGTCTGCGACCAGGACACGGTCCGTACGCAGACCGCCGACGCGCGCCGTGCCGCTCGTGTCCGCTGTGAACACGAGCGCCCCATCGATCGCTTCCAGCGGCCGGCGGTAGCGGAGCTCCACCCAGTCGGTGTACACGATGTCGAGCGGCTGGGGCGTATCGCCCACGCTCGCGAGCGTGACCGTGTTGTCCCCGTCCTCGAGCACGCCCGCGGGGATCTCGGCCTCCGCAAGGAAGCGCCGGCCGCCGTCCCAGGCGAATGCGCCCACCTCCACGCCGTTCACCGCGACCGTGAGGTGGGCCGCGCCCGTGTAGTTGCGCAGCATCAGGCGCACGCGCCCCGCACGCCCTGCGAGCGGTCCGTCGCAGGCGAGCGCAAACGACGTGGTCTTGCCCTTGAAGAGCAACTGCCGCGTGAACCAGTGGTCCTCTTCGCCCGAACTGCGCGGCAGGAACGAACGCCAGTACACGTCTTCCTCGAACCGGCTCGTGGCCTCGTAGTCGGACGGGCCGTTCCCTGCTTCACGACAGGGCCGCGTCCGCACCGGCCGGGGGCGCTGGCGTGTGGTCTGGCGGAGGTGGTAGACGTTCGTCTTGCTGTAGAGCGTGTGCCGCTGGCGCGCGAAGAAGCAGAGATCCAGGCCCGTTCCGTCCGCTGCCGGCACCGTCCAGACCGGCACACGCACGCCCATGTGCTCGAGCACGAACCGCTGGCGCAGGTCGAAGCCGAGGGCTTCGAGTTCGCTCTCCGCCAGCCGCACCAATCCTTCGGCGCGGATCTCGATGCGCGCGCGCGGGCCTACGAACCGTTCGCGCGGCCGGAACGGCCAGGGCCGCACGCGCGAACCCGGGTCATACTCCGGATCGCGCGCGGGAATCGCGATGCCGCCCCGGCGCTTGGCCGGCTGCAGGCGTGGGGGCGAGTCCTGCGCCCGCGTCATACGCGTCTCGGTCGGCGGCCTGCGCTGCGTGCGCGGCGCCGGATTGCTGGACCGGCCACGAACCGGTGCACCCTGCACGGCCCGCGGGTTTCCGGTGACGAAATGGGCCTCGAAGACGCTCCAGCTGTCGTTGATCGAGAGCACGCCGCTCAGCCCGGCCTCGGCCAGCAGCCGCATCAGGGCCTGCACGGCCCGCGGGTTTCCGGCGGGCTGCAGCGGGAACGTCAGAGGCGCTTGGCGGGGGCGGGCTGCGCCCGCTGCATCCAGAGGAACGGACCGGTCCGCCTGCCCGAGCGTACGCGCCACCGCTTCAGCTGCACGCCGGGGCAGATGCGCGGCCGCGAGATCGCCGACGCTGCGAACGAACGCGGTCCGCTTGAGCGCCCTTCCGAGCGTACGCAGGCGGCGAACCAAGGCCGGCGCGTTCCGCGTCGAAGATCCGCGGGCGTGCGCAGCGTCGTGCCGAACCCGAGGCCCTCGTCGGCGCGCGCCGTTCTTCCAACGCGCCACGGTCATCACAGGAGGATCCGCACGCGCATCCTCCCCGCGCCACGCGCACGCCACAGCCTGCGGCTCTCCGGCGGGGGCGCGAAGCGCCCACGCGACCGACCGGCTGACCTCATCGGTCAGCCCGCGCGTCAGGAGGAGGCGGGACGCGAACGGGCCGGGCAGGATCCGCGCCACGCGTTCGACACATGGGCCCAGCGCAGGTCCGTGCGGCCGCGCCGCACGGTCGGTGCCGGCGCGCGACAGACGATCCGGCACGTCGACCACGACAGGCGGCTGCTCGCAGGAGGCATTGCCCCCGAGATCCTCGTCCACGAGCGCGTACGCGTAGCGCGCGCCCGGCTTCGCCGTCCGGTCCACATACGCATAGGTTTGGCGCGTGACCGATCCGTCCGCGCCCGGGATGCGCGCGGGCGTCAGAAGCTGCCACGCCGGCCCGGGCCGGCTGGCGCTGAACGGAAGGCGCGCCAGCCCGCTTCCTGCCGGCACCTGCCAGCGGTAGATCCGAAACCCGGCGTTCCCGAGCTCGTTGGCCGTGGACCACTCGAGCGCCACGCCGTCAGCCCCCGGCCTGCCCGTGAAGTCGGTGAGCGAGACCGCGGTAGCGAGCCACAACACGCGGCCATTGGCCGAAGCATCGGGGTCGTCGATGTCCGTATCTTCGCCGTAGGTATACCCGCTCGTGTCCTGGTACTCCTTCATGAGCACGTCGTCGCCCGTGGTGATCTTGGCGGTAAAGCGCGAGACGCCGTAGTTATGAAGAGCAGCGATCTCGGTCGCATCCAAAGCGCGGTCGTAGATGCGCACATCGTCCAGGTCTCCCGGGAAATACCGTCCTCCTGCGTCGGTCGGATCGTGCCCGAGATAGGCAGCTGTCGAGGGAAGATCGGGCGTGCCCGGGCTGTCCTGGGTACTGCGTTCAGTGCCGTCCAAGTACAGATAGGCCTTGTTTCCCGCACCCGGCTTCAAAACCACGGCAAAGTGGTGCCAGGCGTTGTCCGTCACGTCGACACCGGAACCGATATCCACATCCATGGCACCGCCCGAGCTTGTGCGAAATACGAGCCAACCGTCCCCGTGCCCGGAAGCGCCCTGCTCCCAGACCGCCACCCACCAGTTCCGGTTGGTCCAGCTGGTGACATTCTTGGACGTCAGGCAGTGGTAGTCGCTCATGTCACTGGTCCGGAACCAGCCGGCAATCGTGAACTCGGTCAGGTCAAAGGCCGCACGCGTACCCAGATCCACCACGCCATCTGTGCCGTCCAGCTGAACGGCTCCCTCGCCGATCTTTGCCGCACTGGACCAGCTGGCACCTCCGGACAAGGATCCATCGTATCCGTTCCCCGAACTGTCCGCGGCCGTAGTGCCACTCGTCTCCTCAAAGCGCCAGTGCGCAAGGAGATTCGATGTCGGTGCCTGGTCGCCTCCGAAGCCCCATCCCAGGAAGCGATACCCGTTCCATGCCGCGCCGGTGATTGCGAGGTACGAATCAGCGCTGGCCGGATACCCGCCCGACATGCGCACGTACGAGGCGACCGCGGTCTTGCCGGAGGCGCCCGCGAGGGTGAGGCTGCCATTCGAAATGGTCACGGGCGAGCCACTCGTCCCCGGCATGTTGACATCGCCCGACAACGTGATCGTGTACTCGCCGGAGCCGTTGTTGGAGATGCTCGCGCCGGCTTCGGCCGCAAAGCTGCTGGCCGCCTCAGCGCTAATCGCCGTGCCGATGCCGAGATCGCAGCCCGCGCTGACCGTGGCCGTTCCGCTGACGGCCAGCGTACCGTCGGCAGTGGTATCCGTATCGATCGTCGCGGAGCCGCTCACCGTGACGTCGCCAAAGGTCGTGGAGTTCTCGCCCTTGACGGACGAGGTGCCGTCGAACGTGACGGTGCCACTGTTGTGCGTGAAGCTGCCGCCGTTGTTCCAGTCCCCCGCCACGTTGATCGCATAGGCCGTCGCGCTGGTGTCCAGCGTTGCCTGGTTGATGGTCAGGTCGCCGTTCACGTCCAAGGCTGCGCCAAGGGTCACGGTGGCGCTACCGCCGCCGCCGCTACCGCCTCCAGCAGCCAGGGCGGCGATCTCCGTGTCGGAGAGCACGCGGCTGTAGAAGCGCACGTCATCGATCAGACCATCCCAGCTGTTCGTACCGGAATCCTTGGCTCCCTTGCCGATGATGACTTTCGTCGCGCCCGTCACCGTTCCGCTTTGCCCCGCATCAGCGCCATTTGGGACATTGCGGACACCATCCACAAAGATCTCGATCTCATTGCCGCTGCTCCACGTCATGGCGACATGCTGCCAACTCGTGGTCTGCATGCCCGACTCGCCCTCGATCTGCTGATCGCCGCCGGTCGTGGTGATGCCGGCCTTGATCAGATCGGTCCCGCCGTATGCCCAACCAGCCGCATCATAACGAATGCCGAAGACCGTATCCGTATCATCGGGGTCCTGGGCAATCATGAATCCGCGGTCCGTGCCCGTGAGATCGGATTTCACCCACAACGAGACAGTAACCGCGCTGATGCCGTTGATGTAGGTCTCGCCGTCGTCGTCCAAAACGTAGTCGTCCGTACCGTCAAACGACAGGGCGTGGGACCCGATCTTGCCGGCAACATACGTCGTGTCGCCCTGCAACGTTCCGTCATACCCGTTGCCCGACGAATCCAGGGCCGTGGTGCCGCTGCCCTCATCGAATGCCCAATGCGCCAGGAGATCGGTCTGCGGAACGTCGCCGATCATGAGATCGTTGACGGCACTCGTAACGTTCAACGTCTGCGCCACGCCCGCGTCCATCTTCAGTACGCCACTGTTGTGCGTGTAGGTGCCGCCGTTCTGGGTGAAGTCTCCTGATACGGTCAGCGTGCCCGAGGGCGCGGTGAAACTGCCGCTCGTCAGGGTGAAATCGCGCTTGACGACAAGATCGCTGAGGGACACCGAAGCCGTCCCGTCGATGGTCAGGTCATAGAATACCGTGTTGCTCGTACCGGCGATCGATGTGGTACCGTCCAGTACCACCGCGCCATCGCCGTGCGTGAACACCCCGTTGTTGGTCCAATCGCCGGCCACGTAAATCGTGGCGCTGGCGTCGGGCTTGAAGATGCCGTTTCCCCCGATCGTCACGATGTCCAAGTCGGACGAAGTTTCCGGCTGAAACTGCCCGTCGTTCACGGTCAGGGTCCCCTCCACCTTGATGGCCCCGCTCGTGTCCACATCGTTCGCGTCGTCGGGGGTGGCGTGGGTATTGGCAACGATCACGTCATGGAAAGCATTGCCCGCCCCGGTGCCGCCCGTGGTGACGGTCTGGGCACCGGCCCCGTCGAACGTGACCGTGCCGGAGTTGTGGGCAAACGTGCCCCCCGTGTGGTTGAAATCGGATGAAACCGTCAGCGTACCGGAGGGCGCCGTGAACGTGCCGCCCGAAAGCGCAAGGCTGCCGGCAACCGTCATGCCTCCCGTGCCGCCCGTGAAGGCGCCGGCCGCATGCTGCAGGCCGCCCGACCCCACGTCGACCGTGTAGCTGCCCTGGCTGATTGTCGTGGTGTTCCCGGACTGCAGCTGGAGACTCAGGACGGCTACCGCTGCATTGACGGTGCAGGTGCCGCCGCCAGAATTGCCGTCAAAGATTGCGTCGGCGCTGCTGTCAGGAACGCTGGACCCGGAACTTCCACCTGACGCATCCGACCAATGGCTCGTGTCGTTCCAGTTGCCCGTACCACCAACCCAATACCGGGATGTGGCCGCCTGAGCTGCATGTGCAGTCAAGACGAGCAGCGCGACAACGAGCATGATGCATCTGCAGCGCATGTCGCCTCCAATCCCCGGAAGGCTCTCGCACCGAACACAATCGGGCATCCAGCGCCTCAGGCCCCTGTTGCGAGTGCTTGTCAACCTTGGGGCCATGTTCATGTGGGTGGCAGGAGGCACCTTTTTGCCGGTTCAATCGATTGAAGCAGCCTGCTGCATTCAGTCTACCCTATATTCGGCACATCCGCTATCACTCTTTGTCAGAAAACCCGCTCTCATTAGATCAGGCAGGTCCCTTGCAACCCACGGCCGCATGCGTGGTGATCAAGGAACAAATATGCTCCTGCAACCCTTTTACTGTAAATGGCTTCTGGAGATACGCGTCCGCGCCGGCCGCAAAGATTTCCGCCTTGCTCTTGTTGTCGCGCAAGGCGGTCACCGCCAGGATCTTGGTATCAGCCAGGCTGGGCTCCCGACGCATACGTCGGCAGACCTCGCGACCGTCCAGGCCGGGCAGCATGATGTCCAGAATCACCAGGTGCGGTTGGAAGCGAGCCGCCTGAAAACCAGCGTCAAACCCGTTGTCCGCTGTGCGCACGTCCCACCCCTCGGCCCGGAGATATCGCGCAAAGAACTTGAGCAATTCAGGCTCGTCCTCAACAGCCAGGGCCCGTCTGCCAGTGGTTCGGGCATCAGGTTCGGCAGTGCCCTCCTCTGCACCATCAGGGATGCTGCCTGCCGACTCGTCCACCATGTCTGGCGCCCTTATTGGAATGCCGTGCTGTTGGGCGTAGGCCTTTAGATTCTCCTTGGGGATGCGCCGGAATCGCGACCCAGGCACGCGGAAGCCCACGAGGTCGCCTTCGTCGAACCGGCGAATCACGGTCATGGGGCTCAGCCCCAGCAGCCGCGCCGCTTCCGTGGTCGTGACCCAGGAGCGCGCGTGCATATCGGATGTTGACACCACGCAACCCCTTAACTCAAAAATACCTGCGCACTCAAACCACCTAAACTCCCCATACTATACATTCCATAATCCACATGTCAAGCGGATTTCGCGGGTTTCTGCTACATCCAGCCCAATACCGTCCATATCCACCATCTGATGCAGGCGCGCCATTTGAGGCAGACGCGCTATCTGATGCAGGCGCGGCACAGAAGCCGGGGGGCTCATGCCGTCCTTTGGCTTCGGAGCAGCCGAATCCGCATTTGCGTGCAATTGCCTCTAGACGGGGAGCCATTCTGGCCGATAGGCCCTGTGGAGGCCATGCTGCCGGTCGGCAGCGCAGGGGCGTCTTCCGTGCCAAGGTCTCCTGGCTCCAGGCGTTCATCTCCTGGAGTTTGCAACGGACATGCGGGCAAGTCGGCGATGTGCTGCCCGCCGTTCAGGACCGCCATGAAGCGTTCGTTCAGCACAGGCGAAGCTGCCCGTCTCTGCGGGCTCACCCCTTCGACCCTCCGACGGTGGGTCAGCCGCGGCGCGCTCAAGGCCCACCGCACGCCCGGCGGCAACATCCGCATCCTGCTCGAACACCTGCTCGACTTCCTGCGCGAATGCGACATGCCCGTGCAGATCGCGGACGCGCCCCAGCCCGAGACGCTGGTGGTCTGGGTCGAAACGCCGGCCATCCGGCGCGCCCTGCTCGACGCGGCCGGCGAGTGGAAGGACCGGATCCACCTGCTCGCGGTCAGCGACCACGCGTCCCTGGCCTGGGCCCTGGAACACGCAGACCCCGCTTATGTGGTCTTCGAGGCCGACGGCCGCGACGGAGCGCGGTGTGCGCAGATCCGGCGGGCGTCCGACATCGCACGCATCGCCATGCTGGTGAACGGCCGGCCCGCGGACCCGGACGCGCAAGCGGACCTGACCGCGCACGTGCACGAGGCAGAGGGGGCGGGCTGGGCCGCGCCTCTGCTGGCGGAACTCCTGAATGGGCAAGCAAGGACCGGAGCCGATTCGAAAGAAACCAGCGACACACGCGACACCAAGCCATTGGATCCAACGCGGCGAACCGGGCGGACCGATTCGCCGGACGCGGTGCTGAGAAAGGACGAGAGGTAGCAACCGGTGCCAGCAAACGAAGACGAACTCAGCATCCATGAGATGGAAGAGGCCAAGCGCCGCCGCGCCCGACACGGAGCGGCGACAGCCGATGCGTCCACCGCCCCCAGCGGGCGGATCGTGCCCACTGTCGACACAGCGCCCCAGGAGTTCTTCAGCCGACGCGGGGATTTCGACGCCGAATCCCTGCAGCTCAAGCGCATGCTGCGGGTCCTACGCAAGCACTGGCTCCTGATTTCCCTGGTCACCGTCTTGTTCGCCACGCTCATGTACGCCTACGACACCAAGCTCTACGACCTGCTCAGCCGTCCCGGACTGCCCCCCTGGGTGCCGCACCTCGGTGCGCGTCAGAACTTCGCGCTCGACGTCACGTTCGAGCACGTCCCCTCGGCCGCGACATACGGGCGGAGGTCCCTGCCGACGCTCGAGCTGGACATGCAGGCCGTCACGCGCGTGCCGCAGCGGGAGGCCTTCCGCGAGGTTTTCGGCGACGCGCTGGAGCGCTCCGCTTCTCAGGACCGGGAGGCGGCCGATGCGGTGGCAGCGTATCTCGAACCCGGGGGCCACGGCCTTGCATCCCTCTCGATCAGCCTGCCGTCCCAGAACGTCGGCGTCTTCCATCTCAAGGGGAGCCATCCGAAACTGCTCGCCGCGCTCGCGCCTTCGACCGTGCCTGCCTTGAACCGCTACGTCAAGGAGATGCGCCTCAAACGCGTGGACGATGCGATCGCCGAATCCGAATCCATGATCACGGAGAACGAGAAGGCACTCAACGTGTCGTGGCGCGAGCTGGACCGGCTGCGGGCGGAGATCGACCGGCTCGATACGGGCGCCGACAAGGAAAGCTTTGAGCTCGACCGTCTGCGCAAGGAGCGCTACGAGCGCAAGCTCGAAACCCAACGCCTGCAGATCCGGCTCTCGCATTTCCAGGAGCGCATCGACTATGCCGAGCTGGCCGAACGGTTCCACGTGCGCACCACCAAGGACATCGCCAAGGTGCTGATCAAGGACAATCCGCTGCGGGAGGAGTGGGCCGCCCTCCAGACCGAATTGGATCGCCTGCGCACGCGCTACCGCCCGAAGCATCCGACCATGGAAGCGCTCGAAGGCAAGATCGAGGTGATCCAGGAACAGCTGGCCACATCCGGCGGCACCACCTCGGCAGGCCGCGTGCCGCCCATTCCGACCCAGAAGGAGCTGACCCAGTTCCAAACCACAGCCGAGCTCACGAACGAGATCGAACTCAAGGAGATGGAGCTGGCCGAGCTCACGCGGCAGATCGGCAGACTCCAGGCGGCCGAGCAGGAGCGATCGGACGCCGGAGACACCGAGCGCATGCAGGAACTCCTTCGAACGCGGAACAAGGCACGGGCCGAGATCGAGTACCTGCAGGCCCAGGCCATCAAGGCGGTCAACCGCAAGGCCGAACTCGAACTCGAACGGAACCGCATCACCAAGCGCCAGGAGTTCGAGACCATCAAGCTCCCCACGGCCGCGCGCCAGATCAGCCCCAATCTCTGGATCGATCTCATCATGGCCGTCATCGCCGGCTTCATCCTCGCCTGCGGGCTGGCCCTGTTTCATGAGAGCATGGACAACACGATCCACACGCCCTCGGACGTCTACTACCACCTCCGCCTCAACTATCTCGGCGTGATCCCCTTCTGGTCCAACCCCAAGGAGCGGATGCTCGATCCCGACCGGCCCACCTCCACTGCCGGCGAAGTCTATTCGCACCTCTGCAACAACATCTGTTTCGGCCGCGCGGGCGAGCCGGAACGGCGTCTGCTCGTGGCGAGCACGGTGCCCGGCGAAGGCAAGACCACGATTTCCGTCAACCTCGCCCTCCGCTACGCGCTCGAAGGGAACTCGGTCCTCCTGATCGACACCGACATGCGCCGGCCCCGGGGCGGCAAGCTGATCGAACCCTACGCGGGCGAAGACAAGATCGCCCAGGGGCTGTCGGAATACCTCGCAGGAGACCTGACCTACGAGGACGCGGTCATGTCCACCAACATTCCGGGCCTCTCGTTCCTCTCCTCCGGCCACCGTCCCAAGAATCCGGCACGGCTCCTGCGCGCGCCGGCGCTGGCTGCGCTCTTGGAGCGGGCCGAGAAGGAATTCGACGTGGTCCTGCTCGACTCGGCCGCCGTTCTTCCCGTGGTGGACGCCACGATCCTCGCACCGCACATGCGCGGCGTGCTGCTCGTGGTAGGCGCGGACGAAGTCGAGGTGGGCTCGGTCCGCATGGCGCTCTACCGGCTGCAGCACGTGGGCGCGCCGGTGATCGGAGCGGTGCTGAGCAAGGTCCGCGAACGCGCGGCGAGCTACGCCTACTACGGCTACCGGTACAGCCGGGGCTACGACCAGAACGATTACGGCCTGTACGGAGGGCCCCAGGACGATACCGCGGTTCCGACGTGAGGACGGATGCGCCCGGCCGGCTTCCGAACGGCCGTGGCCACGGCAAACGAAGAGAGCGTACGTCGATGAAACGGATTCTGCATACAGCGCTGACCGCACTGCTCCTGTCCGGCTCGCCGGGTTGGTGCGGACGCCCTGTGGAGATGCCGAACGACAGCCGCCTCCTCTTCACCACCGACCCCTACGAGGAGACCGGCACACGGGGGCAACGGACGCAACCGGCCTCAGCTCCGCAGCCATCTGCCGAGCAACGCGCCGAGCCGGACGAGACCCGGCCGGCGCCCCCAGCACACGAGACCCCGGCCGATGCGTCCGGGCGCGCCCCCTCCACCGCTTCGCCAATGACGGCAGAGGCGTCTTCCTCCGCCACTGCCGAGGAAGCACCGCCCGATGCCACGCCCGCACCGTTGCCCGCGTTCACGGCGGAGGCCGAAGCCGCAGAAGCCCCGGCCGCCCCACCCGCGTTCCCCCGCCAGACGGAGACGCCGGAGTGCTCCGCCGCGGGACCGACCGACGAGAGGACCGCGCCCCCCACCTCCGCTCCGCCGAACGCCCCTGCAAAACGCGTGGCAGCCTGCGCAGCGCCGGCACCGGACGACACGCAAAAGGGCGTGCAGCAAGTCCACGAGGCCACGGCCCCTTCCAAGGCCGCGCGCACCAAGACCCTTGCCGAGACGCCCGAAACGCCGGATGCAGCCGCGCCGTCTGAGATCGGCCGCGGCGAGCCAACCGAGGCCGCGGCCATGGCGCCGGGGGATTCGCCGGCGGAACCGGTTGAACGTTCCGATCCAAAAACGGGCAAGACCTCTCCATCCCCGGTCACGCGCTTCTGGAGCCGGGTCGTACACTACCAGCGCACCTACGCCGCATCGGAAGCGGATCCAGACGCGGACACCGGAGACAGCGAGCGGGCCTTCGAACCTTCGGCCGCGGAGCAGCCCTCTTCGGATCCGCCTCTGGACGCACCCTCGGCAGACACCGAAGCGACCGCAGACGCACCAGCCATTGATCCCGAACGGGAACCCGAGCTGCCCCCGCGCGCGGAACGGTCGACCCCCGAGATCCTGATCGCACCCCCGGGCCAAGCCGAGCCTTCCGCACAGGCGCCAAGCAGGACCGAATTCAGGACCCCCTGGGTGGAGGCCTTCCCGTTCGGCGACGAAAACGCAGCGGGAGAGCCCGAAGCCGCAGCAGCGCCCGCGTCTCCGGCACCGAAGGAGAAGGAGTCCGCGGCCGAAGTGCTCGAGGACGTGCCGCCCGAGTACGATCCGGATGCGCCCGAGTACCGCATCCACACCAGCGATACGCTGCACATCTCCATCGTGAACGAACCGGACACCAAGCGCACGGTGCCGGTGCGCCCCGACGGCCGCATCCGCTATCTCTTCGACATCGAAGTCATGGCCGCCGGGCTCACCCACCGGCAGCTGGCCGGCGTGCTCAACGTCATGCTCGACCAGTACTACATCAACCCGCGGGTCACGCTGATCGGCACCAACTTCTCGGGCAACTCGGTCTTCGTCATGGGCGCGGTCAAGCGCCCCGGCCCCCACCAGGTCCAGAACGATACCCGTCTGCTGGACGTGCTGGCCACCTCCGGCGTGCTCAGCCTCCACCCCCTGGCAACGCAGACCCAAGAGGGCCGCGACCGCTACCGCCTGCGCCGGATCGCCGACCTGGACAGCGCATACGTCGCCCGCAAGGACACGATCCTGGACGTGGACTTCCGCAAGCTTCTGATCCACCGGGACCTCTCGCAGAACATCCTGCTCAAGCCCCGCGACTTCATCTTCGTCCCGTCGATCTTCGGCAGCGAGAAGAAGATCTACATCGTGGGACGCGTCGGAAGCCCGCAGGTCTACTACTACACGGGCCGGCTGGGTCTCATGGAGGCCCTGCTCGAAGCCGGCGGCGCGGACACGGACACCGGCGCATCGAACACCGTCCGAACCCGCGACACAGCCTGGGCGCGCAAGTGCTACATCGTGCGCAAGGACGCGCCCAAACCGCTCTATGTGGACTGGGCGGCCATCCAGATGGGCAAGAAGCCGGACGTCGAACTCAAGTCCGGCGATATCGTCTACGTGCCCGAGCGTCCGCTCTCCTACGCCTCGCGCGTCACGACCAACGTGATCCGCGAGATCCTGGCCCCGCTCAAGGCCGTGCTCGAGACCGACGACACGCTCAAGGAGTACTACCGCCACGACTGGGAATTCCGGAAGTGAGCGGAGCGCCCGGCCTGTCGCCGCGTCCGCGAGCAGGCGCGGCGCGCAGCCCAGCTTGACATTGCACTTCTCACCGCGTAGGCTGGAAACAAGGATTGCGGGAGCCGAGCATGCCTCTGCAGTACTACCGACGTGCACCGGACGCGACCAGCCGCCTCGTGCTGAACGAAGCGGTGGTGGTTCGCGCGCGTCAAGGCGACATGGCCCTGCTCAACGAGAGCGCCAGCGTGCTCTGGGCGGCAGCGGACGGCACGAAGACCGGCGATCAGCTGGCCGCGGAACTCGCCCGGCGTTACGGTCTGACCTCTCCACCCGTTGTGCAGCCCTTTCTCGACGAGCTGGCGGACGAAGGCCTGCTGACGGCTGCCGCGTCTCCGATAGAAGGCGGCACCGCCCTCCCCTTCCCCGACCCGACCGCATACGCCCCTCCGGCGACCAAGGCGCGGGAGACGCTCGAGACGCTGGCCGCCACCTGCGGGTCGGCCTGGGTGAGCGCGGGATCGTGCAATCCCCAGGCGTACGGCGCCTGCACGGATCCGTGGGACTGAAGGCGACCGCAGGGAGACGCCATGACGCTCTCGTCCCCCGCCCTCGAGGCGCTGCGCGCGCAGGCCGGCGACCGGCGCGTGCTCCTGCACGTACAGTTTGAGACGACCCACCAGTGCAACCAGCAATGCCGACACTGCTATCTCCGGGACGCACGCGCGGACAGCAGCCAGGAGCTGACGCTGGCCGAGATCGAACGCGCGCTCGACCAGCTGGTCGACCTGCAGGTCCTCTCGCTCACCTTGACGGGCGGCGAGTTCTTCGTGCGATCCGACGCATTGGACATTCTGCGAGCCGCTCAGCACCGCGGCTTCGCAATCACGCTCATGACCAACGGCACCTGTCTCAACCACGAAGCCGTCCGGCAGCTGGCCGCCCGGCCACCGCTCGAAGTGCACATTCCGCTTCTCGGCCTGGAACCCGTGCACGACCGCCTGACGCGCGTGCGCGGTTCGTTTTGCAGAGCTGTGCGCGCCATGGACCGCCTGCGCGAGGCGGGCGTGCGGGTACGGGCCAAGCTGATCCTCTCCCACGCCTCGGCCGGGGACGCAGACGCGCTCGAAACCGCAGCGCGTGCCCATGCGGACGCGTGCACGCGATCGGTGGACCTGCTGCCGGGCCTGGGCGGGGAAGCGCTGCCGGCCGACCTGGCGCTCGACTGCGACGACGTGCGGAACCTCTGTTGCTTTCCGCGGGAGGAACGGCCCGTGCAAGCAGCCCCGTCTGCCCCGGCCGGCCGACCCATTGCGGACCGTCCGGTCTGCGAGGCCGGCCGCAGCCTGCTCGCCATCGGGCCGACGGGCAAGGTCTACCCCTGCATCGCATTCCGCCTTTCTGCCGGCAACCTGCGGGAGACCCCGCTGGCCGAGCTGTGGGCCGCGCCCCTGCTCGCGCGCATCGGCCGCCTGACGCAGGCGGACCTGGCCGCGTGCGCGGACTGCGCCGAGCGCGCCTTCTGCAGGTACTGTCCGGGCCGGGCCTGGCAGACCACGGGCGACTGGCGCCGGCCGGGGCCGGACCTGTGCGCGCGGGCCCGGCGATTCCATCAGGCTGTGCAGCCGGAGGCGTTCGCATGAAGAGCGACAGCCCTTCCTTTGTCCCGGTCGGTCGGTGCTGTGCGCTCGCGTCCGCCGTCGCTCTCTGCGCGATGCTGGCGAGCGCTGCCGCCGGGGCCGAGACCACGGGGGGCACACGAAGCGAACGCGCGGGCGGTGACCTCTGGCGCGTCGCCCGCCAGCTCCCCGACCCCGAGACGTTCATCTGGCGTCTGCGGCAGGACAAGCCGCTCACCACCGACGAACAGGCCTACCTCGAACGCTTTCGGCGGGAACAGGGCCTGGAGCGGCGCGAGGTGGCCGATCACCTGGAGCGGCTCCTTGGCGAGACGCGTTTCCGCGATTATGCCGAATCACAGACGAACGGCACGAAGCCCGGCGGCCACGGAACCAGCAGCCGCCCGGAGAGCGAGGCCATCTACACGGGAAGCTTCGCCATCCTCGTAGCCGTGGCCGTCGTGATCGTGCTCTTCGACCTGCTGCTCTTGCGGGCGCGCCAGTGGCGGCGCCTGCAGGAAGCCGGAGGCGTTTCCGCCGACCAACTGCTGCAGCAGGCGGGGAAGGGAGGCCGGAGGCCTGACGAATCCGCGGCCGGCACATCCACGCCCCGATCTGCAGACCCTCCGCACACGGATTGACGTCCGTTTTCTCGTCCCCGACAATGTCCCCAGGAGGTCGCCCTTGCCGAACGCGCCTGCACCGGGTCCATTCCCCAGACACCGTCGCCGCTGGATGTTGATCGGGCTGCTCGCGCTCGCGCTCGCCGCCGTAGCGGTCTGGCTCGGCATCCGGGGCCTGCCGGAAGCGAGCGGACTCGGCGAGCATCCCGAATCCGCGCCAAACGAAGAGCCCGCGTTCAGCCTGCCCGTCGAGGAGGAACTCACCTATGCCATCATGTGGAAGGGGCTCCACGCAGGCACGATCACGCTCACGGTAGCCGAACGGACAAAGCTCCGCGGCCGGCCGGCGTACCGGGTCGTGATGCGCGTGGACAGCGGCCAGGTGCTGGACGCGGTCTTCGCCATCCACGACCGGCTCGAGAGCCACATCGACGCTCAGACGGGTGCGAGCCTGCGCTTCGCCCGGTCGCTGCGCGAGGGCACGTGGGACCCGTACAAGGCCGACGACCGGGTCGATTTCGACTATGGAGCGGGCGTGTCTCGCTACCGGGCGACCGACGACGACGACGGAGACGGTTCGCGCATGGTCGAGCACAAGCCCCGCCCCATCCCCGGCCCGCTCCAGGATCCGCTCTCGCTCCTCTATCACGTCCGCCACCCGGTCCTGGAACCGGGCGGCAGCCGCACGATCACGGTCGGCACGCGCAAGAAGAGCGGCACGCTCCGCCTGCAGGCGGGCGAAGAGCAGACACTAGCCATCCCCGGCCTCGGTACATTCACGGCCTGCCGCATCGCCTTCAGCTCGCCCGACAAGGACAAGACCAGCGCCAAGGTGCGCCTCTTCCTCAAGAAGGGCGACCTCGCCCTCTGGGTCGACCGCGAAACCGGCGTACCGCTCAAACTCGAACTCACGGCCGTGCCGATTCTGGGCAGCCTCGAAGCCGTACTCCGCGGCGCGCGCAACAGTGTGCTGAAGACCGCAGCGCGTGCGGCGCCGTGAGCGGCGCACTGTTGCAAGCGAAACCCCTTGCCCAGAAGGGGTAGCGTGATAGAATGATCGGAACGTTAGGAGAGGGATGACGCTCCGCGCGTACCTGCGATAGGCACCAGGCATGACAACGCACATCGACATCCCCATGGACAAGATCAGAGACTTCTGCCGGCGGTGGAAGATCGTGGAGTTCTCGTTGTTCGGATCCGTGCTGCGGGACGATTTCGGTCCGGACAGCGACGTGGACGTGCTGGTGACATTCGCGGAAGATTCTGAACGGAGCTTGCTCGACCACGTGCGTATGGTGGAGGAACTCAAGAGCATCTTTGGCCGCGACGTAGACATGGCACAGGAGTGTCTGCTGGAGAATCCATACCGGAGGCAGGCCATCTTGAATGCGAAGGAAGTGATCTATGCGGCCTGACGGGCGAGACATCACCTCCCTGTGGGATATTGTCAAGGCCGGACGATTGATCGAGAGCTTCATCCAAGGGAAGGACTGGCCGCATTTCGAACAGACGCCCATGTGCCACTATGCCGTCATCTCCCAGCTGGAAATCATCGGAGAAGCAACAAAGCGGCTTTCAAAGCCGTTCCGAACGGCACATCCAGCCATTCCCTGGAAGGATATTGCAGGGATGCGGGACATCCTGATTCACCTGTACAACAAGGTGGATCTGGCGGAAGTATGGAAGGCCGCAACCGAGGACGTCCCGGAACTGCTTGCCTGTATCGAGCCGCTTCTGCCGCCAGAACGGAACGAAGAGGCGTAAGAACGCCCTGCCGGAGCACCTGCCAGACTTGGGCGGTCAAGACCGCAGCGCGTGCGGCGCCGTGAACAGCGCCCCCCCACCTCCCGGCCGCCCGGAACACGTGCCACGGCCCGCCCGGGTCGGGCTGGATGCAGAGGCGATCAGTGGCTTCCGGCCTGGGCCGGAGCACCCCTTCCCATTCCCTCGGGCTCTGCACGTCGGGGCACTCTCTCGCCAAGACGCAAAGCACGCAAAGGGCGCGCACGCCAGCTGTGTCTTGGCGGTCTTGGCGTCTTTGCGAGAGAAACAGACGGGAATTGGGTTGACAAACCAGGAAACTTCGTGTATCGATAGTTAGTAGCGTTCCCGGTACCGCATTCAACCCATCTTCCAGGAGGACCCGTTGTGAAGAACATCATCCTGCTCATCACCGACACCTATCGGTACGACAACCTGTTCAACCGCGCCCGCCGGCCGGTGCGCACCCCGCAGCTCGACGCATTCGCGAAGGAGCGGGCCACCGAAGTGCAAAGCTTCATCGCCGGCAGCTTCCCCACCATTCCGCACCGTACGGACGTGACCACGGGCCGGCTCGGCTGGCCGTGGTACGGGTGGCAGCCGCTGGCCAGCAGTTCCAAGAACGCCTGGCCGCGGATGCTGCGCGAGCAGGGGTATGCCACCCAGCTCCTCTGCGACTGCCCGCACCTCTTCAACGCAGGCTTCCAGCAGACGTTCATGGCCGCCTTCCAGACCCGCGGCCAGGAAGGCGACTGCGCCCTGCTCCACCTCAACGACCCGGTCGAGGTGGTCATGCCCCACGAGAAGACGCGCATGGGCTCCCCGCTTCAGCCACGCGCCAAGTCCCTGGCCGACATGCACCGCTGGGCGAACCGCTACTACCGGCGCGAGGAGGAGACCTTCTGCTACCACACCGCGACCCGCAGCGTGCGGTGGCTCGAGGAGAACAACGAAGCCGGCCCGTTCTTCCTGTGGGTCGATTTCTTCGATCCGCACGAACCCTGGGACCCGCCCGAGTACCTGGTCAAGCGCTACCAGGAGGCCTACGACGGCACGCCCATGATCCACCCGAACTACGGACGGTCGAGCGATCTCACCGAGGACGAGCTCGTCAACCTCTGGGCCCACTACGCGGCCGAGGCCGAACTCGTGGACCGGAGCCTGGGCCGGATCCTCCAGAAGATCGACGATCTCCAACTCTGGGACGACTCGATCGTGGTCGTGACCTCGGACCACGGCTTCTCGATCGGCGAGCACGAGCGCACGGGCAAGAGCAACATCAGCAAGGGCGACGACCGGCGCTGGCCCATCTACCCCGAGGTCAGCCACGTGCCCTTCCTGATCGCGGGCGGCGATGTGCCCGCCGGTCAGGTGCGCGAAGCCATCGGCCAACCGATCGACATCCTGCCCACGGTGAACGAACTCGCGGGCGTGACCGTGGAACCGCCCGAACCGTTCCACGGCAGATCGCTCGCCAGCGTGCTTCGCGGCTCGGCAGACACGCACCGCACCGCGGCGGTGACCGCGGGACGGCTCGACTGGTCGGCCGACGGCGTGCCCGCATGTGCAGCCACGCCGTTCGTCACCACCGACACCTGGGGCTACACCCCGGTCGGCCCGGGCGGCACGAAGCAGCTCTTCGACCTCCAGTCCGATCCCCTGGCCGAGACCAACCTGGCCGCCGACCACCCGGACGAGGTCCAACGCATGGAGACAATCCTGCTCGACCACCTCGCCGAGGTCGAAGCGCCGGACGAAGCGATCGCCTTCTGGAAGCGGGTGTTCTGAGCGAAGCAACCAGTGGTACCCTCGGAGGGATGCGCCATTCGACAGGCTCATGACCCTCCGGAATTGTGGGGTATGCCCGCGCTTGCCCTCACGGTGCCGTCCGAACGGCGGACTCGGTTTGCGGATCGGAGCCAGCATGCCCAAACACGGCGAAACCCTGGTGGGGCTGCGGCGCGGGGTCGACGTGATCGAGGCGCTCGCCGGCGCACCCGACGGGCTCCTCTTCGGCGAACTCAAGGCCCGCCTCGCGCCGCTCGCGCCGTCCACGCTCTCACGCCTGCTCAAGGCGCTCCAGGAAGAGGGGCTGGCGGAGAACGATCCCGCCACCCGGCGCTACATCATCGGCACGCGCGCCCGCCGGCTGGGAGACCTGCTCGCTACGCAGCTCTCGCCCGCCCAGCGCGTGGCCGGCGTGGTCGAACGCCTGGCGCGGGCCACCGGCCGGTCGGCCGCATTCTGCGAACTCCGGGGAAGTGCGGTCCTCCTCGCCAAGAAGCACGACATGCCCGAGGCCTTCCACTACGCGCCCGAAGGCAACCGCATCCGCAACCTCGCCCACCACGCCTTTGCCAAAGCCTGTCTCGCGTACGCGCCACCGGGCGAGGCCCAGACCATGCGCGAGGAGCTCCTCCAGGCCACGGACGCCACGCCGGGCAGGCAACCCATCCCGCTCGACCGGCCATGGCCCGACTTCGAGGCCGAGCTCGAGACCATCCGGCGCGACCGCGTCTGCGTGCACCGCGAAGACGACCAGCCCGGCCTCAAGCGCATCGTGGCCCCGGTGCTGACGGGCACGGACGAAGGCTTCGCCGGCGCCATCGGCATCAGCTTCTACCAGCCGTTCGACGGACCAGCCGAGAAACGCCTGGTCGACGCCGTGCGCCACGCCGCAGAGGAAGCGGCGGCTCGGCTCGAGGCGTGAGGTCTAGGGCGCCGATGCCCCCCCCTAGCCGCAATACGGTTCAGTCATGACCACCGGCAGAGCCGGTGGCTTGACTAGCCCTATAAGGGCATTGTTACTGGCACCCCTGAAGGGGGA
>CAZBZG010000046.1:0-21920 GCA_964496245.1 uncultured Planctomycetaceae bacterium | reverse complement strand
CAGCTTATCTCCAGCGTCCGCTCAAACTGTTACCCCAATTTGAACCAGGCCCAATTTCTAGCACACTGGATGTTTCCGCCTGCCAAAAACAAAGGGTGACCTTCGCCTAAGCGACTGTCACCCTTTGGGTTAGCTTGGTAGCGGGGGAGGGATTTGAACCCTCGACCTCCGGGTTATGAGCCCGACGAGCTACCAGACTGCTCCACCCCGCGTTGTCTTGTGCGTGAGGCGTGCGGTGTTGCAACTCGGCACTCACCTCGCCCCTCACGCGATACGCACATCATTGTAGGCCGCGCCTGCAAGCTGTCAAGTGTGTTCGTGCGGGAAAATGTGCCGGCTGCAACAGGCGGACGGGCGTGGGCACCGGCCCGGCCGGGCCCAAAGCGGCCGCACAGGCCGAATCCGCCCGCATCTGCACCGGGCATATGCGCCAGGCGGCGACGTTGACACGGGCCCGGCGGATGCGTAGGATCAAAGCCGTTCGAGCCGGTCCATTCGGTCGCCCCTCGCAGTCTGGGGCTGGCGCCCGGCCCGTGCTCCGAGCTCGAGTTCCTTGGAAAGGACGATTGCGCGCATGACGACCTTCCGCACGGTGTTGCGCATCGCTGTGGTGCTGGCCTTCGGCTTGATCGTGGGCCTGGCCTGCCGCCAGGAATTGCCGCCCGAACCCGTCCGCTCCCTCATGGTCTACCCCACCGAGATCAAGGGCGAGCCCGAGATCCGCGTGCTCGTGGCCGACGAACTCGCCCGCGCCGACCTGGTGGTCAGCGGCGCCTACACCCTGGAGGTGGTGGACCCGGACGGCAGCCAGCGCACGGGCGGAGGCGACTACGCGGTCAAGGTCGCGGTGCGGCCGGCCCCGGGCGGCCTGCACGTGGGCCAGGACAAAGTCCTGCAGGCCACCATCCGGCCGGCCAAGGACCGGTTGGTGGGGCTCCGCTTCACCGATGCCGACGGCCAGGCCCGGAGCGTGGACTACCCCTATCCGCTCACCCTGCTGCCGACCACGCGCACGCAGGACGGCGAATCCCAGCCCGCTGTGCGAGCCGTGGTCCACCCCCGGATCGAGACCTACCTGGTGGGCGTGGTCAGCCATGAGATGTACCCCACCTGGCCGCTGGAGGCTTTGCGCGCCCAGGCCGTGGCCAGCCGTACGGTCGCCCTCTACTGGATGAAACAGCGCAAGGGCTGGGAGTGGGACGTGCGCTCCACCACGAGCGATCAGGTCTGGAAACCCCTGGCCCGGCCCAACCCGCGCGTGGTCACGGCCGTGCGCTCGACCCAGGGCATCGTCATGCTCGACGACAACCGCCTCTTCCCCGCGTTCTTCCACGCCCAGTGCGGCGGACGCACCACCAACGCCAAAGGCGTGCTCCTCAAAAAGGACCTCAAGGCGCTCTGGGGCGTGCGCTGCCCCTTCTGCTGGCACCATGCCAAACAGCTCAAGCACTGGCGGCTGCGCCTCAGCAAGACCGCGCTCGCCGAACGCCTGGGGCTCCCGGGTGCGCTCGACGCCCTCCGGCTGCTCGACCGGAAAGGACGCGAGCTGCAGGGCATGGGACGGGTGCACCGGGTGGAACTCCTTCTCAAGGCAGGCACCCGGGTGGACCTGCCCGCGAACGAAAGCTTCCGGCACGCCCTGGGTCCGGGCCCCAAAAGCCTGGCCAGCACCTGGTTCGGCGTGCGCACCTCCCCGGACGGCACATCCTTCCTCTTCGAAGGCCGCGGCGCCGGCCACGGCGTGGGGTTGTGCCAGTACGGCGCCATGCACATGGCCAAGGAGCAGGGCATGACCTACCAGGATATCCTCGCCCGCTTCTATACCGGGACGCGGCTGGTGCGGGTGTGGGGGGAGTAGCGCCCGGCGGGTGGTGGGGGGAGGTCCACAGCCTGTAGCCCGCACGACCCCAGCAGCCTTCAACCAGCCAACCAGCCGACAACGAGACGCCAGACGCCGCAGACGGGAAACGACCGTGCCCTTCACTTTCACCCTCACCGCTCAGTGGAACGAAGCCCGCACCGGGCTGCTCAAGACGCCGCACGGACGCGTGGAGACGCCGTGCTTCATGCCCGTGGGCACACACGCAGCGGTCAAGGGCGTGGGACCGGAGACGCTGCGGCAATGCGGGGCCGATCTGGTGCTCGCGAACGCGTACCACCTGGCCGTGCGGCCGGGCGAGGAGCGAGTGCGGGCCTTTGGCGGGCTGGCCGCGTTCATGGGCTGGCACGGGCCCACGCTCACCGACAGCGGCGGGTATCAGGTGTTCAGCCTGGCCGCCAACCGAACGGTCACGGACGAAGGCGTGTTCTTCCAGAACCACGTGGACGGCGCGCCCTTCGCACTCACGCCCGAACGCGCGGTCGAGATCCAGCAGGCCCTGGGCCCGGACGTCTTCATGGCCCTGGACGAATGCCCGCCCGCGGACGCCACGCGCGACGAGGTGGCCCGTGCCACCGCCCGCACCCATGCCTGGGCCGCCCGCTGCCGCGACGCCTGGACCGCGCGCGACACCCAGGCGCTCTTCGGTATCGTGCAGGGGGGGCTCTTCGCGGACCTGCGGACCGAGAGCGTGGAGGCGATCGGGGAGCTCGACCTGCCCGGCCACGCCATCGGCGGGGTCTCGGTGGGTGAGGATCCAGTTGAGATCGACCGCATCGTGGCTTCCACCGCGCCGCAACTCGACGCGTCCAAGCCGCGCTACCTCATGGGCGTGGGCCGGCCCCAGGACATCCTGCGGGCCGTGGGCCATGGGGTGGACCTGTTCGACTGCGTCATGCCCACTCGCCACGCCCGGCACGCCCAGGCCTTCACCGCCAGTGGCATGCTCAACCTGCGCAACCAGATCCACGCCGAAAGCCGGGAGCCGGTGGACCCGGGCTGCGACTGCCCGGTCTGCCAGATCCACACCCGCGGGTACCTCCGACACCTCTTTCAGAGCCAGGAGATGCTCGGGCCGGTCTGCCTGACCGTGCACAACCTGCGGTTCTACCTGCGCATGATGGAGGACGCGCGCGAAGCCATCGAGCAGGGGCGCTTTGGCGCGTTCGCCATGAGCCGGATCGCGGAGCTGGAGGCGGGGGAGGGGGGACGGGATCCTTGAGCCATTCGGCCATTCGGCGGGCATTCGGGGAACACGGGACATTCGGGAGACATGACCGGGCCATTCAAGGCACACGACCCGGAATCCCTCACCACGGGGCTTCGCCCCGGGATTCCGGTCATGTCCCCCGAATGTCCACCGAATGGCGCGTTTTCCCTTGCAGCAGAAGCGGTTATCGGATATAAACCCGGCCTTTGCGGCCGTTTCTGGTTGGACCGGGATGCAGCAAGTCCGTCCGGGCTAGTGCCCCGGGCCGCAACCCTTGTGGTTCCGGCCGCTTGCACGAGGAACGAATGCCATGGCAGATGCAGCACAACCCGCAACCGAGGCCGGTGCCGCGTTCGGCGGCACGGAGCAGAAGCCCCAGGGGCCGCCCGGGCGCGAGCCGTCCTGGCAGGATTTCTTCGTAAGCCCGTGGTTCCTCATTCTGGTGGTGGTGTGGCTCTGGGTCTTCTGGAGCGCGCGCAAGCAGAAGAAGAAGGACCGGAAGCGCAAGGACGAACTGGACGACCTCAATAAGGGCGACCGCATCATCACCATCGGCCGGCTGCACGGCACGGTCGTGCGCCTGACCGAGGACACCATGACTATCAAGCCGGACAACAACAGCGCGGCGACCCTGACCTTCGACCGCGTGGCGCTGTGGAAGAAGGAGAACGCTGGGGAACAGGCGGAGGAGAAACAGGCCAAGGAGTAGGGCGAGTCGTGGGGCCCCGTGCCGTCGGACGGGACGACAGGGCTCTCGCCAAGGCGCAAAGGTCGCCAAGGAGACGCAAGCCGGTCGGTGCCGGGCGCCGGGCCGCTCGACCTTCGCGGTCTTTGCGCCTTGGCGCGAGGAAAGCCGACCTTCCCATACGCAGGAGACACACGAACCATGGATATCTGGCACGCACAGATCGCAGTGATCGTGGGGGGCATTGCCGTGGCCGCGGTCATGACCTTCCGCAACCGGATCATCATCGCCAAGCTGGCGGTGGCCGTCACGCTCACCGCCGTGGCCGCGCTCCAGCTGGGGGTCACGCCGCTCCAGCGCAAGGTCCAGCGCCTCGAAGCGCAGCTCAAGACCATGCCCGAAGAGGACCCCTACCGGCCCAAGGCCGAACATGACCTGCACGCCGCGCGCCTCAGCCTGGACCCGGTCGAGGCCCACCGTCACAGGCTCGCGAAGCTGGAAGCCCGTCACAAGGACCTCCAGGAGGCCGGCGCCGCAGCCACGGCTCTGGCCGAGGTGGAAGAGAAGATCGAGGCCGCCAAGCAGGACCTCGAGAAGGCCAAGGATCCCGAGGCTTGGCTCCAGACCCGCAAGGTGGAGCTCGAGGAACAGCTGTCGAAGCTCACGCCCGGGAATGCGGACTACCAGAAGACCTTTGACGCGCTCCAGTCGGTGGAGCAGGAGCTGGCTGGCGTCGGTCCCCGCCAGCGCGCCATCCAGGACATCCTGCCCGTCAAGCTCGGGCTCGACCTGTCCGGCGGCACGGAGATCCGCCTGCGCCTGCGGCCCGACCGCGAGCGGATCGAGGTCTGGGAACAGGAACTCGCCGAGATCCGCCCCGAGCTCGAAACGCTGAAGGCCGAGACGCCCCAGCCCGTGGCCCGGATCGACGAGCTGGAAGCGCGCCAGAAGGTGCTCGAGCAGAACATCGAGACCGCCCAGCAGGTCATCGAGGAGGAGTTCGACAAGGCCACCGAGATCATCCGGCGGCGGCTGAACAGCAGCGGACTCGCCGAGATCCCGGTGACCCGGCAGGGGCAGGACCGGGTGCTCATCCAGCTGCCCGGCATGGACTCCGGCCGGGCCAACCAGATCCTGGAGACCATCAAGCGCCAGGGCAAGCTCGAATTCCGCATGGTGGTCGACCGGGCCGAGAAGGGCGTCGACTACGAGGCCGTGGAGCAGTACATCCAGGCGCACCCCGAGGACGCCGGCAAGGACCTCAGGGACTTCTGCATCGACCACGGCCGGCCGCTCGAGCCGAACGAGGTGGAGATCACCGAGAGCGGGCGGCGGCAGTGCAAGGAGCACCACAGCCAGCTCTACGACTGGCTGCACACCTCGGTGCAGCGGGACGAGGAGGAGATCGTCCAGCCCCTGCTCGTCAAGCAGGAGGCCCTGGTCACGGGCGAGCATGTGATCCGGGCCCGCGCCGAACCCAACATGACCCAGCCCGGCAGCTTCCAGATCTCGGTCCGCCTCGATCCGCATGGCGGGGCGCTCATGGAGTTCGTGACCGCCAACAACATCAAGAAGCGCATGGGCATCGTGCTCGATGGCAAGCTCGAAAGCGCCCCGGTCATCCAGGGGCGATTCGGAAGGGACTTCCGCATCACGGGCGACTTCGAACAGGCCGAGTCCGAACAGCTGGAGGTCGTGCTCAAGAGCGGCTCGCTCAAAGTCGTGCCTGAGATGGAATTCCAGAACACCGTCGGCCCGACCCTCGGCCAGGACTCGATCCGGCAGGGCATCGCGTCCATGCTCATCGGCCTGGGCGTGGTGATCGTCTTCATGCTCGTCTACTACCTGGTGGCCGGCCTCGTGACCGACGTGCTCCTCTTCGTCAACATGGTCTTCATCGTGGCCATCCTCTCGTCGTTCGAGGCGACGCTGACCCTGCCCGGCATCGCGGGCCTCATCCTGACCGTGGGCATGGCCGTGGACGCGAACGTCCTCATCTTCGAGCGCATCCGGGAGGAGCGCGAGCGGGGCAACTCGCTGCCACGGTCCATCCAGCTCGGGTACGAGCGGGCGTTCGTCACCATTGTGGACGCGAACGTCACCACCCTGATCACGGCCATCATCCTTCACTCCTTCGGAACCGAGTCGGTGCAGGGCTTCGCCATCACCCTGATCATCGGCATCCTCTCGAGCATGTTCTGCGCGCTGGTCCTGACGCGGTGGATCTTCGAGGCCCTGGTGGACTACAAGGTGCTCTCCGACCTCAAGATGCTGCGGCTCTTCCGCCGGCCCGCGCTCAACTTCACCCGCGTGCGCCGGCCTGCCATGGTCCTGAGCCTGCTCTGCATCGTGGCCGGGTTGGTGGTCGTGGGGATCCGCGGCAAGCGGAACCTGGGCCACGAGTTTACGGGCGGGGTGCTCGCCCAGATCGCGCTTTCCGAGCCGCTCACGGTCGAGGCTGCGCGGGCTCAGGCCGGCCAGATGGGTGAGTTCGCGGACGTGGCCGACAACATGCAGAGCTTTGGCGCGCCCGTGGAGGGCGAGCAATACGAGCAGTTCGTGCTGCGCTTCCAGCCCAGGCCCGGACAGGCGGAGCAGGGCGGGGACGCCGGCGCCGCGGCTGACGAAGCCAAAGCGGAGGAGACGCCGGCCGGCGGGGAGGCGCCTTTTGAGACGGAGGACCCGGAGCAGAAGCTCGTGAAGCGCTTCCGGGCGGCCATCCACAACGCTTTCCCCACGCTCCAGCCAGAAGGCGTGACCGTGGGCGCGCCTCTTCCCGAGCGGTCCACGCCCGACACGGTCTTTTACACGGTCGACCTCGAGCTGAGGGACCTTGCGCCGCCGCGGCGCGTGCAGCACCTCCTGGCCACCAGGACCCGGCTCGTGGACCCGCAGGTGGTGCTGGCGGGCAAGCCTTTGCCGTCGCTCCCGAAGAGCGACCGGGCCGTGGTCCGCCTCAGCGTCCTACGCACGGCGGTCAAGGTCCCCGAAGCGCCGGCCGAGGCGCCCGCTGAGGACGAAGCCGAAGACAAGGCTGAGGCGGACGAACCCGCCCGGGACGGAGACGCGGCTGAAGACGACGACGCAGCAAAGCCGGCCGAAGCGCCGGACACGGCCGCGGACGAGGCGAGCGACGCAGACGCGTCGGCAGCGCCCACCGAGGCGGAACGGGGGGCGGCTTGGGCTGCGGCCTTCCGCAACGCGTGCGCGGCGATCGAGCAGGATGTGTTCGACCTGGACGCGGGCGTGGGAACGATCCGTGCCGTGACCGCGGCGGACGAACCAACGGAGTTCGTGCGCCTCAGGGTCCCGCTCACGCTCAAGCGCCCGCTCACGGCAGGGGAGCTCAAGCGCGTGCTCGCGCAGGCCGGAGAAACGCTCGCGCGTGTGAAGGTGTCCCTGGTGGACCCTTCGGCGCCGGTTCACGAGCCTTCGACCGAACCGGCCGCCCGCCTGACCGTGCTTTGCGGGGTGCCGCTCAAGGACGCGATGGGCCGGCGGCAGGCGGAGGAGACCGCGCAGCAGCAGTTCATTCGGGATCAATTCCAGGAGTTGCGCACGAGCGGCGACCTCGCCTATACCGAGCCGTTCCCGCGCTTCATCAAGGTGGGCCCCACCGTGGCTCGCGAGATGGCCAGCAGCGCGATCATGGCCCTGGTCTACGCCATGGCCGTGATCTTCCTCTACATTTGGCTGCGCTTCCAGTTCCGGGCGGCCTTCGGCATGGGCGCGGTGGTGGCCTTGGTCCACGACGTGCTCTTCGTCCTTGGGGCGCTTGCCGTGGCCGACGAACTGGGGTTGGTGAACGGCCAGATCGACCTGGTCATCGTGGCTGCGCTCCTCACCATCGTGGGCTATTCGCTCAACGACACGATCGTGGTCTTCGACCGCATCCGCGAAAACCTGCACGGCGGCGGCCGGGCCCTGGAGGAGGTGATTAACACGTCGATCAACCAGACCGTGAGCCGCACGGTGATCACGTCGGTGACCACCATGCTCGTGGTCCTGGCCCTGCTGGTCTGGGGCGGGGACGTGATCCGCGGGTTCGCGTTCGCCCTGTTCGTGGGCGTGCTGGTGGGGACCTACTCGTCCATGTTCATTGCGAGCCCCGTACTCGTCGAGTTCGCCCACCTCTACGCCGCGCACCAGAAGCGGAAGCGGGAGCAGGGGGGGTAGGGGGCTCTCGCTCCGTCTGCCTGTGCCTCCCGCTCCGGCGGGGTTCCGCGCACGGAAGACGCGCGCGTGCGAGCGTGCGCGCGTCCGCCGCACAGCCCCACGCACCCTGCTTTTCGGTTGGCCTACGAAACCGAGAGCCTTCCGCTCACCAACCACCAAACAAGATGCGTCCACATCCGCTGAAGAGCGGGTGGCATGTCCACCCCGAGGTGGGCATGGGGCAACCCGCGCATGCCCACCCAAGGGTGGGCATGGCACCCGCGCGGACGGTGAAGTGTCTCGCGGGCGCGGAAGGGCCCGCCTTCTACGCCATTTCCACCCGGTTCCGTCCCGCCCGTTTTGCGCGGTAGAGCGCCATGTCGGCCAGGTCGATGAGCTGGCCCTTGGACTGGTCGTCCGCGTACTGGGCCACGCCTACGCTCACCGTGACCGACGCCGGTTCGCTGCCCAGCGGAATGCGGGTTCTCTCGATGCTCTCGCGGATGCGCTCGCTCGCCACCCGGGCCCCCTCCAAGTCGGTGTTCGGCATAATGACCGTGAACTCTTCGCCGCCGTAGCGGGCCGGGATGTCCACCTGCTCGCGAAGGGCCATGCGGATGACGCGCGCGATCTCCTGGAGGATGTGGTCGCCGGCCTGGTGGCCGTGGGCGTCATTGAACTCCTTGAACTGGTCGATGTCGATCATGGCCAGGGACAGCGGCGTCCGGTACCGGCGGGCCGCGGCCATGGCGCGGTCGAGTTCCTGCTGAAAGTGGCGGTGGTTGTAGAGCTGGGTCAGTCCGTCGGTCTCCGCCAGGTGGCTCATCTGCTCGATCAGGCGGGAGGTGCTGATGGCCGTACCGATCATCTCGGCCATCATGGCGGCCAGGTGCTCTTCGTGCTTGGTGAACCCCGTCTTCTTCTTTCCCACGGTGAGCACGCCGACCAGCATCTCGTGCTCTTCCTGCATGCCGACGACGAGCGGGCACAGGAGCGCCCCCTCCTGCAGGGGCTCGTCCGCCGGGATGGGGCGGAACTCGCGCCCCGTGCGCTCCTCGTAGGCGGGCCGGTTCTCCACGGACAGGGGGTCGCGCTCGGTGCGCAGGAAGTGGACGATCGCCGTGTCCGCGTCGTTGACCAGGTGGAGGGCCGGCTGCTGGGGACGCTCGGGCCACGCGCCCTGCAGCGTGATCAGCTGGGTCTCGCGGTCGAAGAGGAAGAGGGCGCCGTAGCCGGCTTCCAGGAAAAGGGGCACCTCGCGTACGGCCGCGTTCGTGATGATGTCGAGGTCCACCATCTTGAACTTGCGGGAGAGCTCGGCCAGCTGGCCGCTCTTGATGGTGTGGTTCTGCATGGCCGTGAGCTGACGCTTGAAGAGCATGACCGCATTGAGGGCCGAGATGTAGGCGCGCTGCAGTTCCAGATACTTCTTGACCAGGGCGTTGTGGTCGAGATTCGCCAGGTCCTCCGCGGCCTGCTGGCCGAGCGACTCCAGTTCCTGCCGCGCCTCGTCCTGGAGGGGGTCCCGGGATTCCGGTTCGCCGGTCGTTCCGCTTTCGAGGTTCATCTTGCCTTCCTTCCCTTGCTGGCCGCCGCGGCCGGGGGCGTCATTCGGCTCTGGCCTCTCGTTGCCGGGCGATGCTGTGCAGCCGGCGCACCACGGCGTCGGCCAGGGGTTTGGGGTTCTCCTGGAACGCGAATTCGCGGATCCGGTAGTCGCAGGCGCGGGCGCACATCAGGTTGACCCCGTGGTCCGCGCCCGGCCGGTAGTCGGTGCGCAGGCCCACGATACTCTTCCCCAGGGCGCGCGCGTAGCCCAGCTCGAAGGCCGTGCCGCTGTCCACGTCTGCGCCGTCGAGCACGGCCAGAACCACGTGGCAGGCGCCGAGCGCCTCGAGGCAGCGCCGGAAGAGCGCGGGATAGTGCCGCGCGTCGTTGAACCGGCCCTCGGCGCGGAAGTCCTGCGGCAGGGTGATCTCCCAATCGGTCCCGGCCCTGACGATGGTTTGGGCGAGGGCGCGGTTCCAGGCGCGTTGCACCTGGGTGAAGAGGGGGGCTGCCAGGTAGATCCGCATGGGGTCCCCGCTGCGTCGCCATCGGATGCACGCGCATCCCGTTCATAGAACCGGTTCGCCGGGCATAAGTCAAGCGAAAGGAAGGTTTGCGCGGGCCGAGCCCGCGCGAGGCGTCGCCTTGCCGGCGTGTCCGTACGACGCGCCCGCGCGGGCCGGGGCCGACATTTTGACTTGCCAAACCGGCTTGCGGCATTACCATGAGGGACGAGGAAACGCGTCTCAGGAACGACCATCCATGAGCGACAGCGACATCGAACTCTACCTCAAGGAGATCAGCCATTTCAAGCTGCTGACCGAGCAGGAGGAGAAGAGCCTGGCGCGGCGCATCGCCCGGGGGGACACCGAGGCTCGGGAGGAGATGATCCGCAGCAACCTGCGGCTCGTGGTCAGCATCGCCAAGAAGTACTCGCGCCACGGGCTCTCCCTGCTCGACCTGATCGCCGAGGGCAATCTCGGACTGCTCAAGGCGGTGGAACGCTTCCGCCCGGAGGAGGGACGGCGCTTTTCCACCTATGCCTCGTGGTGGATCAAGCAGGCCATCCGCCGCGCGCTCACGGCCAAGGTGAAGAACGTGCGTGTGCCCGCCTACATGGTGGACATCGTCAGCCGCTGGCGCCGGGCGAGCAAGGAGCTCAGCCAGCAATTCGCACGGCAGGCCACCCCCATCGAGATCGCCGAGAAAATGGAGCTCCCGCCCGACAAGATCGAGGTGATCCAGAAGGCCATCAGCGCGGCCACGAGCTCGGCTTCGGGCTACGGCAGCCGCACGTCGGACGAGGACGGCCAGAACGAGCTGGAAGAAACCCTGGCCCGGGCGGGCAAGGACTACTCGCCCGAGCACATCTTCACGGACAACGAGGAGGAGAAGCTCAATCTCCTGCTCGAATGCCTGGACGAGCGCGCCGAAAAGATCATCCGCTTCCGCTACGGAGTGGGCACCGACCGGGTGCTCACGCTCGAAGCCATCGGCGCCAAGCTCCGTCCCTCCATCACGCGCGAACGCGTGCGTCAGATCGAGACCCAGGCGCTCAAAGCGTTGATCAAGGTGCTCGATACGGGGGCGTGAGACCAAGCGCTCTCTCCCGGATCTCCCATCCAAGTCAAACGTGGGTGGCGCCACCCCTGCGCGCCTGCGCTACGCTGCGGCGCAGCGGGGACTACCTGGCGCTAGCGTTTCCGCCACCCGGCTTCGGTCAAGTCGGCAGGGAGGTCGGCGAGGGAGGGGGTGTGCGCAGGGGAGAGCCGGCGGGCGAGCACGCGGCCGTCCTGGTCGATGAGCAGGGCCGGACAGGCATGCGGGTCATGCGGTTCGGCCAGCAGGATCCACTCGGCGGAACCGTCCAGGGGCGTGCCGCCCCGGCTCTGCGCAATGCGCAGGGTGTAGCCTGCGATGCGGCCGGCCCGGGCGACTTGGGCAAAGGTGAAGCCCTGGTCGGAGAAGTCGTACAACCGGTTGTAGAAACGCTCCAGGCGCTCGGTGCGCACGAGGTCGGTCAGGCGCGGGGCAAAGCCCGGCCCGGTCTCGGTCAGGGTTCCGAGCGAAAGGTGGCGAAAGGTTTGCTGCGCGGCCAGGAAGAGGCGGAGCCACGCTTCGGCGTTGTCGGCCGGGTCCGGCAGCAGGGCGCCTTCCAGGTGTCGGCCCAGGGCACCGCCCAGCAGGGCCAGCGAGAGCGGGGCGGTGGGTCCCCGGGCGGTCAGCGCGATCTCCTCTGCGTCGACATGGAGCCGCCCGGTCTCGGTATGCAGCACCAGGGCCATCAGGGCGGAGAGCGCGCCGCTGTCGAGGTGGCCGGCTGTGGCGTCTGACAGCCGCAGACGCCAGGCGAGACCGGCCGGCGCAGGAGGCGCCGCGGCCGCCGTCCCGGTCAGGCGCTCCTGCACGGCCGCGAGCGTGGGGGTGCGGCGCGCGACCAGGAGATGCCGCGCTCCCAGGCGCACGGCGAAGCGGGTTTCGCCCACCGCGATCTCCCTGGCGAAACAAACCTGCTGGGAGGCGAGATCCCGGACCTGGAAGCGCGCGCCGTGCTCTTCGGCGAAGAAGCGCCCCCACGCCAGACCGCGCCGCAGGGTCTGTTCGATTCTGGCCGCGTCCGTGACATCGGCCACCACCACCCAGTCGGAGGTGCCGTCAGGTCCGGTCCACAGCCCCAGCGCCAGCCCCGTGCCCAGGCCGTCGAGCAGGCTGTGCTGCGGGTGGAGGCCGGTGAGCAGGCGGAAGCCGCGTGTGGTCTGCTCGATGTTGTAGGCGGTCTCGGGCAAAGGCACGTTGAGAAGCGCGATCAGGGCCTCCCAGAGCGGGCGGTCCTCGGCAGTCGCGCGCAGGGAATCCAGGTGCAGATGGACTGCGAGTTCGGCTGCATCGGGGAGCGCGGCCGCGAGCGGACCGAGGGGGACGGCCGCGGCCGCCGCGCCCTGTGTGGCCCGGTCCGGCGAAAGCGGCACGCCGAGTTGCAGATCGAGGGTGTCTTCGCGGGTGACCGCGGAGAAGACGAGGGCCGGTGGCACGTCGACCCCGCCAAGCAGAAGCCGCTCGCTCAAGGAGAAGCCCGTGAGCGTGCCGGCCACGTCCAGCGCCCACCGGAGGTGGATCCACCCGGTCAGCGTGCGGGCCGGCGCGTGGAGCGCGGCGTCGAGCATGGCCGGCCACGCTGCCCCCGGCAGGGGAGCCCGTCCCTCCGCGCTGCCCGTGAAGGTCTCCAGCAGGCGCTCGTTCGAAGCGATGACCAGCTCCCCGTCGACGGTTCGGCACGGCACGCGCGCCGGATCGGCTGCGCCCGCGCGTTCGAGGAACGCCTCCCTGGCTTCGCGCGACGTCAGACCGGGCACGCGCGCGCGCAGCACGGCGCCGGGCGACGAGGCCGGCGGCAGCAGCAGGTACTGGAGGTCGGTGGCCTCCTCGGCGGCCAGGGCGGCGAGCAGCGTCCGTCCGTCAACAGTTCCGAGGAGCGGGATCTGGTTCCAGTCGTTGTACGCGGCCGTACGCGCGAAGAAGACGGCGGGGAAGCGGCCGAGATCGGCGAGGTCGTGGGCCGAAGACGACCGCAGCACGGCGAGCGGGGGGTACCAGAGCGGATACCGGTCCCGTTCGGGTTCGGCGGTCCGGGCCGCGTTCGCCGCAGCCACCAGGAGCAGCAGGCCGATCAACAGTGTTGGTAAAACGCGTCGACGCATGTCAGTTGGGCTCGAAGAACCGTTGTTCGGGAAATGGGCCGGGCACGGTCTCTTCGGGATCCGGCGCTTCCTGCGAGCGGTCGACGGCCTCTTCGATGCGGTGCAGAAGCTCCTCCCGCTCGGGCGTCCTCTCGAGTTCGATGGCGTGCTGGACCGCGGCCAGGGCTTCGGTGTAGGCCTCGCTCATGAACAGGGCGCGCGCGCACAGGTCCCAGGCCAGGGGGTTCTTTTCGTTCGACAGGTCGACCGCGCGCTGAGCCGCCTGGTGGGCCAGGCCGGGGCTGCGCAGCTCCTCCCTGGGGTTGTCCAGGTAGAAGCCGGCGATGTGCACCTGCAGTTCGAAGCTTTCGGATACGGCCTGGGAGGCCTGCGCCAAGGCCCGGTGGCCCTCCTTTTCCTGCTCGGTCTCGAAGAAGATCGTGGCGAGATCGAAACGCGGCAGATACCAGTCGGGGGCCAGTTTGCTGGCTGTCGCGAGCAACGCCCCGGCCGGCTCCCACGCTTTCTGCGCCATGTGCCGCTTGGCCAGCCGGTGGTACCGGAGAGCCAGTTCCTTGCCGGCGTTCGGGAAGAGCGTCTCCAGGCTCTCCAGCAGCTGCCGGCAGGCCTCGGGCTTTTGGAGCTGCTTGGCGCGCAAAAACTCGTCCGCGGTCTCGAGGCCGGAGGCGAGGGTGCCGCTCACGCGCACGGCCTGGGGATAGGTGCCGGCCAGCCGTTCGAGCGTGCCGTCCTCCTGCATGGCCAGGAGATGGCGCGCGGCGTTCTCGACCTCGCGGAGACGGAGATACACGAGCGCCGTTTCGAGCCGGGCCAGGAGGCCGCACGGGCCCACGGGTTCGTTCGTCAGGTCGGGGACGGCTTCGAGAGAGAATCCCGAGGCGCCCTTGCGATTGTGGATCTTGAGCAGGACCGCGTTCTCGCCCGGCAAGAACGTGGTCTTGATCAGGTCGCTCCCCGGCGCGAGCCCCCGCTCGACGTCCCGGCGCAAGAGCTCTTCGCCGTTGACCCATACCACGCAGCCGTCATCCGAACCAACCCGGAGCGTGACCGGCAGTTCGCGTTTGCAGTGGAACAGGCGGCGGACGTAGAAGATGGCTTCCGCGTTGCGGTGCCCCTTTTGGGGGAAGGCGGCCGATGCCCTGGGCGCGCTCGCCTGTGCCACGGGCGTCCATCGCACCTGACCGTGCATGCCTTCGTACACGGCTTCTGCGTTGAACGCTTCCTGTTCGAGCACGGTGCGCGTGGCAAAGCCGTCCGGTGCGGGGAAGGGTCCGATGCTCAGACATCGATCCGGTTGGACGAAGTCGGCCGGATCGGGCTGGGCGGCCTGCGTGGCCTGCGCGAAGTAGTCCATGGCCTTTTTCTTGAACGGGGCGTGCGGGAGGCGGGCGAAGGCGAGTCCGAGCAGGAACTCCTGCTCGCCCTTCTCGAGCGAGCGGCGCTTGTCGATCTTCTCGGCGAGCGCCTTGCATTCGGCGGGCAGGCGCTTCTGCACGTCCTTGCGGTGCCGGTTGGCGGCGGCCAGGGACCGGGCGCATCCGCGCAGGGCCTTGATGTGTACGTGGAACTCCGTATTCTCGATCACCACGCGTTCGTAGAGCATGCGCGCCAGTTTGTGCTCGCTGTGGATGTTGAGGCTCCCCGCGAGCTCCAGCAGACTGCGGATCATGGGCTGGCTCAAGCCCATCACCGAGAGGTCCAGCTTGCGGATCTGGACGGTGCCGCCCTTGGCGCCCAGGGCCAGGTGCAGCGTCTCGGACTCGCTCACGATGTCGTGTTCCTCGTTCTGGAGCAGTGGCGCACCGGCCCCGGCAACGGCTTCGGGCGCTTCCGTTTCTTCTGTCGCCGCGGTCTCCGCCTCGTCGTCTTCGACGGGCGCGGCCTTGTCCACCCAGAGCCGCAGCACGCCTTCCTCGCGGCTGAGAACGACCTTCTGCCACCCGCCGTCGGCGTCCCACGCGTCGGGGGGCACAGCCTCGATCTCGAAGGTGGGGGCCTCGGCCAGCGTGGCCTCGCCCTTGGTGATCTTGGCCCCCGGGTTCCCCGGCACGCCGAGGCGCACGACCTCGGTCGATTCGCTCAGGCGGAAATCGGCGTCCGTGTTCACTAGGAGCAGGAGGATGCCCGGATTCTCTTCGGGCACGCGCACGTTCGCGGTCAGCTTGAAGTCGAGCGGCACCGGGAGATGGATGCCGAAGAGCGCCTGGTCGGGTTGCTTCCGCGGCGTGCCCTGGATGTGGAGCCGCGCTTCCTTGCGCAGGTGCTTGACATGTTTGGGGTGGTACCAGGGATGATAGCGATCGCTGCGGTTGGTGGTTGCGCGAAACCGGTTGTCGAATGAGGTCGCGTATTCCTGCCGCCATGTGCGGTTCAGCTCTTCCTTGTATTCGGCCACCTTCATCTCGGCCAGTTCCTTCTGGAAGGTGGTGCGATCGAGTTTGTGCTCCATCTTCTCCTTCTCCTGGCTGGCGCGGTAGGAGAGGGCGACGGCGAAGCCCGCGAGCAGCACGATGCAGGCGACCAGCACGATCGGAGCCCGGTAGCGCAGTGCCTTGCGGTAGATGCGGTAGGCGGTGCCCGCCGGCCGGGCCTGGATCACTTCGCCGTGCAGGAAGGCGCGGCAGTCGTCGGCCAGGGCCTCGGCCGTCTCGTAGCGGCGGCGGGGATCCTTCTCCAGGCACTTCATGCAGATGGTTTCCACGTCCGGGTGGATCTTGGGATAGAGCCTGCGGGGCGGGATCGGGTCCTGGTGGATGACCCTCCGCAGCAGCTCGAACTGGGTCTGGCCCTGGAAGGGTGGGCGGCCCGTCAGGATCTCGTAGAGCACGGCGCCCAGGCTGTAGACGTCGCTGCGGGCGTCGATCTGTTCCACGCGGCCCGCGGCCTGCTCGGGCGGGATGTAGGGGATGGTGCCCATGACCGCGCCCGTGCGCGTCATGCGCTGGCTGCGCACGTCGCTCGTCAGGTTGACGGCCAGCCCGAAGTCGGTCAGCATCGGCCGGCCCTCGGTGTCGAGGATGATGTTCGCGGGCTTGAGGTCGCGGTGGATGATCTCCCGCGTGTGGGCGTAGTGGATCGTGCGGGCGATGACCTCGACGAGTTCGCAGGCCTGGTAGGGCGTGAGGGGGCCCGCCTCGAGCCGACGGTCGAGTGGCGCGCCCTCCACGTAGTCCATGGTGAAGAAGTGCTGTCCCTTGTGGACGTTGAGTTCGTGGATGGGCACGATGTTGGGATGCGAGAGGCTGGCCGCGGCTTTGGCCTCGCGCATGAAGCGCTCGAGATCCTCTTCGCTCGCGCCATCTCCGCCGCGGAGCACCTTGAGCGCCACGATCCGCTTGAGGGTGCGCTGGCGGGCCCGGTAGACGACCCCCATGCCGCCGCGGGCGACTTCCGAGAGAATGTCGTATTCGCCGAACCGCTCGCCGGCGCTCTCGGCCCTTTCCGCGGTGGGGATCTCGGGGGGCTTGGGGGCGCTCCCGCGGGGGCCGACCGCGATGGCCACGGTCTCTTCCGTGGCGGCGGAGGGGTTGAAGCGACGGCCGCAGCGCGGACAGTACATGTTGCCCTGGATGCCGCCGGGATCGAAGCGGTGGGCGCAGAGCATGCAGACGATGAGTCCGCTCTGGACCTGGGCTTCCGTCCGCAGAGGGGACGACGACTGATGCTCGGAGGCGGGTTGGCCCGTGGGACTCATGGTTCACCGCCCTGTGCGGCTGGCGACGCGAGTCTCTTCCTGCAGCGGTTGGATCAGGTTCTCGAGCGGATAGGGCTCGCCGTTGTGCCACGTGACCTTGCTCCGCTCCCACTTGTTCTTGAGCCACTTCGTGAGACACTGCCGCCGCAGCTTCTGCCGAAGGTGGTGCGTGATGAGGGGGGCGGCCTTCTGGAAGGGCATCTTCTTTCCGCCCTTCATCTTCTCCAAATAGAGAAGGTGGAAGCCGCGCTCGCTTCGAATGACTTCGGACAGCTGGCCTGGCTGGGCGAGGCCGCGGATGCCGTCGTACATGGGCTTGGGGAACAGGGTCTTTCCGCTTTCGAGCATGGGGTTGGGCATCTCCTGGGGGAACCAGCCCTCCGGGTTGCGGGAGAGCTGGAGGAGACCGCCGTTGTCGGCAAAGGCGTCTTCGCTCGAGGCCCGGGCGGCTTTGGCAAACGCTTCGGTCCGGTCTGCAGGCGGTTCCTGCAGGATGCGCTGGCGGATCTCGTGCATGCGGCGTCGGGTCTCCTCGTCCGTGCGCGAGCTGTCCTCGCTCAGGAAGATGCTTCGCACGACGATGAAGCAGTTCTGCTTGAAGGCTTCCGTGTTCTTTCGGTAGAACCGCCGGATCTCGAGCGGGCCCGGCCGCTGGACGGGCGTGCCGTGATGGACCAGGATCTGGTCGAAGAGGATTTCGGACCGGGCGAAACGACGGATCAGGGGGGGGGCTTCGTTGGGAGGGGTCCCCAGTCCCTTGAGGTGATTGTCCACCTCTTCCAGTTCGGCCTCCAGCCCCAGGTCTTCAGCCTCGTCCGCGATGAGCTCCATCTTGATCAGCTCGCGCACGCCGTGTTCGCGGAACTCGCTGTTGAGGCGCTCGAATTCCTCGGCCGTGAACTCGGGCGGGTTGTCGCCGTAGCGCTGGCGGAACAGGAACGTGGCCATCGCCTTGAGGTCGTCTTGGGTGACTTGCGTCCCGTTGACCACGACCACGATAGCGTGGCGCAGTGCGGTATGCTGACCGGCCCAGGCCGTGCTGCCGAGGCACAGGATCGCGGCCAGAGCGATTCGGTGGCGGATGTCGATCATGGAGAATGCTCGCAAAGCGCGCCTCAGAGGTCTCGAACCATTCCCGGCCGGCAATGCCACGGGGCCCAACGCGTTGGGGAACGGCGGCGGCCGTGCCGGCCGCGTGCCCCGGCCCCATGGACTGTCGGTCTGGAACCGAAATCCTCCGCTCGGACGTGGACCGCAAACTCTGGCCACGCGGCCGGCCCGTGGGGGCGGCTGGCCAAACGAACGGAGATTTCCAACACGCCAGCCCGCGGCCGGCCGTCTATCCATCGAGGCTGCGGACAAGGGAAAGCCTAACCGCCTGGGGTCGTTGCTTCAAGGGAAATCTGGGCCTCGCGGGCCCGCCCTCTGAGACGGCCCCGTCTCCGGCCGATTCATGCCCGGCCGCACAACGGACTTGACCACACGCCGGGATGGGGCCATACTGGAGACGAGCAGAAGCCGATGATCTCCATGGGATTGCCATGAAACAGACGGGACAGAACAACCGCGTGATCTGTCGCATGTGCAAGACCCGCTACGATACGGGCAGCATGACCCCCGGCATGCCTTTCAGCTGCCGCCATTGCGGATCCGTCCTCTATACGCCCGGCCAGCGGCCTGCAGAGAAGCAGGACATGGCTGAGCTTCCGTTCGGCCAGGCTGCGGTCGAGATGGGCTACATCACGACTGCGCAGCTGGCCAGCGCGCTCAAGATCCAGCACACGGCCGGCCGCACGCGTCTGCGCCTGGGCGACATTCTGGTGGACAAGGGCTTCCTCAGTCCCAAGCAGGTGACCAAGGTCCTGCACCGGCAGGGCTCGCGCGTGGCCTTCCTCATTCCCGGCTACGAGATCGTGGAGAAACTGGGGCAGGGCGGCATGGGCGCTGTCTACAAGGGGGTGCACCTGGCCAGCCGCAAGACCGTGGCCATGAAGATCCTGGCCGACCGGCTCGGCAAGCGGCCTGAGTTCCTGGAGCGGTTCCACCGCGAGGCGCGCGTGGCCATCGATCTGGATCATCCCAATATCGTCAAGGGGTTCGACGAGGGAGCGGTGGGCGACAGCCACTACTTCGTCATGGAGTACGTGCACGGGAAGAGCGCCGGGCGCGTGCTCAAGAAGCGCGGACACTTCGGGGAGCGGCGGTCCATGGACATTGCGCGCCAGACGGGGCGCGGGCTCCAGTACGCGCACACCCGCAGCATCGTGCACCGCGACGTCAAGCCCGACAACCTCATGCTGACGCGCGAAGGCAACGTCAAGCTGGCCGACTACGGCCTGGTCAAGTACATGGACGACGTCAACGTGGCCGGACTGACCACCGAAGGCCAGATCATGGGCACGCCCAACTACATCTCGCCCGAGCAGGCGGCGGGCAAGAAGGTGATCGATATCCGTTCGGACATCTACTCCCTGGGTGCCACGCTCTTCCACATGCTCGTGGGGCGTCCCCCCTACGAGGGGTCTTCGGTGGGCGTGATCATGGGGATGCACGTGTCTTCGTCCGTGCCCGATCCGCGCGAGGCAAATCCCGAGGTCTCCGACCAGGCGGCCGCCATCGTGATGAAGATGATGGCCAAGGATCTCGACGAGCGGTACCAGGAGCCCGGCGAACTGCTGGCGGACATGGACGCCTATTTCCAGCGCAAGCCGACCCGGGGCAAGCAGCTGACCCCTTCGGGGCCGGTGACGCCCACCCCGGCTCCCTGGGACACGGTGACGCCGGGTGTGGAGACCGATGCGGAGGACGAGGAGCTCCTGGAGAGCGCGGGCCAGGACGATGCCGCGCTCTCGCGGCTGGCGCCCCTCCTGCTGGGGGTCGGCATCTTCCTGCTCTTCACGGGGCTGGCTGCCGCGGCCTTCGTGGTCTGGTTCATGGACGAAGAGGAGCCCCCGCCGGAACCGCCTCCGCCCGCGACCGAGCCGTCCGTGCGGCGCGCGGAGACCGGAGCGCTCGCCAACGTGTCGAACGCGGACCGCCGGGCGGCGGCGCTCTACCGGACCGCATTGGGGATGGAAGGCGAGGAGCGCGTGACCTGTCTCCGTCGTCTGGTCCGCGAATATCCGACAAGCGAACTCGCGGGTCCGGTGCGCGAGGAGCTCCGGGCCCACGACCGGAAACAGCGTTCCGAACAGGCGGCCGAGCGCGAGCAGAGGCGGGCCGAGCGGGATCTGGAAGCCACGAAGGCGTACAACAAGGCGGTGGCGCGCATGCACGAAGGGCCGGTGGCGTTCACGGAGGCCTTGCAAAGCGTGATCGAGGTCTATCCGGACACGCAGGGGGCCAGGCTGGCCCGCCAACGGCTGCAGCGCTTCGCCGCCGAACAGAAAGCCCGGCGCGCGCAGGGAGCGGCCAAGGATCCGCAAGCCCAGGCACGCCGTGAGGATCAGCGCCGCAACGAGCAGCGGGCCCGGCTTCGGTTCATCGACGCGTTCCGGCAGGCCCTGCGCACGTTCGAGTGGTCGCAGGCCCTGCGGTGGGCCAAGAGCCTGTCCGAGGACGACCGGTATCCGGGACTGCACCGGCTGGGCCGGGACTGCGAGGCCGACATGAACGCCCTGCTCGAACTCTACCCCGCGGTCAAGCGGTCGCTAGAGGGATTGGATCGCGAGGAGAAGGTGACGCTGGTCTTCGGCACGAACACGAAGATCACGGGCCGCGTCATGGGGGTGCAGGAGGGCAAGGTCTCGGTGCTGGTCAAGGGCGAGATGGTCTACACCCGGCCGCTGACGAATCTGTCGCCGGTCGAGACCGAGCGTCTGTTCCGTGCGGGCTACAAGGCCCCCAAGCCGCCCGCCGACCTGATCGTGGCGCTCTACCGCTTCGCGCTCGGAGACAGGCAGGCGGCCAAGACCGCCTTCGACAAGGTCCACCGCCAGGATCCGCGGCGCGGCCATCACCGGCGCATGCTGGGATGGGAGTGACCCGCAGTTGCGCCGCGCATTCGGGACCGTCGCGTCCCGCGTGCGGCCTGCGCCCGGTTCTGTTGGAGGCCTTGGGCTCCTGTAGAGCGTGGCGTTTCCACCACGAAGAGCACGAAGGTCGCGAAGGACCAAGTGCATGAGCTCAAGGCCCTTCGTGTTCTTCGCGTTCTTCGTGGTTTGAACCCAGCGCCGCATACCTCTCGTTGCACGCCGCGGGCCGAAGACTGCGACACGCTGTCGATCAGTGGATTGCCTGGGAGTCCGGTTCTGAACCAAGCCACTACGCCCGCCAGACGCAGCGCAGGATGGCCTGCTCGAAGACCCCGCCTTCGCCGTGGCTGAGTCCGCGCCGGGTGCGGGAGAGTCCGTGGTCGGTGGTGAGCACGAGCCGCCGGCCGTGGTCGCGACAGGCGGCTGTCAGGGAGGCGAGTTCGCGGTCGAGGAAGCGTGCGAGCAGGTCGGGCATGTCCGGAAGGCGCAGGCCCTGCTGGTGGGCCCCGCGGTCGAGCACAGCCGCGTGCACGACCAAGGGACCGTCGGCTGTGAGCGCGGGCACCTGATCCAGGAGGCCGGCGGCGTCGTTCCCGCTCAGCCGGTGGTAGGCGATTCCGCGGGCGGCCAGGCCATCGGCCGCGTCCTCCGCGAACCCGAAAGCTGCGCTCAGCGCCGGACCGGTGCGTGCCTCGGCCTCGAGCCGCATCCAGGTCTTTTCGGCGGACGCGAGGAGCGGCGCCTCGCGTGCGAGCGCTTCGAGCCAGACGTCCGGGCTGACGGCATCCAGCACGACCACGACGGGCGCGTCCGACAGGTCGATCGGACTGAGGCGCGGCAGCGCGGCCCACCAGTCCGTGGTCTGGCGTTCGAGCTCGTCGATGGCCTGGGACGCACGCTGCTGGACCCGTTCGCTGGCCCAGGGGTCCTCGAGTACGTCGACGGTGTGCAGGCGTACGCGCAGGCGTTCGGGCGGAACCGTCTCCGCGAGCGCCTGGATCGTTCGGAGGGTTCGCAGCCGGCGGCGCAGGCCGGCCGCCACCTCCGGATCCGCGTGTGCGCACGGGGCCGGCGGCG
>CAZBZG010000045.1:0-21937 GCA_964496245.1 uncultured Planctomycetaceae bacterium | reverse complement strand
TACGCCGGAGGACGTGGCAGAGGCCGTGACCTTCCTCGCCTCTGACGCGGCCCGGTACATTACCGGGCAGGTGCTGGTGGTCGACGGCGGCATGGTCATGTGAACCCGAAAGAGGCAAACGGAGAGATTCGGAAAACGGTGCATCTGGCGCTTTGCTGGCGGTGCGGAGGGAACACCAACCCAAGACGAGGAAAGGAATGGCATCATGGCAATGAGCAAGGACGAGATCCAGAGCAAGGTGATCGATATTACCTGCGAACAGCTCCAGGTCGCACGGGATCAGGTGAAGCCGGAGACATCGTTCGTGGACGACTTGGGCGCCGACTCGCTCGACATCGCCGAATTGGTGATGGAGTTCGAGGACGAGTTCGACCTCAACATTCCGGAAGATGAAGAAGGCATCAAGACCATCGCAGACGCCGTGGCTTACATCGAGAAGAAGAGCAGCGAGGGCTAGCATGACCAAAGAGGAACGCCGCCGGGTGGTGGTCACGGGTGTGGGCCTGGTCACGCCTGTAGGGGTCGGCAACGACGCGGCCTGGAACGCGGTCGTGGAGGGCCGCTCGGGCGCCGACGAGATCACCCTGGTAGATCACAAGGACTTCTCCGTCCACTTCGCGTGCGAGGTCAGGGATCTCGATGCCAGCCAGTGGATGGATCCGCGCGAGATCAAACGGATCGACCGCTACGCCCACTTCGCCGTGGCCGCAGCATGCATCGCGGTGGACGATGCCGGGATGGATCCGGACCGGGAAGACGAGGCCCGGTGCGGTGTGGTGGTCGGCACGGGCATCGGCGGGATCCTGTCCGTCGAGGAACAGTACCGCCGCTACGTGGAGAAAGGGCCCAAACGCATCACGCCTTTCATGATCCCGCTGCTCATGGCCAACGCCGCCTGTGGGGTCATCGCCATCCGGTTCGGTTTCGGCGGCGCGAACTACGCGCCCGTGACCGCCTGCGCCACCGGCTCGCACGCGATTGGCCTGGCGGCCCGCCACATCGAGCGGGGGGAGACGGATGTCATGCTCTGCGGCGGGGCCGAAGCCGGCATCTCGGTCCTGGGGCTCGGCGGCTTCAGCAACATGAAGGCCCTCTCCACGCGCAACGACGACCCCAAGCGGGCGAGCCGGCCGTTCGACAAGGACCGAGACGGATTCGTCATGGCCGAAGGTGCCGGCATTCTTCTGCTGGAATCGCACGAACACGCCAAGGCGCGCGGTGCTCCGATCTACGCCGAATTCCTGGGATCGGGCATGACCGACGACGCGTTCCATATCACCGCCCCGTCGGAGACGGGCGAAGGCGCGACCCGCGCCATGCGGGCCGCCATGGCTGACGGCGGCGTCAACCCGCACGAGATCGACTACATCAACGCCCATGGAACCTCGACGCCCTACAACGACCGCACGGAAACCCTCAGCATCAAGCAAGCGCTGGGCGAAGAGGCGGCGCGCAAGCTCTCGATCAGTTCGACCAAGGGATCCACCGGGCACCTGTTGGGCGCGACCGGCGGAGCCGAGGCGGCCTTCACGTGCCTGGCGATCAAGAACGGCTTGATCCCGCCCACGATCAACTACGAGACCCCCGATCCGGAGTGTGATCTGGACTATACGCCCAACGAGGCCCGGGAGCGCAAGATCCGATACGCGCTCAGCAATTCGCTCGGCTTCGGCGGGCACAATTGCACGCTGTGCTTCGGGGCTTTCGAGGGGTAGCCTTTCCGCGCCTGATGTGCGCGCCCGGAATTCGGGATCCTGTGACAAGCCGGTCTCTCGGGGTCGGCTTGTTTTCCGGTTTGCAAACGGATGCGCGCCCCAATGGTTGCCGGTCCCAATCGTTGAAGGAGATGCCCGGTGCTTGACTACGGACTCAACGAAGAACAGCAAATGATGGTCGATCTGGCCAAGCAGATCGCCGAAGAGAAGATCCGTCCCGTGGCGGCCGAGTACGACGAAAAGCAGGAGTTCCCCGACGAGATCGTCGAGGTCTTCGCCGAGAGCGATCTCTGCGGGGTCTACATCCCGGACGAATACGGCGGCTGCGCGGGCGACAGCGGCATTCTGAACATGTGCCTGGTCACCGAAGAGCTCTCGCGGGCCTGCGGCGGCATCGCCCTGGCCTTCGCCGGCTCGGCGCTCGGCGCGCTGCCCATCATGATCGCGGGAAGCGACGAGCAGAAGAAGAAGTACCTCCCGCGCATCGCGCAGGGGACCGTGGGCGCCTTCGCCATCACCGAACCCAACGCCGGCTCGGACGCGGCCTCCATGCAGACGACGGCGGTGGAGGATGGCGATCATTACGTCCTCAACGGCACGAAGCAGTGGATCACCAACGGCGGAGATGCGGAGATCTACTCCGTCTTCGCCATGACCGACAGGAGCAAGGGTGCGCGAGGCGCCTCGTGCTTCGTGATCGAGAAGGGCACCGAGGGGTTCGAGGCGGGCAAGAAGGAAGACAAACTGGGGATCCGCGCTTCGTCTACCCGCGAGCTGATCTTCCAGGATTGCCGCCTCCCCAAGGAGAACCTTCTCGGCAAGGCCGGGACCGGCTTCATGACCGCCATGAAGACCTTTGATATGTCGCGCCCCGGGATCGGCTCCCAGGCCGTGGGCATTGCCGCGGGCGCGCTCGACCTGGCCGTCGCTTACGCGCGCGAACGCAAGCAGTTCGGCCGGGCCGTCATCAGCAACCAGGGACTGCAGTGGATGCTGGCCGACATGGCCACCCAGATCGAGGCCGCGCGCGCCCTCGTCTACGCCGTCGCTAGGACCATCGACGCCGGTGCCAAGCGACCCACCGCCTACAGCGCGATGAGCAAGGTCTTTGCCTCGGATACCGCCATGCGCGTCACCGTGGATGCCTTGCAGGTCTTCGGCGGCTACGGGTACATGAAGGAATACCCGATCGAGAAGTACATGCGAGACGCCAAGATCACGCAAATCTACGAGGGCACGAATCAAATTCAGCGTGACGAGATCGCCCGCGCACTCATCAAGGAAGCCGCAGGGAAGAAGAAGTAGCCAATCGCTCAGGGAGCCCGTGGCGTGAACATCATCGTCTGCATCAAACAGGTCCCCGATACGACCGAGGTGCACATCGATCCCGAAACGAACACCCTCATTCGAGAGGGCGTCGACGCGATCATCAACCCCTTCGATACCTATGCCATCGAAGAGGGGGTCCAAATCCGCGAGCGCCTCGGCGAAGGCAAGGTCACGGCCCTCTCCATGGGCCCGCCCCAGGTGGAGGCCGCCCTTCGCGAGGCCGTCAGCGTGGGTGTCGACGAGGTGGTCCTTCTCTCGGATCGCGTCTTCGCCGGCGCCGACACGTGGTCCACGAGCCTCACGCTGGCCACCGCCATCCGCCGGATGGGCGCCGACCTCATCCTCTGCGGCAAGCAGGCCATCGACGGCGACACGGCACAGGTGGGGCCCGGCATCGCCTGCCATTTGGACCTGCCGCAGGTCTGCTATGTCTCGAAGATCCGGGAGATCGAGAAGGGCCGCGCCGTGGTGGAGCGCATGATGGAGACGGGGACCGAGGTCGTCGAGACCGGACTCCCCGCCGTGCTCACGGTGGTCAAGGACATCAACGAGCCGCGACTCCCCAGCCTCAAGGGCAAGATGAAGGCCAAGAAGGCCGAGGTCCAGGTCTGGGGGCATGCCGACATCGAGGCCGACCCCGAGACGATCGGGCTGAAGGGGAGCCCGACGGCTGTGGAGAAGATCTTCTCCCCGCCGCAGCGGACGGGCGGTGAACGACTGGAGGGCGAGACCGCGCAGGAAGTGGCTCACGCCCTGATCGACCGACTCAAGAAGGATCAACTGATCTAGTCACGCGAGGCCATTCACATCCATGTCCGAAGACCGACTCATCATCCTCACCGAGAAGTGCGTAGGCTGCGGCGCCTGCCTCAAGGCGTGTCCGTTCGGCGCCTTGGAGATGCAGGACAAGGTGGCGGTGGTCAACGCCAATTGCACCTTCTGCGGCGCCTGCGTGGAATCGTGCAAGTTCGGCGCCATCCGGCTCGAACGCGCGGAGAAGACCGCGACCGAGGACCTGAGCGCCTACCAGGGCGTCTGGGTCTTCGGGGAGCAGATCGACGGCGAGATCCAGGGGGTGGTCCGCGAACTGATCGGCAAGGGACGGGAACTGGCCGACAAGCTCGGTGAACCGCTCTCAGTGGTCGTCCTGGGCCATGAGATGGACGACGCCTGCACGGAGCTGCTGGCGTACCCGGTGGACCACGTGCTCCAGGTCGATGACCCGGCGTTGGCCGCTTATGCCGCCGAGCCCTACGCGGCCGTGCTCTCCAAGCTCATCGCTGCGCGCAAGCCGTCCGTGGTGCTCGCGGGGGCCACGCCCATCGGTCGCAGTTTTCTGGCCCGCGTTGCCGTGCGCGTTGAGACCGGGCTCACGGCGGATTGCACGGGACTGGATATCACCGACGAGCGTCTGCTCCTGCAGACCCGGCCGGCGTTCGGCGGCAACATCATGGCGCAGATCCTCTGCCGGCACAACCGTCCCCAGATGGCGACCGTCCGCCACAAGGTCATGAAGGAAGCCGACCGAGACGGCGGCCGGGGTGGACGCGTCGAACGGATCGATGCGGACGGGGCATCCCTACAGTCACGAACCAAACGGCTCGAATTCCTTCCCGAAGAAGCCAGCGCCGTCAACCTGACCGATGCGGACATCATCGTCTCCGGCGGACGCGGAATCGGCGGCCCCGAGCATTTCCGGCTGATCGAACGCCTCGCCGCAGCACTGGGCGGAGCGGTCGGTGCCAGCCGAGCGACCGTGGATGCCGGGTGGATCCCCTACAGCCATCAGGTGGGCCAGACCGGCAAGACGGTCCAACCCAAACTCTATGTCGCCTGCGGCATCTCAGGCGCCGTTCAGCACCAGGTCGGCATGTCCAGTTCCGACGTGATCGTGGCGATCAACAAGGACAAGGACGCCCCCATTTTCGACATCGCCACCTACGGCATCGTCGGGGATCTGTTCGAAGTCATCCCCGCCCTGCTGAAGGAGCTGGAAGGCTAATCCTCCGTTGCGTGCGGGTCGCGAACGCCCAACATCCTGCGATCCGGGCGCGATGCCAGGGGCAGGAACGGAGTCTCTGATGCCGGGGTGGGTCGACTCCATGGAAGGCGCGTGGAAACAGACGGCAGCCGATCTCTTGGTCAAGGCGGGCCGGGGGGTGTTCGTTGCCGGCCGGCAATCGGTCCAGTGGCTACGGGCCGCCGGTTTGCTCGTGCTCGACGCCTTCTGGCGGGACGAGCCGACCGATCCCCAGCCGCCCCCGATGGCCCCGGCGGTGCCCTCGGACTGGACGACCGTTCCGCTGATCGAGCAGATGCAGCGCGAACGCCTCTACGGCAGCCGCGCCCAGCGGTACCAGGACTTCGTGGAATATGCGATCAACCGGTGGGGAGGCAAACTGCCGCGCACGGGGTTGCAGGTGCTCTGCCTGGGAACGGGCGGCCCCACCCCCCTCGAGCGGAGCGTGCGTCGCGTGATTCCGGAGAGCCGCGTGGTTGTGGTGGATACGCGTCCCGACCGGATCGAGCGCGCTCGGGAGACGGGGCTGCGCGATGTCGAGTACCGTTGCATCGACCTGCGGAAGGAGGACTTCCCGACCGGTCCCTTCCACCTCGTGGCCTCGCATGAGTTCCTGCATCGCATCGCGGAACTCGAATGCCTCTTCGACCAAATCGTCAACGTGCTGGATCCGATTGGCCAGTTCGTGGCGCTGGAGTATCTCGGCCCCAATCGCTTGCAGTACACCGACCGCCAGGTGGGTCTGGTGAACGCCTTGCTGGCGCTCCTACCCGAAGGCCTGCGCCGCGACACGACAGGCGAGGTCCGAGACTTGCAGGAGCGGCCGCCGCTGGGCTATATGATTGAGCACGCGCCTGACCGGGCCGTCCGATCCGAAGATCTGCTGGGGGTGATGCGGGCCAAGCTGAAGCTGATCGACTACGTTCCGTTGGGTGGGACGCTGCTGGCTCCTCTGCTCGCCGGCATCGCCCACAATTTTGCCGGCGCCGATGCGGAAGCGGAACGCATTCTGCCGGTCCTGATCGAAACCGAATCCAGGCTGATCGAGGCCGGGCTGCTCGGCTGCGATTACGGCTTCGCAGTCGGTCGGAAGCCGCTGCGCGTGACCTGACCAAAAGGGGAACCAGCATGGGGGTGAAGGCCGTCGTCGGACTTCAATGGGGGGATGAGGGCAAGGGAAAGATCGTCGACCTTCTCGGCGAAAGCGCCGACGTGGTCGTGCGCGCCCAGGGTGGTGACAACGCGGGTCACACCGTTGTAGTCGGCGAGGACGTCTTCAAGCTCCATCTCCTGCCGTCCGGTGCCGTGCGCGAAGACTTGCACGTGGTCATCGGCAATGGCGCGGTGGTCAATCCGCTCACGCTGAACAAGGAGATTGACGAACTGGAGCACCGCGGCCTGCAGATCCTCGACCGCCTGCACCTCAGCGACCGGGCGCACATCCTGCTGCCGCTTCACCGTTCTCTCGACGCATTGCGCGAGGACCGGCGCGGCAAGAGCAGCATCGGCACCACCCGGCGGGGCATCGGACCCTGTTATGCCGACAAGATCAACCGGATCGGCCTGCGCTGGCACCAGGCTCGGACGATCGACGCCCTCGTCGATTCCGTGTGCGAGCGCATGTCTGCAGTCAACCGCGCCCTGCGGGACCAGGGCGGCGAGGAGATCGACGTCCGGAAGATGCTGGAGGAGATTCGCCCCGCGCTCGAACGCCTCCAGCCGTGCATCGCAGACACCGTCGCGTACCTGCATCAGGCGCTCGACCGGAACGAAGAGATCCTGCTCGAGGGTGCGCAGGGCGCCATGCTCGATATCGACTTCGGCACGTATCCGTTTCTGACGAGCTCCAATACGACGGCGGGGGGGCTCTGCACCGGGACTGGCCTCCCGCCCGGAACCCTCCGCGAGGTGCATGGGGTGCTGAAGGCGTTCACGACGCGCGTCGGGGCGGGCCCTTTCCCCACCGAACAGACGGACGAGACGGGCGAGCACCTGCGGGGCACGGGCGCCAACCAGTGGGATGAATTCGGGACCACAACCGGACGCCCCCGCCGCTGCGGCTGGCTCGATCTGGTCGTCGGACGGTACGCGGTGCGCGTGAACGGTGTGGCGCATGTCCACATCACCAAACTCGATGTCCTTTCCCAGTTCGACACGTTGCAGATCTGCACGGGCTACCGGCTGGATGGCGAGCTTCTGGAAAGCTTTCCGGCCGACCTTCACGATCTGGAGCGCTGCGAACCGGAGTACGAGACCTTGCCAGGCTGGAAGACCGAACTCGGTAGCTGCACTTCCCTGCAGAGCCTGCCCCAAGCCGCGCAGGATTACGTGCGCTGCGTCGGCGAGACGCTCGGCACGCGCATCGCATCGGTCAGCTTCGGTCCGGAGCGGCAACAGACCTTGCTCTTCGACTGACAGCCTCCGCGAGCCAGCCCGTGGCATTTTCCCCTTGTCCGTGTCCGGGGAGCGGCGGTAGAATGGAAGGGCGTTGCGAGGGCCCACAGCATTTCTATGGACGAGAGCAGCGAAAACGAAGACCTGCCATTTGCGCCGACCCCGCTGCCGCGGCACGTCGCCATCGTCATGGACGGAAACGGACGCTGGGCGCGGACGCGCGGCAAGCCGCGGATCTACGGACACCGGGCGGGCGCCGAATCCGTCCGACGGGTGGTCGAAGCGTGCGGCGAATGGGGCATCGAGTACCTGACTCTCTACGCCTTCTCGACCGAGAATTGGAGGCGCCCCAGAGACGAAGTGACCGCGCTCATGGAACTGCTCGTCCGCTATCTCCGCAAGGAGGTGGACCGTCTGGATCACAACAACGTGCGGCTGGCCACGATCGGCGATCTCGACCGCCTGCCTGTACGAACACGAGAGGAACTCGCCAAGGGCATCCAGCGGCTCGAAGGCAATACGGGGCTGACGCTCGTGGTGGCATTGAGCTACGGTGCCCGGGACGAGATTGTGCGTGCGGTGCGCCGGATCGCCGCGGCCGCCCGCGATGGGAAGCTCGACGCGGCGTCCCTGACGGAAGAGGACTTCGCGCAGTACCTCGATACGGCGGGCATGCCCGATCCCGATCTCCTGATCCGGACCGCCGGAGAGATGCGCTTGAGCAACTTTCTCTTGTGGCAGGCGTCCTATGCCGAGTACCATTCGACGCCCGTCTGCTGGCCCGCCTTCGGACGTGAGCAACTCGCCGAGGCGATCCGAGATTACCAGCGACGCATTCGGACCTTCGGCAAGATCGTGAAGAAGAAGGGGTGATCCGTTCATGCTGCGTCTGCGTATCGTCTCCGCGGTGATCGTCGGCACCGCCATGGTTGGCGCACTGTGGGCGGATCTCCACTACGAAAGCGGATGGGGTCTGGCAGCGGCCATGGCGGTATTCACCTTCATGGGGCTGCGGGAGTTCTACCGCATGGCGCGCGGCCGCGGTTGGCAGCCGTTCAGCTGGTTCGGCATGATCCTAGGGCCGGCCTTGGTCTTCGGACACGAGCGGTGGTGCCTGGAGAAATGGCACAGTCTCGAACGGCTTCACCCCGACGTGATGACCACCCTGGTGGCCGCGACGGTCATCGGCTGCTTTCTGGTCCCCGTCGTGCGCCGACAGCCGCTCGGGGCCATGGCCAATATCGGCACGACGCTGCTGGGCCTGCTCTATGTATGGTTCCTGCCCTCGTTCCTTCCCCGCATGCGACACCTCAGCCTGTCGGGTTCCGATGGTTGGGTCTCCGACGGCGTCGAGTTCGTGGTCTTCTGCATCGTGGGGGCCAAGGCGGCGGACGTGGGCGGTTATCTCGTGGGGAGCCGACTCGGCCGGCACAAGCTGTGCCCGCAACTCAGTCCGAAGAAGACGTGGGAAGGGGTGGCGGGCGGCGTGGCGGCCAGCGTGGCCGTGGTCAGCCTGATCGCCGCCCGAACGCACGGGGCGATCGCGGGCCTGGGGTGGCCGAAGGTCATCATGCTGGCCGTCGTGCTCGCCCTCTCCTCGCTCCTCGGAGATCTGGTCGAATCGGCGTTCAAACGGGACAGCGAGATGAAGGACGCGGGGACTTCCATTCCCGGCTTCGGCGGCGTTTTGGATCTCGTGGATTCGTTGATGATCAGCGCGCCGGCCATGTACTATTACCTCATTCTCGTGGGTGGGGCGCGCGCCGGCGCCGGTTAGGAGCTTACGTGCGGGCCGAAGTCAAGTTGCCCTCGACCCAGGACGAACTCCGGATCCTGTTCGGGCCCAATGATGCGCACCTCCGTATGCTTCGCGCCGAACTCGGGGTCAAGCTCGTGGCGCGAAAGGGGCAACTGGTGATCGACGGCGAGCGCGAACAGGTCGCGCGGGCCGTGAACGTGGTCGAGCGCCTCATCGATGCCGTACAGGAGGGACAGACCTACTTGGCCGAAGAATTGGCCGTGCTCATGGAATTGGCGGCCGAGGACGACGACCGGCGGGCCGAGGGAGTCGTCTATACCGAACGCCGCAAGATCTCCGCGCGAAGCAAGGGGCAACGTGCCTATCTGCAGGCCATGCGGACGCACACGCTCTCCTTCGGCGTGGGACCGGCCGGCACGGGCAAGACGTACCTGGCTGTGGCCTGTGCGGTGGAGGCCCTGCGCCATGGTGTCGTGAAACGCCTCGTCCTCACGCGGCCGGCCGTAGAGGCGGGCGAACGCCTCGGCTTTCTCCCGGGTGATCTGCGTGAAAAGGTGGATCCCTACCTCAAGCCCGTCTATGATGCACTGGACGACATGCTGAGCCGCCGTCAGATCACCCACTATACCGAGACGGGGGTGATCGAAGTCGCGCCTCTGGCGTTCATGCGCGGACGGACGCTCGATCGGAGTTTCGTGATCCTCGACGAAGCCCAGAACACCACGCCACTCCAGATGAAGATGCTCCTGACCCGGCTCGGTGCCCAGGCCCGGTGCGTGGTGACCGGAGACCTGACGCAGGTGGACCTGGTTGCCAGCGGATCATCCGGCTTGGTTCACGCTCTGGAACTCCTGGGGCAGCTCGACGATGTCGAGGTGGTCCGGCTGACCGGCGAAGACATCGTGCGCCACGAACTCGTCCGCTCAATCGTCGATGCCTACGAGCACGACGAGGCCCGCAACGCCTCCGCCTCCGTGGAACGGCCGCCCGCGCCGCCGTCTGCGGACGCCGACGCCTCGCCTTCGCGAAAAGGAACCGACCGTGGCCGGCAATAGGCGCAAAGCCAGGATCGCCAAGGAACGCCAGCGCCGGCTGGATCCTGTCGGCAGGGGGTGGCGCCGATTCGGATTGGATCGTCCGTGGGCGGGCGTGTCGCCGATCTATATCCACTCCGCCGTCCTCTTGACGGTCCTGGCGGTCCTCCCCCTGGCCTGGGGCATCTATCCGATTCCGTACCATCTCGGCGCCGTGGCCAGCCGCGACATCGAGAGCCGCGTCTCGTTTGGGTGGGTCGATCTCGAGGCGGAACGCAGGAGCGAAGAGGCGATCAAACGGAACTATGCCCGGCTCTACCGGGAAGTACCCCAGTTGCGTTGGATCACGCAGGTGACGGGTCCCCTCTGGGAGGTGCTGGACGAAGCCAAGACCAAAGACGCGGCCGCGCTCATGGCCTATGCCGAGCAGAAATCGATCGCGCTCACCGAGCAACAGGCCGAAGTATTGAGCCGGGAGCTTCATGCGCACAAGGATTGGATCAAACCCTTCAGTCACATCGTGGCGCCGTTTCAGAAAATGCTGCGGGAGAAGGTCCATGAGCGTGGCCTGCTGTCCGAGGAGCGATACCAGGCCGAGCGCAACCAGTCGATTCGTATCGCGAATCATCTCGGCGAAGTCCGGCAGGTCTCCCTCGCCGGAGAATCGCGGGGCCCGATCCACCCCAGCGCCGTGCGCCGCATCCTAGACGAGGGGTTCAGCGACCGCATGCATCGTCTGAGTCGCACATTCCGCACCACGCTGCGCGACATCCTGCTGAGTCGGATGCAGCCCAGTCTGGAATACGACAAGGCCGCCTCCGACGCCGAACTGCGGCAGCAGCTCGTCCAAACGAGCCGCCAGATCAACGAGATCCAACGAGGCGAAGTCTTGCTCCGGCGAGGAGAACGCATCTGGCCATCTGCACTGGACCGGCTGCGTGCCGAGGAAAGGGCCTTTCGCATTCAACGGGGCTGGAAGACGCTGGCCGAACGGTTCGTGGGAAAGACCGTGCTCATCCTGGCCGTGCTGGTGGGGCTGGTCTTCTACTTGTGCCCTCTCTTCGCCGTGCAGGAAGGCGGCGATCGGCGCATGGCCGGTTTGTTGGGGCTCATGCTCTTGTTGATCGCGGTCACGCATCTGGTCATTCATTACGGCCTGCCCGCGACCCTCATCCCCATCGGCCTGCTGGCCGGGCTCGGTGGCCTGCTCGTGGGCAGCCGGGCCGCGGTCTCGGCGGTCACCGGCACGGGCCTCATTTTCATGGTTCTTCTGGAAGGCCGGCCCGGTGTCATCGGCGCGTTCCTGGCCTCCGGCTGGCTCTTCGCTTCCGTGGCCGGCACGCTCCGCCATCGGTTGACTCTGCTCAGCACGGCGCTGTTGAGCGGTTTGGTTGCCGCGATCGTTCTCGCCGCCTGGCGGCTCGCCGCGGGCGAGACCCCGGAGTTCGCGCTGTCGCTTGACGCTTTTCTCCAGATGGGCACGCAGCGCTATCTCTTCGTGCTCGGTCTGTCCGCGCTCGCCATGTGGTTCGTCTGCGGCATCCTCTTGGTTCTCCTGCTGCCGCTGGCCGAGTCGGCTCTGCGGGTCACGACCAACATCAGCCTCCAGGAACTCCAGGACCAGGAGCACCCCTGCCTCCGGCAGCTCGTCGTCCAGGCCCCGGGAACCTATCATCACAGCGTCATCGTCGGCACTCTGGCCGAAGCCGCGGCCGAGTCCGTGGGCGCCAATCCGCTTCTGGCCCGGGTCAGCAGCTACTACCATGACATCGGGAAGCTGATGAAGCCCGAGTATTTCGCGGAGAACGAAGCAGGCGTGAGTCGGCATGACTCCCTGGCTCCGACCCTGAGCGCCCTGATCATCATCGCGCACGTCAAGGATGGAGCCGAGATGGCGCGCGAATATGCCCTGCCGCGCTCCATCATCGACGTCATCGAACAACACCACGGAAAAGGGCTCGTGAGCTTCTTCCATCATCGCGCGCAGACGCAAGCCCCGGAGACGGCGACCGTCAGCGAAGCCGTTTTTCGATACCCCGGCCCCATCCCGCAATGCCGGGAGGCGGCGTTGGTCATGCTGGCCGATTCGGTGGAGGCATCCAGCCGTGCCATGGAGCGGCCCACTCCCGCCCACATCCGAAAGCGCGTGCGGGCCATCATCATGGATCGGCTCCTCGACCGGCAACTCGATTCCTCCGGTCTGACATTGACCGATCTGACGCGGGTGGAGGAAGCCTTCGTCCGCATTTTGACGAGTATGTTTCATTCGCGCGTCAAGTATCCCGACGAGACCGCGACCGACCGCACGCGAAACGCGGAAAGGAGAGACCAACGCCCAACCGCTTGATTCTCCGCGTCCTCAACGAGAAGGCGGGATATCCCGCCCCTCGGTCCCAGCTAGAGCGGATTCTCACGAACACCTGGAAACGCCGGGGACGCGGATGCGTCACGCTCAATCTGCTGTTGGTGGATGACCAGCGCATGTGCCAGATGGCGCGATGGGTCGGGCATCGGCGGGTCTCGACGGACGTCTTGGCGTTCCCGGACGCAGAACCGGACCAGACCACCGGTTTCGTCCATCTGGGAGACATTGCCGCGAACGTGGATGTCGCTCGACAGCAGGCCAAACAGCGGGGGTTGCGCATCCGGGACGAAGTGACCCTGTATGCCCTGCACGGACTTCTCCATCTCCTCGGGATGGAGGATCACACCGAGGCGGGACGTCAGGCCATGGTCCAGGCCCAGGAGGAGATTTTCCGGAAACACGGCCTGATGATCGACGACATGAGCGAATCCGGATAGAAAAGGAGACGGGCGTGGACGGGGCAACCCTGCAGCAATCGATCATGGCGGGCGGCCTGGCCATCCTCGGGACCTTGGGCGGCATCTATGCCAGCGCATTGCGGGCCCTCAGCCGCTCGCGTCTTGAGCTCCTCCTCAACGAGCGCGGGGAGACGATGAACGGATTTCTCCGACGGGTCATCGATGACGAACGCACGGTCCGGCTCGCCGCGGCGCTCTGGCAGGCTCTGGCCATGGGGGCGTTCCTTCTGTACGCGGCCGTACTCTGGGTGGCGCCGGCTTCGCACTGGCAGTCGTGGGTGCTGCGCGCGATCCTGCTCCTGGCGGTCACCGGCCTGCTGCGCGCTGTCGCCGTTCTGGCGGGGGAAGCTGCGTCGGAACGGCTGGTCCGTGAAGTCGCCGCCCTCGGATACTTCCTCACGTATCCCCTGCGTCCTTTCGTGCGCGTCATCCTGGTTGGGCAGCAGGTCGTGGCGCGCAGCCTCGGGTTCGATCCCAACCCCTCCAGCGGAGCCCGCGAGGAGGAGGTCATGGCCGCCGTCTCCGATGGGGTTCTGGACGAAGTGGTAGAGGAAGAGCAGAAGGAGATGATCGAGGGCATCTTCGATCTCAAGGACGCGGACGTGGCCGACGTTCTCACGCCGCGAACGGAGATGGTTTCGCTCGTGTCCGACCTGTCGCTGTCGGACGCCATCAGCGTGGCGGTCGAAGAGGGCCACTCCCGCCTTCCGGTACACGGCGGCACCCGGGACAACGTCTTGGGCATCTTCTACGTGCGCGACGCCTTCCGCTACTGGGAGACACCCCGCGACGAGCTCCCGCCGCTGCAGGAGATCCTGCGCAAGCCCGTATTCGTGCCCGAGACCAAAAAGGTCAGCGAACTGCTCCACGAAATGCAGAGGAATCAGGTCCACCTCTGCGTCGTGCTCGACGAATACGGCGGAACCGCTGGCGTCGTGACCATCGAGGACGTGCTCGAAGAGATCGTGGGAGAGATCCAGGACGAATTCGACGAGGGCGAGATCCCGGTCGAGATCCAACGGCTCGACGACGACACCTACGTGGTCGAGGGCCAGACCCACGTGCATGAAGTGAACGAGGTCCTCCACGCGGATGTCATCCCGGAGAACGACGACTACGAGACTGTGGCCGGCTTTGTTTTGGACGAGCTGGGGCACATCCCCCAGTCGGGCGAGCGGTTCACGTATGGGCCCCTCGAACTCGAAGTCTTGGCGGCGGACGAACGGAAGGTGGACCGCATCAAGGTGGTCCGGAATCGCACGGCCGAAGAAGGCGGATAGGATGATGCGCTGCGACGCGTTCGGCATCGGCAGCCGCCCGCGGCCGCCGTGATGGAGCGGAAAGGGGTTCGTGGAGTCATGGCCCTCAGCGACATGGACCGCGAGCACATGCTGCGGGCTCTCGCCTTAGCGAAGCAGGGCCAGGGGCGGGTGAGCCCCAACCCGCCGGTGGGCTGCGTGCTCGCCCGCGGGGCAGATGCGGTGGGGGAGGGCTTCCATGAGGCCTTTGGCGGGCCGCACGCGGAGCAGCGGGCCCTGCTCCAGGCGGGCCAACGGGCACAGGGCGCTACGGCGTACGTCACGCTCATGCCCTGCGCGCACGAAGGGAAGACGCCGCCGTGCACCCGGGCGCTGATCGAGGCTGGCGTGCGGCGCGTGGTGGCGGCCTTGGACGATCCCCATCCGGAGAGTGGAGACGGACGGGCCGTCCTCGAAGCCGCTGGTGTCGTCGTGGAGACGGGGCTTCTGGCAGCCGAGGCGGCGTACGTCATACGGGGGTTCCTCAAATGCCTGGCCACGGGCCGTCCCTTTGTGGCGCTCAAGTACGCCATGACCCTGGATGGCAAGATCGCGAGCCGGAGCGGCGACAGCCGATGGGTCAGCAATGGGCTGGCCCGCGCCTCCGTTCAGGCGAGCCGGGCGCAGCACGATGCGGTCATGATTGGCGTGCGCACCGCGCTGGTGGACAACCCGCGGCTGACCGTACGCGATGCGGCCCGCCCCCAGCCGCGCCGTGTCATCCTCGACAGCACCTGCCGCCTCTCCCGCACTGCGCGCGTCTTCCAAGAGGGCGCGGGCGAGATTGTCGTGGTGACCACGGATGCAGCCACCGACGCGCGTGTGGAGCAACTGGAGGGGGCGGGAGCCACGGTGCTCCGTGTGCCTGCGGCGCAGGACCGGGTAGATCTGTCGGCCGGTCTCGAGGCGCTGGCCGAACGGGGCGTTCGGACGGTGTTCTGCGAAGGAGGGGCGACGTTGGCCGGCGCGCTGCTCGAAGCGTCTCTGGTGGACGAGATCGAGGTCTACCTCGGCAACAAGCTCATCGGCGGGGCCGAGGCCCTCTCCCCCGTGGCCGGCATGGGCACCGCTTCGATGTCTGAAGCCCGGGTCGTGACGCATCTCGAGGTGCACCGGTTGGCCGACAATGTGCGCGTGCGCGGCCGGGTGGGACCGTGGGAGTGGTTGCCCTCCGCGATCACGGAATCGCTTCCTGCAGGCGGCTGAAGAGGGCCTCCCCGCCCTTCCAGATCTCCAGTTCGATGCCCAGCACCCAGACCCGTTCCCGGTCGGGGCCGGTCACCTGTTCGGTGAGCTTGACCGCGTCCTTCTCGGTGGTCACGAGGGGGATGCCTTCCGCTTTGCCCCGGGCGAGGAAACGGTCGGCCGCGCCGGGCGGATAAGCATGGTGGTCCGGAAGGGCGAAGGAGCACGCGATTTCGGCCCCGAGCTCGCGGAGGGTCTTGGAGAACGCGTCCGGCCGCGCGATGCCCGCAAGTGCTGCCACCCGCCGGCCGGCCAGCGTCTCCAGGGGATGGGATCGACCATTCAAATCGCGTAGCCGCACCGGCCGAACGGCTGCACAGGCGACGGGTGTTTGCGGAACGAGGCGGTGAAGGATTGCGAGCTTCTGCGATGGGGCGGACGATTCGGCTTCGTGTGCGGATGTCCGCGTAAGGCACACCACATCAGCGCGTCGGATCGCACGAGGGAACTCGCGGAGCAGGCCGGCGGGCAGCGGAAGCCCTCCGCCCCACGGAGCGGTGGCATCCAGCAGCACGATGTCGAGGTTCCGCTGTAGGCGGTGATGCTGAAAGCCGTCGTCGAGTACCAGGACATCCGCGCCTCGCTCGACGGCCTCCTGCGCCGCCCGCACACGATCCGGATGGGGATGCACGGCGATATCGGGCAGGAGCTGTCCGAGGAGCCTGGCTTCGTCGGCGGCTTGCGGTTCCGCGGATCCATAGCCGCGCAGGAGAATCGCGGGCCGCCGGCCAGCGTCGGACAGATAGCGTGCCAGCAAGACGACAAATGGCGTCTTGCCCGTTCCGCCGACGGTCAAGTTGCCCACACTGATGACCGGCACTTCGACGCGATGGGAGGCGAGGAGGCCATAGCGGTACGCTGCCGTACGTCCGGCCGCAAGGCACCCGTAGGCCAGCCCCAGCGGGGCCAAAATCATGCGGAGCACAGCGCCGCCGGGGCCGGGGCGCCGCCCTTCCAGGATGGATCGTACGAGGTGTTCCATGCCAGCTCACCACGGTACCGGCGATGTGTGCCGGGCTGTATTCAAAGGCCCCCGGTCCGCCTTCGCTCCTCCGCCTGCTTGACCGCCTGGTCGAGACGGCGGCGCGTCTCCAGCATGAGAGCGCGGTCCTGGCCGCCTTCCAAGACCCTGTAGGCCCGCTCCAGATGTTGCCGGGCCTGCGCGCGTCGGGCTTGGGCCAGCGCATCATCCGATTGAGCGCGGGCGCTGTTCATCGCCTCCTGCCAGAGCTCCAGATGGACCTCGGTTGTCGCAACGCGCGCCTGGTCGGCCTCGCTCGCAACGTCGGGATATCTCGCGAAGGCGTCGCCGTACCGATCGAGCGCTTTCTTCGGATCGCCGCTGGCACGGGCCACGTTCCCGAGTTCCCGCGTAGCAGCTGCCCGCAGCGCGCGTTGATGCGCGGCTCTGCCCGGCACATCGATCGCCTCCTCCAGGGCCTCTGCCGCAGCCGACGGACGGCGGCCTGCGAGCAATGCCCGCCCCTTGAGCAGGTAGGCTGTCTGGTGGATCACATTCCCGAAAAGTCCCGATGCCCCTGTCTCCGCCGCGGTCTTCTCTGCCAGACGGACCGCCTCCTGCCAGCGCCCCGTCTCCAGGAGATGGGCCCCGAGTTCCAGAAGCGCCTGGCTTGCCCAATCCGTTTGGGGATCGTCACTCGCCAGCTTGCGGAGTCCCTTCTCGGCGGTGCGCCGAAAGGCCTCCTCCTCGGATGCGGGGACGATCTGTGCCGCCTTCCGCAGGGCCAGACGGGAGGCACGGTAGCGGGCCTCGGCTGCCACATTTCGCTGGTGCGCCGCGTCTGCGGCCGGCACAGCCGCTCGGTAGCTCTGATAGGCTTCGCGCGGGCGTTGCAGCTTCTCGAGCAATCGTCCCGCAAGGATGGCGGACGCGGGATCGCGCTCTATGTGGGGCCGAAGCCGGCGCACCCCCTCGTCGGTGCGTCCCAGGCGGTCCAGCGCCTCGGCCCATGCGCGGGTGGCCGGAAACCGGAATCGTTCGGGCATTTCCGGGTCGTTGGCCACGGCGCGGAAGGGCTCGACAGCTTTGGCATACGCTTCCAACTGGAAGTAGACTTCACCCAGTCGCATGCGGGACCTGGCGCGCAGCAGGGCATCGCGGTCGGATGTGTGTATGGCGTCGCGGAACGGTGCCAGCGCCCACTCGAGCCGTTCGCGCGCCTCGTGCCGACGGCTTTCGGCTTCCGCCAGGCGCCCCGCGCGGTGCAGACGAGCGGCCTCTCGCTCGAGATAGGCGCCTTCAGCCGCCCGCGCGCGACCCAGCGTGAAGCTCGCCCAGGGGGCCCAGTGCCCCCGGGGATTGGCCTTCCGCGACGCTTCCAGGTGCTTGGCGGCCTGCGCATGAAGCTGCAGTACCTGATCGACGCGATGGTCCCGGCGCTCTCCCTTGGCCAGCGCGGCCCAGTGAAGCACGAGGGCCGTGTAGAAATCCGCTCGGCCCTCCTCGTACGCGAGTTCGTCTGCGCGGACGCGGTCCTTGTACCGCTTGCGCAGCCGTTCCAACACAGCGATGGCTTTGTCCAGATGGTGGATCCCGGGCGGGCGCCTGTCGCCATCTTCCGCTGGCGCGGCCGCCTCCTCCGCTTCGGCTTGCGACTCCTGGGGGCCGACGAGATCGATCAGCGATTTCGCAATGCCCAATTCGGATGCCGCAAGTGTCGCGTAGTCGCGAAGCTCTCTGGCTGCCGTGCCCATACGGCGGTAATACTGGAGCGCCTCTCCGTAGGCCCGGCGCTCGGTCTCCAATTCGGCCAGATGGCGCAAGACCTCCACGAGGAAGCGACTCGGCCGCTGCTGTTCGACCGCCGCGAACGCCTTTTTAAAATGTGTGAGCGCCTGGTTGTAGTCATGCCGCCCCCGGCAGGCCTGCCCGGCCACGTAGTGGGCCCGTCCCCGCCACGCGGCATTCTGGAGAAGCGGTTCGAGCCGTTCCGTGGCTTCCCGGTATTCGCCGAGCTTGACGAGTACCTCGGCAAGGATGTACAGCGCCGAGTTGCGGCGGCTGTCCGTCTCGGGCATGGCTCGAAGCGCCTGGGACATGCGTCGCCGCGCACGGCTCAGCATGCGCAGGAAGGCTTCCCCCCCGGCCGTCTGTGCCAAGCGGGACAGCCCCCACCCGAGCTCGTAGAGCGCATCCAAGCGGACCTTCGGCGGCAGGTCCTCCCCCTCCAGAAGCTGTCCGTAGAAGTGTACCGCGGCATTGAGCTCGCCCTGGCTGTAGGCGCATTGCGCGCGAAAAAGCAGGACGCGGGCGCGGTTGGCCTTGGTCGCGCGGGGGCGCTTCAGGAAATCGCCCGCCCGCATAATCGCCTTCTGATGCTGTCGGAGGTCCATGTAGAGGCGGATGAGATCGACCTCGGCCTTCTCGGCGTGGGCGCTACGGGGATGGGCCATGGTGATTTCCCTCAACATGCCTACGGCCTCGCGCAGCAACACCTTCCGCCGACTGTCCGCCGGTTTCCCTGACGGCCCGGTCCTCGCCTGCAAACCGTCGGCCTGCATTTGCAGGGCCTTGGCGCAGTACCAGCGCGTCTCTGCCTCCAGTTCCGGCGGGGGCTCGCGTTCGAGCACGTCCCGCAAAGCCGCCGCCGCCTCGGTCGGCTGACCGGCCTTGAGAAAGGCGCGGCCGATCGAGAAGCGGGCCGCCTTGTCGTAGACGGGGTTGTCGAGATGCAGTCTGTTCTCGGCCACCTTGCGGAACAGCTGGATTGCTCGCTTCAGTTCTTCGGAAGACGTCGCTTGTTCCAGTCGGCACCGCGCCCAATAGAAACGTGCGCCCTCGACGCGGTGGAGATCCTCGATGGCGCCCTTTTTGAGCAGGTCGGCGTAGATAGCTTCGGCCTGGGCAAAACGGCCGCCGTCAAAGTACCGTTTCGCGCGGCGCAGGTTGGCCTGCACAGGAACGGGAGCCGCTGGTGTTGTGGTGTCGGTCGCCGATTCGCCCGCGGACGCCGAAAGCGGCCCCGCGAGGAGCAGCGCGCACAGGCTCATTCGATCGAGCACCGCCACCGCGTATTCCTCTACTGGCTCGTGCCAGTTCCATCCTCGACCACAAACGGAGCGATCGCCTTCGCTAGATCCGACGAAAGGGGGCGAGGCTGTCCGCCGGCAGAGATGCAGACCAGTTCCACTCGTCCCACCGCAAGCACGCTTGGGTTTCCCTGCCGGCTGGCGCTGGTCACAAACGTAGCGCTGGCACGACGGAGCCGCGCGATCCAGGTATGCAGTTCCAAGGCATCGTCGTACATCACCGACCCGTAGTACCGGGCTTCGCACTGCCGGACGGGAAGGAAGACACCCTCATCCTCGAGCCGGGCATACGGGCGACCGGCCGCGCGGAGCAATTCGGTGCGGCCCCGCTCGAACAGGACGAAGTACTGGGCATGGTAGAGGCGTCCCATCCGGTCGGTGTCGGCGTAGCAGACGCGGTAGGATGTCCTGTGGGCATGGCGCGGAATGGTGAGCATGGCGCGCCCCTGCGGCCGGAGATCAGGAGGCGCCCTCTTCCTCTGCGGCTGCTCCGGTGTCCTCCGAGGGTTCGGGGGGCTCGGGATCCACGACCTCGATCTGCAGAAGTTGTGGAAGTCCCAAGAGTTCCATAATCGACATCAAGCGCCGGGGCGTACGCAGGGTCAGGGTGCGGCCGTCCTTCTTGACCTTGTAGTTGAGGACGAACATCTGGCCGAAAAACGAGCTTCCGATGAATCCGACTTCGCTCAGATCCAGATAGAGCTCTTTGTCGGAAGCCGCCAGCAGCTTCTCGGCGGACTTCTTGAATCCCTCTTCCGCATCCAGATCGAGATCGACCGACACCTTCAGGGTATTGCCGACCAACTCAAACCCCTGCTCGTCCACCGACAACCCCCCTTTTGGATCCCGGGAGACACACGGTACTCGTGTGCTGTCCTTGCCAGCACCTGCCCATCCATTGTGCAACCAACTCTACGTGTTCTCTCGAACCTTGTCAAGGGAAATCACAGCCTCCCATGGCCTTCCGGGGACCGCGGGAGCGCCGAGGGAACCGCCCCGAGGGGCCGATCATTTTCTGCTTGACCGCCGGCCCGCCCAGCCGTAGAGTAGTCCCTCCGCGGACCCGAGCGACGGGACCGATTGGAACGACGCTCGTTCTCCAGGCGGACCACTGCCGGCGGGCGTGCCGGCCGAGTCCGCGCGCCCACGAGGAAAGGACGCGTCCCTTGGATCTCTACGATTCGCTGCACGACATCAAGCTCGACCGTCTCTCCGAGAAGGTGGGCGGTCGCCATCGTCTCACCTATCTCGTCTCGCAACGTCTGATCCAGATCAACCGCGGCGCCCCCCTGCTCGTGGAACGCCAGGAGAACGAGGCGTTGCTGTCGGCGGTCTGCCGCGAGGTGGACGAAGACAAGATCTGGCTCGAGGTGCCCCAGGAAGCGCTCAAGGGCGAAGAGACCGATCTGGATATTCTGGGTATCGAGGATAGCGGCGGGGAGACTTGATCCCGCTATCGGTGCGGCCCTGCTCCGGCCCCGCAGAGTCCCGCATCAGGCGCTTTCGCGCTCCTCGGATTCCGGCGGCGCCTTCCCCTCTTTCTTCGACTTCCGCCCGGCTTTCCGACGCGCCTTGTTTTTCCCCGGCTGGGTCAGCTGGTGCTTGTCCCGATAGGCCGGCCACCCGAGTTCCACGAATTCTCCGTCGATCTCGAATGCGCACGGCCCGGGAAGCTCCGGAAGGTCGAACATCAATTCCACGAGCAGATCTTCGAGAATCCCCCGCAGCGCCCGCGCTCCCGTCTCCTTGGCGATCGCCTTCTGGGCAATGGCGTGCAGTCCAGAATCCTTGAAGGCGAGCTCGGCCTCCTCCACTTCGAAGAAGTACTCGTACTGCCGCAGGAGGGCGTTCTTGGGTTCCTGCATGACTCGGATCAGCGCGTCCTCGTCGAGGGGGCGGATGGGGGCGACCACGGGCAGCCGCCCGATCAATTCGGGAATCATGCCGTATTCGAGCAGGTCATCGGTGTCGACCTGGGCGAGCAGGTCGCCGAGCTCCCGATCGGCGGTCTTGCCCTGCTCCCGGTGGAAGCCGATCGACATGTGGCCCACGCGCCGGCCGATGATCTCCTCGAGTCCATCGAAGGTGCCGCCGCAGATGAAGAGGATGTTCGAGGTGTCGATCTGGATGTAGCGCTGTTCCGGGTGCTTTCGTCCGCCCTGCGGGGGGACGTTGCACACCGTTCCTTCCAGCATCTTCAGAAGCGCCTGCTGAACGCCTTCGCCCGAAACGTCTCGCGTGATCGACACATTCTGCGTGCGTTTGCCGAT